>DATAXU010000094.1:0-31066 GCA_036272955.1 Verrucomicrobiia bacterium
GCCTGGCCTATTCCCGACCGGCGACGGACGCGGCCGATTTCGATTGGCTCGCCCCGCATTACCGCTGGATGGAATGGCTGCTCGCCGGGAAAAAATTACAGAAATGCCGCGCCGCTTTTTTACCCGCGATTCCCGCGCCGCATCGCGCGCTGGTCGTCGGCGAGGGCCACGGACCATTCGTCGCCGCCCTGCTGAAAGCGCACCCAAACGTCCATTGCACTTGCGTCGATGCCAGCGCCCGGATGTTGGAAGCCACAAGGGATCGGCTTAACGCCGCGGGACTTGCCGGCGCGCGCGTTGAATTCGTCCACGCCGATGTTCTCAAATGGAAAGCGCCCGGGGCCTACGACTTGATCGCCACGCATTTTGTGCTCGATTGTTTTCGCCCGGATCAACTCGACCGCGTCTCGGCCCAATTGGCCGCCATCGCCGCTCCGGGCGCCAATTGGCTTCTGGCGGATTTCCAGGAACCGCCCGCCGGTCCCGCCAAATGGCGCGCCCGGGCCATCCTCGAAATGATGTACCTCTTCTTCCGTTGGGCCACGGGCCTGCCCGCTTCGAAACTCACGCCTCCCGACAATTTCCTCGCACGGCATGGTTTTCTTCTCAGACAGCGCGAGACTTTCGAATGGGGGTTGCTGCACAGCGATCTCTGGGTCCGCGGGGAAACGCCCAACCGTTAATTCTGCCGCTTGACATTGCCCGTCGTCGCATTAAGTACCAAAGCAATGCAAAATTCGAAGTCAAGCCCCAACGGCATCACTTGCTCGCCGTTTGGCACCATGCCGGACGGCACTCCCGTGGCCGTTTATTCACTTAAAAACAGCGGCGGCGTTGAAGCGCGCATCTGCACGTACGGCGGGATCCTGGTCTCCCTTACGGCGCCGGACCGCAACGGAAATCTGGGAGACATCGTCCTGGGTTACGATCAGTTGGACGGTTATCTTAAAAAAAACCCTTACTTCGGCGCTCTCGTTGGCCGTTGCGCAAACCGCATCGCCAACGGCCATTTTACACTCGAAAGCGCCAGCTATTCGCTTGCCATCAACAACGGCCCCAATTCCCTGCACGGCGGCCTGAAGGGTTTTGACAAAGTCATCTGGCAGCCGACATTGGCCCGCACCGCCACCGGCCCGGCCCTCGAACTGTTTTATTTGAGCAAGGACGGCGAGGAACACTATCCCGGCAATCTCGACGTCAAAGCGACTTACTCGCTGACCGACGACAACAGTTTGCGCCTCGATTTTGTCGCTTCCACCGACCAGCCCACCATTGTCAACCTCACCCAGCATTCCTATTTCAATCTCGCCTGCCAGGGCGACATTCTCGGCCATCAAATGCAAATTGAGGCCGATCGCTTCACCCCCGTCGATTCCGCCCTCATTCCCATCGGCGAACTCAGGCCGGTGCGGGGCACCCCTTTTGATTTCCGCCAACCAACCGCTATCGGCGCCCGCATCGAGCAGGACGATGAGCAACTGAAATTGGGCCGCGGCTACGATCACAACTATGTGGTCAATCACCCGATAGGCCGGCTGGACCGCATCGCCTGCGCACAGGACCCGGCGAGCGGCAGGATTTTGGAAGTTTTTTCGGACCTTCCCGGCGTCCAGTTTTACACCGGCAATTTCCTCGATGGCACCATCGTCGGCAAAGGCGGCCGCGCCTATCAGCGCCGCTCCGCCTTTTGTCTCGAACCCCAGTATTTTCCCGATGCTCCCCACCACCCCAATTTTCCGAGCATCGTTCTCAAGCCCGGTCAAACCTACCGCCAGTCCATCGTCTATAAACTTTCCACCCAATGAACGACACATTGACACTGAGCCGCGACTGCGAAGCGGTGCAAATCCCCCTCGGCAACACCGTCACGCTTCCCGCCGGCAGTATTGTTGACATCGTTCAGACCCTCGGCGGAAATTACACCATCCACACCGCCGAGGGTTTGTTTCGCGTCTCCGCGCAGGATTCCGATGCGTTGGGTGTCGAGCGAAGCAGCAGTTTGATGGAGGAAGTCTGCAAGCGCCCCGAATCCAGCGGCCCCGCCGACGAAAAGCAGCTCTGGAGCACTCTCAAGACCTGTTTCGACCCGGAGATTCCCGTCAATATTGTCGATCTTGGTTTGATCTACGATCTTCACCTGGAAACTTTGCCCAGCGGCAACAGCAAGGTATTGGTCAAGATGACCCTGACGGCGCCGGGTTGCGGGATGGGCACGGTCATTGCAGCCGATGCCCGCCAGAAGCTGCTTTACATTCCAGGCGTCGAAGATGCCGAAGTCGAAATTGTCTGGGACCCGCCCTGGCATCAATCCATGATCACCGCCGACGGTCGCAAGACCCTCGGCCTGGATTGATCCCGTTTTCTTCCCCCCTTGTCAATCCCACGACATCGGGTTAACGTGTTTTCGTGAAAACGACACGCTCTATTAAGATGATTGTTCCGGCTCTGCTGATGCTCGGTCTTTGTGGCTGTGGGGCCGGTTATACTTTTTCCCCCTATGTGGGGGCTCAACAAAATTGGACCACCGGCCCTGGTGGTTACGTCAAAGTGGTGGATAAAGCGACCCTTTACCCGCCCGGCCAATATCCGCCGCGTCCTTACGCGATCCTCGGCGCTGTGACGACCGACAGTGAAGACAATCTTGCGAAATCCGTCCGCGAACAGCATGCCGATGCCGCCCTCATCTCCAATGAAAATACCGTCCGCAACGGTTCGGTCGTGGTTGCCACAGGGGGTGTCATCTGGGGAGAACCGCTCCGCAAAACCGTGATTACCGCCAACCTGATTCGCTTCAGGTAATTGCTGGTAATTGCCGCTAATTGCGGGTTACAGATTCTTCACAGCCCGGATCGTCGCAGGATCGGCGGACGGGCGAATCACCGGCTCCACGGCGCTGATCTTTGTTGGAACATCGCGCTCCACAAGATCTCGAATGGTCACCGGGTTGGTATGAGCCTGGCTAAGTCCGCCCACGTTATCCAAAAACTGGCTGCTGCAAATCGTATTGCTGATACACGAGGCGTCATTGACCAAGAAAGCGTCGCCCCCGCAATTCGTCACGAGCAGCTTTTCGAAAATGTTCCCCGTGCATTCCGTGCCGGGACACATCCGTAACCCCTGCATGGCCTGCGCCATGAATACGCCATGATGCCGGCTCTTGCGAATGGTCATCCCCTGAAAAGTGTTGTTCCGAGAATGCCGCATGAAGACCCCCAGATCGTTCGCCGTTAAAACCGCGCCGTCGATGACGTTGTGGTTGAAGTTCAGATCAAGGGAAATCCCCGCGCCCAGGTTATCGTGCAAATCCAAATTGCTAAACTTGCTGTCCTCCGTGAAATAACAGGCCAACCCATCAAACTGGTTATCGAACGCCGTATAATCGCTCACGACCAATCGCCGCGTCCTCGCCGTCGATACCAACCCCCCGGACCGGCATCGGCAACAAACTACTCCCTTTACCGAAACTCCGTCCACATTCCAAACGTCGATGCCATTATTGTATAAGCCTCCTTGGTGGAGCGAACGCCACACTTCAGTCTTCTGGTGCTTACGGTTCCCATCAATCACGACATCCGAAAGCGACAACCCCTCCACCGGCCCGCCCGGCTTATCCACGGGCGATCCAAGAACGACTACCGGGCAATTTGCATTGTCGGCCAGATAAAGAACCGTCGCCGACCCTGCCCCGCGCAACGTTTCGCCGTCGCGGTCAAGAATCACCGGCTGGTGAACCACATAGGTTCCCGCCTCCAAAACAATTTCGGCCCCATGAGGCGCATTATCAAGGGCCTTTTGGATGCCTTCCCCGCCCGATTTGGGCGAGACTTTAATAAACGTGCCGATTGCGAAGGACGGGGTTGCCGTCAAGATCGCAACCACCGCAATAACAGACGTTAAGGAGGAGATATTTTTCAGGATTGTTCTCATTCGCCTCATCGATAATTAGACCAAAACCCTTAGACTTTTATTCGGGATTCTTACTCAAAAACTTTAGAAAAAACCCCACAAAGATGTCAGGGAATTGCAGGAGCGCGTCTCAGAATTTTTGGCTGCGGAACGAGGCACGAAAATTGGACGACACGGAAAAAAGCGAAATTCAAAATAAAAGAATCCGAAGATGGCGTTCGGAAATGTCGTTATTTAGGTTGACTTTCGAGGCGTGAATTTCTATCGTCCGGCGAACCAGTAGAGTTGCGAAACCAAATTCAAACACGCAATTCATGCAGCATTCTACTGCGTTCATGACGACAATACACAAAAACCATTATGAATACGTCAAAATGCCCAAGCCGGGCGGCGGCCCTTTCCACAGGTACCCACCGTCTCTCTATCCATCAAATGCTTAAATACTTGGCATTCATTGCGCTTTTGGCCGTGGCCGGCGGTCCGTTCTCAAGATGTCAAGCGCAAGGAACCGCGTTTACTTACCAGGGCCGACTCACCAGTTCGGGCGCGAATGCGAATGGATTCTACGATTTTCAGTTTGCGCTTTACAACGCAGTCACGGGCGGCGCCCAAACCGGCGCGACTGTCCCGGCGACCGGGGTCGGCGTCACAAACGGTTTGTTTACGGTCACCATCGACTTTGGCTCGGTCTTCGATGGAACGTCGCTTTGGCTGCAAATCGCGACCCGCACCAATGGTGTTGGAACTTATATGACGCTGGCGCCGCGACAGGAATTGACCCCGACGCCATATGCCATCACCGCCGAGAACGTGGATGGGTCCGTGCAGGCCACGCAAATAACCGGCACTTTGACGACGACTACAATTCCGGTGCCTTTGGACCTCAGCGGGGCAACAGCCATTCCTATAATCCAGGCAAACCAGAGTTCAACGGGAGGTGCGGTACTGGGCAATGTCACTTCAACCACAAGCGCCACCGCAGGCGTCGAGGGAACGACGGCCTCGACGGCGGGCGGCGCCGTCGGAGTGTACGGGTTGGTGAGTTCCAGTTCGGCGGGCGGCTATTCCGCTGGTGTTTACGGGGTAAATAACGGCACTGGTGGCCTTGGAATCGGAGTGTACGGCACCCAGAATGGCTCGGGATGGGGCGTTTTCGGAACGGCGCCGAGTGGTTATGGCGTGTATGGCTATAGCGCCACCTCCGGGACTGGTGTCGTAGGAGGCGGAAATACGGGGGATGGGGTTATCGGGACTTCCGCGGCGTCGGTCGGTGTGAGCGGGGCGCACCAGGCGACCAATGGGACAGCGGCTGGGGTGGAAGGGACGACAGCTTCCATTGATGGGAGCGCGAACGGGTTGTATGGATTGGTTATTTCGACAAATCCCGGCCCGGATTCGGCGGGTGTTTTAGGCGTGAATAGTGGCACCGCTTACGATGGGATTGGTGTTTATGGTTCACAGGCAGGGAGTGGCTACGGTGTTTACGGCTACACGCCATCCGGCTATGGGGTGTACGGCTACAGCGGATCGGGATATGGCGTGATAGGTGGAAGTTCTAGTGGCTACGGTGTGTTTGGCAGCTCGGAGAGCGACGTCGGCGTTAGCGGAGCCTATAACGGCGCCACTGGAACCGCGGCGGGTGTGCAAGGCACGACCTATTCCACTTCTGGCAGCGCGAATGCGGTCTATGGCGTGGTGAGTTCGCAATCGCCAGGAGGGTTTTCGGCTGCTGTTCGCGGTCAGAATAACGGGACGAACGGTCTTGGCATCGGTGTTTATGGTTCGCAGGCTGGCAGCGGCTGGGGAGTGTATGGCACCGCTACATCGGGATATGGTGTCTATGGCGACAGTGGAAGCGGCTCTGGAGTGGTCGGGGCAAGCGGCACCGGCGATGGAGTTGATGGCTCCTCAACCAGTGCCATTGGCGTCAGCGGCATCCATTACGGGACCACAGGATCTTCGGCTGGCGTGCAAGGCGTTACGTATTCGACTGACAGCAGCGCCAATGCGGTCTATGGCGTTGTGGAGTCCACCTCGCCGGGTGGTGATTCGGCGGGTGTTTATGGCGAGAATAATGGGACCAACTTTCTTGGCATTGGTGTTTATGGTTCGCAGGCAGGCTCCGGATATGGTGTGTATGGTTATACTCCCGGCGGTCTGGGAGTGTATGGGTACTCGGGCACCGGCACCGGTGTGGAGGCTGGGACCTATTCCGGCACTGGAGTTTACACTTACAGCAGCACTGGATCAGCATTGACGGTTGGCGGCGGCGCCATTCATGTTTCCGGCGCGGGGACGAATACGAGCACAGCGGCGTTCATCCAGTACGCCACCGCGGCCAATACGTCCAGTTACATTACAACTATTCATAACTCGATTTGCGACGAGGACCCCAATGCCATCCTCATTGCAACGCATCTCTTCAATGCGCAGGGGGGTCCAGGAACCTACCTGACACACCCTTTCAGCGTCTGGTACAACGGGTCCAATTGGACGATCTACTACGATGACCTCACTGCTATCTCAGCGGGGACAACGTTCAACGTAATAATCGTTAAGAACTAAGCCAAGTCCCGCCAAAAAAATCGTTCATTTTCGTCATTGCCCATTCGGGCGAACGATTTTATACAGATTGGCCGCTTTCGGTGTCGTTTAGGTGATTACTAGCGACATCAAGCGATTTACAAATAATGAATTCTAAGCCTCGACCGCCTCAAGGCGCGCCGCAAGCCGCTGCCGCCCCTGCCAAACCCGCCACTCCCGCGCCCCCGCCCGCACCCGGCCCGGTGCCTCCCCTGTTCCGGCGCATTGATTGGCTGACGCTGATAATCACCTTCGCCCTGGTTTGGATAGTTTATTTCATCTGCCTCGCGCCCGAAGTGACGCTCGAGGATTCCGGCGAACTCTGCACCGCTTCTTATTATGCCGGCATTCCCCATCCGCCCGGCTATCCGTTCTGGACCATTTATACATGGTTGTGGACGGTGCTGGTCCCCTTCAAAAACATCGCCTGGCGCGTCGCACTGGCCGAAGCCTCCACCGCGGCGATGGGCTGCGGCGTGCTGGCGTTCATGGTTTCCCGCGGCAGCAGCATGCTGATGGAGAGCATCGAGGAATTGAAGAATATGCGCGGCAAATGGGAAAACGCCATTTGCATGGTCTCGGGCATTACCGCGGGCTTGATGCTCGCCCTGGGAAGCTCCATGTGGAAGGAGTCGGTTGTCATCAACCGCATTTCGCTCTTCGGCGTGCCGTGGTTGATGATCGTCTTGCTTTGCCTGATGCGTTGGATCTACGCGCCGCACCAGCGAGGCTACCTCTACACGGGAATGTTTTTCTTCGGCGTCTGCGCCACCATCCATCAAACCCTCACCCTCGCCGCCTTGGGGATTGAAATCGGCATCGCCGCCCGCCAGCCAAAGTTGGGCCGCGACATGTTTTGCTGGAACTCCATTTTTTATTTTGTCGGCCTCATCGCCAAGGCCAATCACATGGTCGGCTTTTTCGACGCCACCACGCCGATGGTCTTTACCATCTTCAACGCCATCGGCATCGGCTCCATCGTCGCCTGCATCTATCTGACCATTGCGACCACCGGCCTGATGACCGAATGGAAATCGACCATCATCATGGGTCTTTTATGGTTCGTGGGAGCCGGCTTCTATTTCTACGAGGCCATTGCCGGCATGACCAATCCCCCCATGGAATGGGGCTATCCCCGCACCGTCGAAGGTTTCTGGCACGCCATCAGTCGCGGCCAATACGACAAGATCAACCCCACCGATATTTTCCACGACCCAGGCCATTTTCTGACGGAGTTGGGCATGTTGGTGCATGGCGTCGCCGATGCCTTTAGCTGGGTGGCGATGTTCTTCGCGTTGTTGCCGTTTCTATTCATCTTCCGAATGCAAAAGCGCGAACGCGCCTGGCTCATCACAGTCGGTTCCATCTACCCTTTTCTCGGCGTCCTGCTCTCCATCTTTCTCAATCCCACACGCGACCGCCAAACGGCCGACCTCGTCAAAGTCTTCTTCATCGCCTCTCACGCAATCGTCGCCCTTCTGATCGGCTACGGCCTGGCGTTGACCGCCGCGTTCATGGCCACCAACTACCAGAAATTCCGCCGCTGGGGATATGTCGGCGGCGGCATTGCCATTGCCCTGGCGTTGTATGCGTTGGACACCATCACCTCGGAGAATTTCTTCGGCCTCAATGGCGACATCTCCGTGGCGGATTTGCCGCACTGGATTGCGCAAGCCTTCGCCCACGACCAATACGGCCTGCCGGTAATCGCCTCCCTCATGCTGCTGGTCATGACGCTGGTTTTCACCGCCGCATTGCTCCTCTACCGGCAACGCGCTCCGCTCGCGTTGACGCTGGGGCTTTTCGCGCTGTTCCCGCTTTACTCTGGGATGACCCATTGGTTCCACAGCGAGCAGCGCAATCACTGGTTCGGTTATTGGTTCGGCCACGACATGTTTACCCCGCCCTTCGTCGGCCCGGACAACCAACTCACCTACGACGCCAAACTCCGCGACGCCGCCGCCAAAGGACCCTACGGCGCGATGGTGTATCCCGAAATGGCGCGTGACGCCATCCTCTTTGGCGGCACGGACCCCGGCCGCTTTTGCCCAACGTACACTATATTTTGCGAGAGTTTCATCCCCCATGATTGCCAACCCGCGCAGGACACCAATTACGACCGGCGCGACGTCTATATCATCACCCAAAACGCCCTCGCCGATAACACGTACCTCGATTACATCCGCGCGCAATACAATCGTAGCGCGCAAATCGACCCGCCGTTTTTCCAGAATTTTCTCTCCGGCTCCCTTCCCAGTATTTTCCACGGCCCGAGCCGCTGGCTGGCGCCACTGGACGATCTTTTTGAGGGCATCGGCGCCAGGGTGGAAAAAACCCGCCGCACGAGCACCTCATGGTTCACCCCCGATCAAATCCTCAAGCCCCAGGCCCTTGCCGCCGATCTGCGCAAGAGCGATCACCAAACCGCCCTCTCCAGCTACCTCTACAGCAAGTTAAGCCCCGAAACCCAGCATTTGGTCGATTCCGGCACAGACGAATCCGCTCTGCGCAAGGCCCTCTCCACCGATCTCAATAAGGTCGTCGGCGATGGCAACCTCTATAACTCCAATCGCTTTCACGACATCAAGCTCCCGTTGCTGATTGAAAAAGCGGCCCCGCTCCTGGTGCAATCGACCACCGCCGGCCAAAACAACATCATCCGCCTCAACCGGCGCATGCTCGAAGAAGCCTACCCGGGAGACATCACACGCAGCCTCGGCGGGGTCTATCCCGATACGGAAATCATCATGCCCAGCGCCGAGGATTCCCAGAACTGCTTCAACGACTATCTCATGGATGCCCAGCGCCGCCTCCAGCACGACAGCGAATTCCCCAACGAACCCAAACAAATCAAACCCGGCGAGGACGTTCACGTCGATAACGGCCGCGTCCAGGTTTCCGGCCAGGTCGCCGTCATGAGCATCAACGGATTGCTCACAAAAGTTATTTTTGACGACAATCCCGACCACGAATTCTACGTCGAGGAAAGTTTCCCGCTGGACTGGATGTATCCCTATTTGACCCCCTTCGGCGTCATCATGAAAATCAACCGCCATCCAGTGCCCGAATTGACGCAGGATATAATTGACAGGGACCACGCCTTTTGGAGCCAATTTTCCCGCCGCACCGTTGGCAACTGGATCACCTACGACACCTCCGTCAAGCAAGTCTGCGACTGGGCCGAGAAGGTCTATCTCCGCCACGATTTCTCCGGCTTCACGGGCGACCGCAAATTCATCCGCGACGACGACGGGCAAAAGGCCTTTTCCAAACTGCGCAGCTCCATCGGCTCCAGCATTTACCAATGGCGCTCCCGTCCGCAAAACTCCCACATCCCCGCCGAGCGCGCGCGTGTGACCAAGGAAGCCGAATTCGCCTTCAAGCAGGCCTTCGCCTACTGCCCGTACAGCCCGGAGGCGGTGTTTCATTTCATGGACCTCCTGTTGCAGCAAAATCGTATTGACGACGCGCTCGACATCCTCAAGACCTGCCAGAAACTCGACCCCTACAACCAGCAAATCGACGATTGGGTCGATCAATTGACCCGCAGCAAGTCCGCCGCGCCCAACGACCAGGTCAGGGCCGCGTTTACCCAGATTCAGCGCGCCGTCGAAACCGGGCAGACCAACGCAGCCTTGCAGATGCTCGATCAAGTCGTCAACTTCGCCGGCTCAGAACCCTCCGTTCTCCTCAACGCGGCGGACATGTATCAGCGCCTGGGAAATGCCAAAGCCGTTATAATCCTGGACCGCGTCCTCGCCAATCCCGCCGACGATGTGAATACTTTGATGGCCCTTGCCGACCGATATTTGCGCGTCGGCCAGATGGCCAAGAGCGAGCAGGCAATCCAACGGCTTGTCAATGCCGAGCCGGCCAGTTCCGAGGCGTTATACAATCTCGCCATCATCCAGGCCCAGCGCGGCGAAACATCACAGGCAATCGCCTCCCTCAAGAAATGCTTCCCGCTGAACGTTGCGGAAATGACCAAAAACCCAAAGATGGTCAACCTGCGCGATCACGTGTTCCAGGACCCCTATTTCGCCACACTGCGCGCGAACCCCGAATTCGCCAAGGAGATCGGCACAAAGCCGTAATTCGAATCTGGGCGAAGCTGAGACCCCGTTTACTGCTCAATCGGCAGCCGAGGATCAAGCGCCCGGCTGATGCGCGCCGTCAGGTCTTTCAAATGGATCTCGCTCACCGGCTCGATCCGAACGCCATCGGTTTTCCGGATTGATGCGCGGATCGCTTCCAATTCGGCGCGCGAATATGCCGGCAAGTCCGAGTTTGCCGCCGGGTTCTTGAGGTTCGAGGCAAGCATGTCGATATACGCGCGTTGCAGGTTGCGCCGATAAAGGTCGATGCTCACCGGGTTGCCGGTCAGTTCGTGGAAAATCCCGCCGCGCAGGTCCGCAAAAAGTTTCGCCGGCCCATACGTCGCATTGGTCGATGTCTGCTCAATCTCCGCAAGGCGATCGATACGCTGGCTCGAAATCAAATTCCGCAGCACTCCGCTTTGCGCGTTCAGCACCCTTTGGGCGGTCCCTTCCGCCGTCAGCCGGGAAACAACGTCGTCGCCAAGAAAAATAGCCGGGCGCGTCAACGCATTGTCAATCAGAAAATTCACCGCCTTCTGCTCGTACGCCGCCGAGTTTGGAAAATATCGCCGCGTGGCGTCGCCGTAATACAGGTTGATCTCCTCCACCCCTCCCACCACGTTGGCCACGTGCCCCATTTCCCGGCTCCACTGCCCCAGCAGGGAATCGTATTCGTCGGACAGCAATTCGTAGTCCTTGCCCGGCTTGCTCGTCGCCTTGACCAGGTAACCCGCGACACGCTCCAGATTCAGCAAGCCCAGCCGCGTCGCTTCGACGGCGTTCGAGCTTAAGTCCTCCGTCTGCTGCGTCGAATCCACGTCCGCGTTTGGCCCTCCGAAACGGAACATCGGCTGGTCGATCTGCACCTTCACCAGCTCCTCAAGTTCGGCCTTCTCATCCGCGCCTTTGGGAAACTGCCGGTAGCCCCAATTGAGCGCGAAGTAATCGTAAGGCCCCACCTTCGGCAGCAATCCCGCCCCGTCCCCCGGTTGGGCCACATAATTGTAGCGCGCATAATCCATCACCGAAGGCGCCGTGCCGTTCTTTTTCGTCCATTCCGGGTTCCTGAGTTGCTCAATGGAATAGCTCGACGAAGCCTTCATGTTATGCGGAAACCCAAGCGAATGCCCCACTTCATGCGCCACGACGAACCGGATCAATTCCCCCTCCAAATCGTCCGGCAACGGCAGGTGCTGCGCGCGCGGATCATTCGGCGACGCCTGCACGAAATACCAATCGCGAACAAGCTTTTGAACGTTGTGATAAATCCGCACGTCCGCGCTGAGAATTTCACCCGTCCGCGGATCATGGACCTGCGGCCCGAAAGCGTTTTCGATGTCCGACGGCAGCCACCGGATGCTGGAGATGCGCGCGTCCTCCACGTCCCAATCCGGATCTTCGTTGGGGTCGGGCGCATATTTGCCGAAGATCGCGTTGGTGAATCCCGCCCCCTCGAACGCCGGCTCCCAATCCTCGATGCCCTCCTTGACATACCGCTTCCATTTTTCCGGCACTTCGCGCGCCACGTAAAAAACAATCGGTTTGACAGGCTCCGAAACCTTCGCGTCCGGGTTCTTCTTTTCCAGCCGCCAGCGAAGGATGTATTGGATGGTTTCCGCCTCCGGCTCCTCGCGGTCCGTATAATCCGTGAACGCCTCGGTAAAGAATCCGACCCGCGAATCAAATCGTCGCGGCTTCATTAGGTCTTCCGGTAATTTCACCATGCTATGGCACAACACCGCCGTGATCCCGCTGGATTGCGGACCATCATCCGACCCGCCGCCCTTCTCCTTCCCCGGCGCGAAGGTCGCCAAAACGCGCACGTTGACATTCCGTGGGAAAGCCTTGAATTCGTCGATAAACGAGCGTTGATCATCCATCGCCCCGCAATGAAGTGCCCGCCGCGCGCTAATTTCCGGCACATCCTTCTTAAAAAGGTCCGTCACATCAATCACCGGCGCCTTATCCTTCCCGTAAGCCTTGACCTCAAACGCTCGAATAATCGGCGCCAGGTTCGAAGCCTTCACCGCCTGCGCAATCGGATCGGAAGTGTCCGCCCGGATGTCATAATGAACATCCCGCAAAAGCACTTCGTCATCGCGCAATTCCCACCGGACAATGCGATCCACCACCGGCATCCCCGCGTACGAGCTACCCTCCGTCGTTTCGGAAATCTGGACCACCCACAGCAGGTCAGTATTGAGCGCCTCCACCGGGATTTCGTAATAAAGCTTGTCATCGACACGATGCACCCTGAAAAGGCCGACCTTGGTAACCGCATTCGTCGTAATGACTTCGTCGTACTTCTTGATCTTGGATTTTTTGTCATCGGCTTTCTTGTCCCCATCCTTGGAGTCCTTGGAATCCTCCGATTTCGCCGAATCCCCCGGCTTGTCCGCCGCAAAATCGAAGCCCGCTGGCGCCAACAGCGATGTCAACAGGAGCAAAGAAAAAACCCGTCCACGCCAAAAGTGTCGATGCATGAGCTAATCGCTAAATCACCCCTCCCGGCGCTTCAAGACAAAACGACGCCCCGGATTTTCCGCCCATTCCTATTTGGTCTCGTTCTCCTGCTCGTCCGTTTCCAGAAACCGCCTGGTTTTCCACACGAGAAACCCGATAATCGACAACACGAAAATCGCCAATCCCAGTCCAATGGCAATATCCGGCATCTGAGATTTCGGGACAAACCGCAGCGGATACAGAAACGCCGCCGCCGCCGATGCGAACAAAAACGTCTTCGCCAGCTGTCGGGCGAACCGCTGGCGCGGAGTATCGCTTTCGTCGAGCATGATGCGCCAAATCCAAAGGATCAGCGCCGTGCCAATCACGAAAGCCACGCCCGTGCGCCACGTAATTTGGAAATAGAACCCCGCCGCCCTCGCGCGCAACGCCTCCAGGCTCGCCGCCATCGCGCCGCACGCCGATGCCGTTCCGAGGATCATTACCCGAAGAAGCCCGCGGTCGGCCCCGCTTTCCGAGTTCATCCGTCAATACTGAAGCACACATTGCATCGGTTCAAGATTATCCGGCGGCGGTTCAATATATCAATGGTTGATGATGTTCAAACATTGACAAAAAGAGCATTTTTTGTTCATGGTCGTCTCTGGTTCACAGTGGAAAAAACTCTACAAATCATCAATCAAATGCAGGACGCTGGCGTCATCGGGAAATATGCGATTGGCGGAGCTGTTGGCGCGTCATTTTATTTGGAACCGACTTCTTCCCTCGACATTGATATTTTTATTTCCTTCGAGAACATGAGGGGCAATCCGCTCGCGCCACTCCAGCCCATTTACGATTATCTCACTCCGCTCGGCGCCGAACCCAAAGGTGAGCATCTTTTCCTGAAAGGGTGGCTTGTTCAGTTTTTGCCCACCGAGAACGCCCTGAACAAGGAGGCTTTGGAGGCCGCGGTCGAAACCAAAGTCCGTGGTGTCAGGACGTGGGTGATGACGGCGGAGCATTTGATGGCCATCGCCCTAAAATTGGGCCGCACGAAAGATGTTGCGCGGGTTGAAAGCTTCATCGAGCTTGGAAAATATGATCAAAGGGTGCTGGACGATATCCTGGCGCGCCACAACCTGGTTGAAGTCTGGAAAAAAGTCAGCGATAATTACTTCGGCGGGAACAAATGAGCGATATGATGAACAAGATACTGGCCGACAAGCTCAAAACGCGCAAAGAGCTTGCGGATCTTCCTTTCGACGAGAAACTCACCATAATGGAAAAACTTCGAGAGCGTAACGCAATGCTCGCGGAAAATCCGCTACGACGCCAAAGTTCGACAACTACCCAACGGCGCAAAACCCCTAAATGACTGCTCCCCGCTTGACCTAAGAACGTCATTCGCTACGCTGGCTGGATGAAGCCAGTCACCCGAGTGATCGTTGGAATTGTTGCCGTTCTCGCGGCCTGCCTGTTGCGTGCGCACGCCGCCGCGCAATGGTCCGTCGAACAAGCCAACGCATGGTATCAAACCAAACCCTGGCCCGTCGGATGCAACTTCACTCCCAGCACCGCAATCAACCAATTGGAAATGTGGCAGGCCGCCACGTTTGACCCCGCCACCATCGACCGCGAATTAGGCTGGGCAGAGCAGCTCGGCTTCAACAGCGTCCGCGTTTTCCTCCACAATTTGCCGTTGGAAGAGGACAAGGCCGGGTATCTCAATCGCATCAACCAATTCCTCGACATCGCCGCCCGTCATCATATCACCGCCGTGTTCGTCCTTTTCGACGCCTGCTGGGACCCCTTCCCAAAAGCCGGCCCGCAGCGCGCCCCGACTCCCCATGTCCACAACTCCGGCTGGGTGCAATGTCCCGGCCTGGAAATTCTCAAAAATCCCGCGCGGCAGGGTAAACTCAAACACTACGTCAAAGACATCATCGGCCGCTTCAAAAACGACCCCCGTGTCCTCGCCTGGGATCTTTTCAACGAACCCGACAACATGAACAATCCCGCCTACATCCGGTTCGAGCCAACCAATAAGCCGGCCCTCTCCCTCGCCCTCCTGAAAAAGGAATTCGCCTGGGCGCGAGAGATCAATCCTACTCAGCCCCTCACCACCGGCCTTTGGATCGGCCCCTGGGCGCCCGCCAACAAACTTTCCGACCTGGAGCAATTTGTCGTGGACCACTCGGACATCATCAGCTTTCACAATTACGGCCCGCTCGACGACATGAAGCAATGCGTGCAGAACCTTCGCCGCTTTCAGCGTCCTATTCTCTGCACCGAATACATGGCCCGTCCTCGCGGAAGCACCTTCGATCCGATCCTCGGTTATTTGAAGTCCGAACATGTCGGCGCCTTCAACTGGGGCTTTGTCTCCGGCAAGACCCAAACGATTTACCCCTGGGATTCCTGGGAGAAAACCTACACCGCCGCCCCGGCGATCTGGTTCCACGACATCCTCAACAAAGACGGCGCCCCCTTTGACGAAAAAGAAGCGGCCTACATCAAAAGCGTGACCAAAGCCCCCTGATCGCAAAAATTCGCAAAAATTCGTTGATTTTCCATTAAAACATGGGAAACTTATCCCATGTGTAATGCAGGCAAGGCGGCAAGGTCAATCAAGGCTAATCAAGGCTAATCAAGGCCAATCAAGGCTCGGCGGTTCGGTCAAAGCCAGTCAAACCCCTTCCTTTGCCTTGACCGGAGGCAAAAACACCGCAAATATTTATGGTTCAACATCTTAGGCGCGTAACCCCAGTCCAATTACCCGAAAAGGTAAGTGACGGCCCATTTCAGCCGGTGCTAGCCTCCGCTATGTTTCTGCGTAGTCTAATTGTCCTTGTCGCCATGCTGTTGCCCCCGATCTCCCACGCGGATACCCCCGCGCCGCGCCACCTTTTCTATCCCGGCGAAATCTGGCCCGATGACCACGGGATCCACATCAATGCCCACGGCGGCGGCATTTTGCTCCATGAAGGGACGTACTACTGGTTTGGCGAGCACAAGGTCGCAGGCAGGCGCGGCAACTCCGCCCAGGTCGGCGTCCATGTTTATTCGTCGAAAGACCTCTACAATTGGAAAGACGAAGGCATCGCCCTGGCCGTTTCGGACGACCCCGCCAGCGACATCCAGCGCGGCTGCATCCTGGAACGCCCCAAGGTCATTTTCAACGAACGAACCGGCAAATTCGTCATGTGGTTTCATCTCGAACTCAAACACAACGGATACAAGAGCGCCCGCAGCGGCGTCGCCCTCGCCGACCATCCGACCGGCCCCTATCGCTTTTTGCGCTCCTTCCGCCCCAATGCTGGCGTCTGGCCCGACAACCTTCCGTCCGACCGTCGAAAGCCATTGGACGCCGCCGAGCAGACGCAATTGAATCAGTACCTCTTCGATGGCGGCCCTCCTCCTCACCTTGCATTTCCCGGCGACCTCGTCTGCCGCCGCGATTTTCAAGGCGGCCAAATGGCGCGCGACATGACGCTCTTCCAGGACGACGACGGACGGGTGTACCATATTTATTCCTCCGAGGAAAATGGCACGCTCCAAATCTCCCAATTGGACGCCGACGGCACGGCCCCCTCCGGCCACTACACGCGCATCCTCTCCGGCAAATTCAACGAGGCCCCCGCCATGTTCAAGGCCGGCGGCCGATATTTCCTCTTGACATCCGGCACCACCGGCTGGGCGCCCAACCCGTGCAGGTGCTTTTCCTCTGATTCCATATGGGGGCCGTTCACTTACCTCGGAAATCCCTGTCACGGCGACGATGCGCAGACCCGGATCACCTTTGATTCCCAATCCACCTGGGTATTGCCCGTTGCAGGACGCCCCGCGCAATTTATTTTCATGGCCGACCGCTGGCGGCCCGACAACGCCATCGACGGACGTTACATCTGGCTTCCCCTCCGCGTGGAAAACGGCATGCCCGCAATGGAATGGAAGGACAACTGGGGCCTGGAAACCCTCAACGGCGCCGCCGCCCGCTCCGCTTCGCCTTAATTTTCCATAAGTTCCTTGCGCAATATACTGTGCGAGCCTAAGTTCTCCGCGGGCGAATTGAGACTAAGCAATGGCACAGCAGCGGACACGCATGTCAGTCAATACGAGTAATGTTCTCTCGGTCATCATGGGCGGTGGCCAGGGCACCCGTCTCTTCCCACTCACACGGGATCGCAGCAAGCCCGCCGTTCCGCTCGCCGGCAAATATCGCCTGGTCGATATTCCCATCTCCAATTGCATCAACTCCGGCCTCCGCCGAATTTATTTGTTGACTCAATTTAATTCCGCCTCGCTCCACCGCCACATTTCCCAGTCCTACAAGTTCGACCAGTTTACCGGCGGCTTCGTCGAAATCCTCGCGGCGGAACAGACTTTTTCGGACACCTCATGGTATCAGGGCACCGCGGACGCCGTTCGCAAAAACCTGCTCCATTTCCTCAATCACGATTTCGAGTACCTTCTCATCCTCAGCGGCGACCAGCTTTACCGCATGGATTTCCGCCGCATCATCGCCGAGCACGCCGAGAGCGGAGCCGACATCACGATCGCCACCATCACCGTCAACCGCACGGAGGCCCAGGCCTTCGGCATCATGCAGATCGATCCCACGTCGCGCATCACGCGCTTCGTCGAGAAACCCAAGGATCCCGCCGTCCTGGATTCCCTTCGCGTGGACGCCGCCATCCAGACCCAACTCGGCCTGGACCCGAGCGCCGAAACGTTGCTGGCGTCCATGGGCATTTATTTGTTCAACCGCGAAGTCCTGCTGAAGCTCCTCGACAATTCGCTCACGGATTTTGGCAAGCACGTCATCCCGCAGGCAATCGAAACCCACAAGGTCCATGCCCACGTCTTTCAAGGCTACTGGGAGGATGTCGGCACGATTCGCTCCTACTTTGACGCCAACCTCGACCTCGTGGCGGAATTGCCGCGCTTCAATTTCTTCGACATGAGCGCGCCGATTTTCACCCGGCCCCGGTTTTTGCCCGCCTCCAAAATCAACGGCGCGGAAATCAACCACGGCGTCATCTCCGACGGCTGCATTTTGAACCACTGCAATGTCAACTACAGCATCGTCGGCGTCCGCAGCATCGTCCATGAAGGCTGCAACCTGAGCCGCACCATCCTCCTTGGCTCCGACTACTACGAATCGGAATCCTCCATCCGCCAGTACGAAGGCAAAGGGCTGCCGCGCATCGGCATTGGCCGCAACACCACCATCGAAAACGCCATCATCGACAAAAATGCCCGCATCGGCGAGAACTGCAAAATCTCTCCCACCGGCAAAGCGGAAAACCTGGACCATCCCTTGTATTACATCCGCGACGGCATCGTGATCATTCCCAAAAACGCCGTCCTTCCCCACGGCACTGTGGTTTAGCCAGTGACGGCGACGAAAAAATCGGTTCAGTGCGTAATCCTTTCCGCCGCGCTTACCCTCGCGGCCGGTTGCGCTTCATCGCCTCCAAATTATCAGCCGCCCCAGCAAACCCAGCCGGCTCCCTTCACCCAAACCTCCAAACCAGCACCGCCGCAGTCCGCGCCCGCCGCGCCGACGAAAGACACCCACGTGATTATTGACAGCGCGCTGCAAAACATATTGCGCGTGGTGAAGCTGCTCTCATGGCGCGACGCCGACGGTTTTATGAGAATTGAGGTGAGCGTCCAAAACCTGACCGACAAGTCCCAGGCATTCGATTACCAGGTGGATTGGTTTGATCAAAACGGGAACCCGTTGCGCGCCGCGTCCTACGGTCAATTGCCCTGGATGCTCCTGGCGCATGAAACGGCCTCCGTCGAGGTGACTTCCCAGGTGGTGACAGCCCGGGATTTCGGCGTGGCATTTCTGCCCGCGGCCCCCTAAATCATCTTTCTCAACGCATCGCGAACGCGCGCCGCTTCCTCGTAATTCTCGTTCCGCACGGCTTCGTTCAACGCGCTTTCAAGTTTCTCGCGCGGCGTCATCGGGCGCTTGGTCTGGATTTCCTGGAGCCACATTTCCAGCGATTGCACCTCGCCGCTTGTTTCCAGCAAGTCCTGCCGGTCGTACTCCCGATAAAACTGCCGGATCTCCTCTATCCCCGCCTCAACCAGCCGGATGACTTCATCATAGAGGTTGGCCTTCAGCGCCATCGCGCCCCTTGCCCGCACGCGCATCATCAAATGCTGTGGCCGGAATTGTTGCAGCGACCAGACCAATTCGTCCGACGGCGAATATTTTTCCACAAAGTCAAACACCCGCAGGTTGCGGTCCGCGTCCTGGATCACGCCGTCAAAATCCTCCAACTGAAACAGGCAGATGTATCGGTGATGATATTGAATGGCCTCCTGTTGCAGCCGCCCGCAATCTTCGGGAGTCAAACGGAACCCCTTGTCCTCGTTGTCATGTTCGCGGCGGAATTTTTCCAGCAGGCTCGAATAATACTCCAGCAACGATTCCCGGCCATACGGACGCTTGCCGTCTGGGCGCCCCGTCGCATTCATTTGCAACAAACCCAGATCCACGCGAAGTTGAATTTTCTCCACTCCATCCTTCCCTCGAAATTTTCTCACGACTACCTGGCCCGGCTCGTAATCCCACTGATCGAGCAGGGCCGAAATATCGAAACTCATAATGGAAATATGAGGCCCGAACCTCTCCAAGTCAACGGAGTCATATTTGCTTTTAATTCCCGAAAAATAACTTGCCAACTTGCCGCCGTTCCGCCGTCATTGTCTCAAAATGATGAACAACGGCACCGTCTTGCCGCGTTACGCGCCACTCGTTTGCTGGCTCGCCGTTTTCCTGACTGTCCTCATGATCTGCCTCAAAATCATCGGGTACGGTTTCATCCCGCCCGGCGACGCGCGGCGCCATGTGGCGAAACCTTTCGCCCACAAACCCTACTCCGAGATCGTCGTCATGCGCCCACAATACGTCGTCGATCACAGCCCTGGCTGGGAATGGTTCCTTGGCGTTCTTCATCGTGCCTTCGGCTGGAACGAAGACCAACTGATCGTCTTTTCCTTTACCGCCCTCGTGCTTTTTCTCTTCTGCTTTCCATTGATCTGGCTGCGGCATCCCGAGGCATGGATGGCGGCAATCCTGGCCCAATCCATCGCCATTCCCGACCTCATGTCACGTTGGGGTCAGGCGCGCCCCTTCTTGTTGACCGAGGGCATCCTGATGGCGCTTCTTTTTTCCTGGTCGAAGGAGAACGGACGAAATCCCCCGTGGTGGAAAGTCGCCGCGACCTGCCTTGGGTTCACCCTTTCGGTCTGGATGCACGGCGCATGGTATTTGTGGCTCCTTCTCATCGCCGCATTCGCGCTCGCCCAACGCTGGCGGGCCGCCCTCTGGTTGGCGGGTTGCTGGATTGTCGGAGTCATCGTCGGATCGCTGTTGACAGGCCGTCCCATCGCCTTCCTTAAGACCGCGGTTTTTATGGCCGCATGTGTCTATCGGGAACATGCTCCCAAGTGGCTGTTGGTCGCGGAATTCCAACCCAGCACGGGAGAGATCACCACCCTGACTGTCCTCTCAATCGTCTATCTGTGGCTGCGACGCCAAAACAAAGGCTGCCAATCGCTCTCCCGCCAGCCCATCTTTTGGATGATTCTTGTCAATTGGGTCCTCGGATTGTCCGCCGACCGTTTTTGGATCGATTGGGGACTCGCCGGCGCCGTCGTCTGGATGGCGATTCAATTCGACGAAGCCCTCCCCGTTTTGTGTCCGACGCCGATCAAACGGATGCTCGCCTGCGCCTTCATTCTCGCCCCACTGTATTTGCTGTCAACCAACGACATGGGCCGGCGTTACACCTCATGGGCAACCGAGCCTTTTCTCGACGCCAAGGATCCTCAAATGAAAGGCTGGATGCCCGGCAACGGCGGCATTTTCTATGCCGACAACATGCAGTTTTTCTACAACACATTTTACAAAAATCCCGAGGGCGACTGGCGCTACATCGTTGGCTTCGAACCGGCGCTGATGCCCGAGGCCGACCTGAAAATTTACCGGGAAATCCACCGTAGCAACGGCGCGATGGAATCCTACGAACCGTGGATCAAGAAAATGCGCCCGCAGGACCGCCTGGAAGTATCGCACTCCTCGCAACCAGATCTGCCGGCATTGGAATGGAAACACGGGCCTGGAGACATCTGGATTGGCCGGTTGCCCGCGCCAAAAACAGGCTCACCCCACTATTGAAAAGATTCCAGGAGGGCGTAATGTCAAAGGAATGAACCGTTGGAAACTCATGGCGATGACGGCGTTCGCGGCGCTGGCCGCGGGATGCGGCGCGCAGCCTTCCGCCAGTGCCAATGCCCCCGCCACTAACACCAATCAGGTCACTATGGTCCAAGTACGTTTGCTCGATGACAAGGGTCTTCCCGGCCCGTTGATTTCCACTCCCAAGGTCGTCAAAACCGACGAAGAATGGCGCAAGCAATTAACCGCCGACGAATACCGAATCGCGCGCGGCAAGGGCACGGAGCCGGCCTTTTGCGGGGCCTTTTACGACAACCACAAATCCGGCATTTACTACTGCGTCTGTTGCGGTTTGCCCTTGTTCACCTCCGAGACAAAATTTGATTCCGGCACGGGTTGGCCCAGTTTCTTCCAGCCCGTCGCCAAGGAAAATGTGATCACGCACGATGACACTTCGTACGGCATGCGCCGGACGGAAGTTCTCTGCGCGCGTTGCGATGCCCATCTCGGCCACGTCTTTGAGGACGGCCCGGCGCCGACGGGCCTGCGCTTTTGCATGAACTCCGCGTCGCTGACGTTCAAGGAAAACCGCAATCTCAAAGACTCGACGAGTCATTGAGCGCCCCTCGCGTTATCGTCGTGGGCGGCGGTGCGGCGGGATTTTTCGCCGCCATTGCCTGCGCCGAAGCGAACCCGTCCGCGCAAATTCAGATACTCGAGAAATCCGCGAACTTCCTGGGCAAAGTCCGAATTTCCGGCGGCGGCCGTTGCAACGTCACCCACGCCTGTTTCGACGCCGTTGAGCTGACCACGCGCTTTCCTCGCGGCGAACGCGCCTTGCGCGCTCCCTTCCAAACATTCCAGGCGCGCGACACCGTCGAATGGTTTCAGTCCCGCGGCGTCAGACTCAAAACGGAAAACGACGGCCGCATGTTCCCTGTCACGGACTCATCGCAAACGATCATTGATTGCCTCACGCGCGCCGCCACCGCCGCCCGCGTCAAACTAAGGGCAAACTCCAGCGTCGCGAAAATCACAAAACAACCCGAGGGCCAATTCGAGGTGACTCTGGCGGACGGAGAATCAATCGCCTGCGACAAAGTGCT
This sequence comes from Verrucomicrobiia bacterium, assembly GCA_036272955.1. Lineage (GTDB taxonomy): Bacteria > Verrucomicrobiota > Verrucomicrobiia > Limisphaerales > Palsa-1400 > DATAUD01. Next base: position 22,338 of record DATAXU010000094.1, read on the forward strand.
TCTGGCCACCGGCGGATGCCGCGCCGCCGCCGCCGGCGAACTCGCCGTCTCGCTGGGCCACACGCTCCGCACCCCCGTTCCGTCGTTATTTACATTTCACATTCAAAGCGCGTGGGTCCGGGAATTATCCGGCGTCTCCGTCGCAACCGCCGTCGCCTCCGTGCCCGGCACAAAACTGCGCGAGCAAGGTGCATTGCTCTTCACTCATTGGGGCTTAAGCGGTCCGGTAATTCTGCGATTGTCCGCATGGGGCGCACGCGTGTTGCACGATCTAAACTATCAATTCCCCCTGCGCATCAACTGGCTCCCGCAATTGGACGTCGAACAAATCCTAAACGCCCGCCGCCACGAACATCCAAACCGATTCATCACCAACACCCCCATCGCCCCGCTGTCCGCCCGCCTCTGGGAAAAACTGGTTCTCGCCGCCGGCATCCCCGCTGAAACGCGATGGGCCGCCCTTCCCCGTGCCGCGCAACACACCCTCACACAGCAACTCGTCCGCACGGAATTGCAAGTGACAGGCAAGAGCCTGAACAAAGACGAGTTCGTCACCTGCGGCGGCGTGCGCCAGGACGAAGTGGATTTCAAAACGATGGAAAGCCGCGTCTGTCCCGGCCTTTACTTTGCAGGCGAACTGCTCGATATCGACGGCATCACGGGCGGCTTCAATTTCCAGGCCGCCTGGACCACCGGCTGGCTCGCTGGCCGCGCGATGGCTACCTCGCAAATATCTGCCGGATGACATCCTCAATAGGCACTTCCTGGATGTCGATATCATCGACAGGCACCTTGTCGAGAAGCTCCTTGCAAACAGCGATGACCGAGTCCCGTTTGACTTTAAGCTGCAGCCGGTTCGCGCCCTGCTCGATCACTTCCCCGTAACGGGCGAGGTCCAGCGACGGAAAACTCGCGCCCGTCTGCCAGGCAATGGTCAGAATTTTGAAATCGGCGAACCGGTCGATGATTTCGCCCAACCGCCCGTCAAAAAATATCTTCCCCTTGTCAATGATAATGACCCGCTTGCACAGCTCCTGGATGTCTGTCATGTAATGGCTGGTCAGGATGATCGTCGTCTTCTGCCGCGCATTGTAGGAACGAAGAAACTCCCGCACGGTTTTTTGCGAAATCACGTCCAGCCCAATCGTCGGCTCGTCCAGGAACAGCACTTTCGGCTGGTGCAGCAGCGAGGCGATCAGCTCCATTTTCATCCGCTCGCCCAGCGAAAGTTCCCGCACCATCACATCCAGCTTGTCGCGCACGACGAGCAGTTCGGTCAATTCATCGACGGTGCGCTTAAAATCGGCGGGCGCGATCCCGTAAATTTTGCTGTTCAATTCAAGCGACTCCCGCGCCGGCAAATCCCACCAAAGCTGGTTTTTTTGCCCCAGCAAAAGGGCGAATTGCCGCCGATAGCCATCCTGCCTCTCCCACGGAACGTACCCCAGCACCCGCGCCGAGCCGCCGGTTGGAAACAGCAGGCCAGAAAGCATCTTCAGGGTCGTCGTCTTGCCCGCGCCGTTGGGACCGAGGAACCCAACCAGTTCGCCCTCTTCAATGGCAAAGCTGACGTGATCGACGGCCGTGGTTTTTTCGTATCGGCGATGAAAGAGACCCCGGACGGCCCCGCGAAACCCCGGATCCTTTTTGTAAGTGCGGAACGCCTTGGTCAAATCCTGGACTTCGATCAGGGGCATTCCGATTGTGAATCACCGAAGCAGTTGTTTTTCGAGGTAATTGACCACCTGGCGCACGTGGGCATCGATCTCCATCCGGTCTTTGACAAGACGGCAGGCATGCAGGACGGTGCCGTGGTCGCGCCCTCCAAAGGCTTCGCCGATGGTGTTCAGGGAGCTTTCGGTCATTTGCCGCGCCAGGAACATCGCAATCTGCCGGGGAAACGCAATGTTTTCCGGCCTCCGCTTGCTGACCATGTCGGAAATGCGGAGGTCAAAATGATCGGCCACTTTCTTCTGGATAATGTCAATATTGACCGCGTGCCGCCCTTCTTCATGAAGAATCTCCCGCAGCAACGACTCCACGGATTGCAGCGTGACTTTCTTCCCAGTCAACGACGCAAAGGACGCCACGCGCGTCAGCGCGCCTTCAAGCCGGCGGATATTCGTGCGGATTCGCGCCGCAAGGAAGTTGATGATTTCCTCGGGCAATTCCACCCCCATCGCTTTTTCTTTTTTCCGCAGGATCGCCATGCGTGTTTCCACGTCCGGCGGCTGCATCTCCGTCACCAGCCCCCATTCAAAACGCGAAACCAGCCGGTGCTCCAGGTTCTGGATCTCCGCAGCCGGACGGTCGCAGGTCAACACGATTTGTTTCCGGCTCTCGTGCAGCGCGTTGAACGTGTGAAAAAATTCCTCCTGGATCCGCTCCTTGCCCGCAAGGAACTGGATGTCATCGATCAGCAACACGTCGGCCTGCCGGTATTTGCGGCGAAAGCGCACCAACTGGTTGTTCTGGATGGCGTCAATGTATTCGTTGGTGAACCGCTCCGATGTCAGATAAGTGACCCGCGAAGTTTTTTTGCTCGCCGCAACATGCTGCCCAATGGCGTGAAGCAGGTGCGTCTTGCCCAATCCCACTCCGCCATAGACAAAAAGCGGATTGTAGGACCTTCCCGGCGCTGTCGCCACGGCCATCGCGGCCGCATGGGCGTGATTGTTGTGCTCCCCCACGACAAAGCTCTCGAACGTGTTTCGGGGGTTAAAAACGAGCTCGCGCGGCGGCCCGCCGTTGCGGTCGGGTGATTCCGAGGCAATCCGGGTTTTGGCCTTCGGCTCACTCGCCAGCGCACTCAGTGGCTGGGCGGTGCCCGAGTTCACGCGGAACTTGACCTTGAGATTCGGGGCGCCGGACTGCAACAGAACATCGTGAATCAGCCCCAGGTAATTGTCCTTGAGCCACACTTCACAAAAATCGTTGGCCACTTCCAGCGTCATCACGTCCCCTTCCACCCCAACGGCTTTTATCGGCAGGAACCACAGATTGAAGATATCCGTGTTCAACATTGAGCGCAGTAATTGCTGCGCCGCACTCCAGATTTTCTCGGCGGAAGGTTGCATTTTGCTCAATTGGCAAACGCTATAATTCTCAACATTATTCACCGGCGCCCCAAACACCGGTTTTCGGCTGCTTTTCGCAAATGGAAGCGCCACTGCGGAACGGATTAGGAACACCGGCAAACTCACTTGCGTTGCGCCTTGCGTGCCGGCCCCCTAAGACCCTCGTTGCAAGTTGTTTAAATGGAGTGAGTTGGAGATGCACAATTTTATCAGTCATTTTATTTCGCGTGCCGTCGGTGCCGTTGTGTTTTCCCGTTCGTGGCGGCACTCTTGTTCTAATGCAAGTCAGGCCAGACTGACGAGAAGAACATATTAATCATTATTCACGACTTATTCACACCCTCAAAACCCCTGTAAAATAAGGGTTTTCTTGATGCTTCCATCGGGAAAAGCCCGGCCCGCCGCGCACCCTCGCGTCCAGTCCAAATTTTCACGGCGGAACCCGGCTTTAAATTCTCTTTTCATCGCAGATTTCCGTATTTACAGACAAAAAAGCCCGCGCGAAAACGTTTCCGCCGGGGATTAACTCTTAAATTGCTTGATCGCCTGATTCCTCAGTGCGAATGCGGATGGCCGACTCGATGTTGCTGATAAAAACCTTGCCGTCCCCGATTTTGCCGGTCCGCGCCGCATGAACAATTGCATCGGCGGCCTGTTGTACCAGGTTGTCCGGCAGGACGATCTCGATTTTAATTTTCGGAAGAAAATCGACCGTATATTCACTGCCGCGATAAATTTCCGTATGCCCTTTTTGCCGCCCGAAACCCTTTACTTCCGAGACGGTCAGGCCCTGGACCCCGACGCCTGCAAGTGCTTCTTTTACTTCTTCCAGCTTGAATGGTTTGATAATAGCGTCGATTTTCTTCATCCGCAACGGCGATACTAGCAACCGGGAATTGGGTGTAAACAGGAAACTGAAAAAATTAAGGAAAAAGATTTTTTGTACTATTTTTGAATAGTTTTTTGTGAAAATAGTCTTTGACTATGTTAGCATTTCGTGGTTTAGTAATCGCGGATTAGGTAAGATAGATTTTTAGGGCAAATATGAAATTGTTCTTTGATTGCCCGCAATGATTTCGGCAGGGTGAGTTGTACAGCATCGGCCGGAAGACCCCTAATCCTACGTTTGTACTAAATTCGAAAATTCCCCGGGCTTCTTGGTCACCCTCTGATCACTAAGCCCGGTTTTTTTTGTACAAATGACCCGGGCAAAAAAAATCGTCCCACCCTGCCCTTCCTGTCGTTCTCAGCCGCTTCCTTTAGCGATTCGTCGGAATCAAATTCAAAACATTCAAGTGCGATGGGGCTTCCTCCCGCCGCATCTCCGTGACGTGATGACTTGCATGTGGCCACACGTTCCATTCCAGGTTCTCATCCAGTTGACTGAGAGAATATGTCGCCGGACTCGATGAACCCGCCGCGTCAAGCATAAATGTCGCGAAAAATGCGCCGTTCGTTCGCCCCGCCATTCGCGAGGCGGCCGGGCTTTCGGGTTGCACCGCCACCAGGATCGTCAGCGCGCACGCCGCCAGCGGCGTCAGCCAGCTCCACGTTTGGGCGCGATGCGACCGCCGCGCGGCCCTCTGCGCAGTCGAAAAAAGGCGGCGCGCAATTTTAGGCGAGGGGCGACGGGGCGTCCAGGATTGCAATTGTTTCTCGAACTGGTTCATCTCGTCCATACACGTCTCCTTTCATGGAAACTTTCAATTTGTTGATGCCGTACCGGTAACGTCCCGCCGCGGTATTAGCGGAAATATCCAGCAATCGTCCAATCTCTTCAAACGTCATCCCATTCCAAATCTTCAACACGATGACTTCGCGCTGATCGGGCGGTAGATCGGCCAATTTTCGCACCGCTTCCGCCTCCGTATCATCCCGCCCGGAACCGCCCTCGAACCACCGCGCCGATTCCCATTCGCGGGCAAGGCGCCGCCACACGCTTCGATGATAATTCATCGCGCGATTCCGAAAAGCGCGCACGCAATAATGTTCCGGCTCTTCCGGCCTTTGCGGCAACTGGAGCAGCGCCAGGAAAGTTTCCTGGAGAACATCCTCCGCCTCGCCGTGGCTCAGGCCCAGCGCCCGCCCGTAAAGAATCAGCCCGGCCGCTTTGCATTCGTAAAGCGGCTGGCACCATGCACCGTTGATCTCCGAGTCCTTCACTGGCTAATAACATAGACACCAACGCCTACATATTTGTATAAAATAAATTATGGCGATCTTTTACGACACCCACGCCCACCTCGGTTTTCCCGACTTCCAGGGAGACCTCTCCGAAACCGTCCAACGCGCCCACGACAACGGCATCGCCAAAATCATCACCATCGGCACCGACTTCCCCGGAAGCGTTCGCGCAATCGAGATCGCCGAGAAATTTCCAAATGTCTATGCCGCAGTCGGATGGCACCCAACGCACGTCCTGGATGCCCCCGCCGATTTGCGCCCCCGCCTTCTGGAACTCGCCCGCCACCCCAAAGTCGTCGCCATCGGTGAAACCGGCCTGGATTATCATCGAAAGGCGAACGACGCCGATTTTGACGACTACAAACGGCGACAGGCCGACATCTTCCGCCAGCAAATGGAGGTCGCCGTCGAGCTGGGCCTCAACTGCATCATCCATCAGCGCGATTCCTTCGAGGACACCCTGGCCGCCATCAAGCCCTTCGCCGGAAAAACCCGCGGTGTCTTTCATTGTTTTTCCGAGAGCGTCGATTCCATGCGCCGCATTTTCGATCTCGGCTGCCTCGTCAGTTTCACCGGAATCGTCACTTTCAAAAACGGCGCCAACGCCCGCGAATCCCTCGCCGCCGCCGATTTCGGCCGCTTCATGCTGGAGACAGACTGTCCGTTTTTGGCCCCGCCACCGTTCCGCGGAAAACGCTGCGAACCCGCGTATGTCAAACAAATCTCCGAAGTCGCCGCCCAGGTCAAAAACTGTTCCGCCGAGGAATTAAGCGCCGCCACTTGCCGCGCCGCGCATGAATTCTTCCCAAAGCTCGCAAAGTTTTGATTGTGTTTTTTCGGCAAGCTGGCACAAACTCCAAAAATATAACAAATGGCTGATTCCGCCCAAACTCGTTACAACCGTTTTCTTCTTCTTGTCGCTGGTCTCGGTGGTTTGCTTTACGGCGTCGATGTCGGGATCATCGCCGGCGCATTGCCTTACCTGGAGGCCACATCCGGTTTAAGCTCCGGCAAACTTTCCTTCATCGTCGCCGCCGTTCTCCTCGGCAGCGTCATTTCCACTTTGTTCGCCGGCATGCTCGCCGATTGGATGGGCCGCAAACTTCTGATGGCCTGCAGCGGCATTTTGTTCGTCGCCAGCATCCCCGTCATTGCCCTCGCGCATGGTTACGAGCCCCTCGTGTTCGGTCGTTTGCTCCAAGGCGTCAGCGCCGGCCTGATCGGCGTCGTCGTCCCGCTCTATTTGGCCGAATGCCTCGGCGCCGCCGATCGCGGCAAAGGCACCGGCATTTTCCAATGGCTCCTGACTCTCGGCATCGTCGCCGCCGCGATCATCGGCATGTATTTCTCCCGTCGCGTCGATCAAGTCGCAAAGCTCGGCAACGCCGCCGAACTCTTCGCCTTCAAGGACTCCGCCTGGCGCGGCATCTTTTGGGTCTCCTTGCCGCCGGGAATTCTTTTTGTCATTGGCAGTTTCATGGTCGCCGAATCCCCTCGCTGGCTCTTCCGCGAAAATAAAAAAGAAGCCGCGCTCGCCGCCTTGTTGCGTTCCCGAAGCGAGCAACAAGCCGCCGTCGAACTCGAGGAAATGGAAACAACCGCCGCCGCCGAACGCGACCGTTCCGGCAAAGGGTCCCAGGCCCGCGAGTCCCTCTTCCGCCGCAAATACGTAATTCCCTTCGTCCTCGCCTGCATTATCCTCGCCTGCAACCAGGCCACCGGTGTCAATTCGATTATCGGCTACAACACCACCATTCTCCTTCAAGGCGGCCTTTCCGATGTCCAGGCCCATTTGTGCTACGTCATCCTCACCACCGTCAATTTCCTCGTCACCATCGGCGCGGTCGTTTTGGTTGACAAAAAAGGCCGCAAGTTCCTCCTCAGCCTCGGCAGCGCCGGCATTATCGTCACGCTCCTGTGCGTCGGCTTCCTCTTCCGCCAAACCGAAAGCCGCCACGTCGATCGCAGCGAAGCCGTCCAGGCGATGGTCACCACTTCCAACCAAACCCTCTCCGTCTCCTACAATCCCCACCTCGCCTCCGCCATGTTGTCCTCCGGCGCTCCCGCGAATTTCCCGACCACGCTGGTAATCATCTATTCCTACGGCGATTTTCGCGGATCGACCCAGCCCGTGCGTTCCGACGACAAGACCGCCAAGCCCGTCACCATCACCCGCGCCGATTGCGTGCCCGACAACAAAGTCATCGCCTTCTTCTCCAATCCCTTCGCCGACTTCGACGCCGCGAAATCCGCCCCCCTAAAAATCGAAAATGCCCTCATCACTCCCGTCCCCAGCGAGCAAACCGGCTGGCTGGTCGCGACGTGTCTTTTCGCGTTCATGGCATTTTTCGCGGTCGGCCCGGGCGTCTGCGTCTGGCTCGCCCTCTCCGAATTGATGCCCACCCGCATCCGTTCCAACGGCATGAGCATCGCCCTCCTCATCAACCAGGCCGTCTCCACCACCATCGCGGCCATTTTTCTGCCGACCGTCGGCAGATACGGTTACTCCACAATGTTCTTCGCCTTTGCCGGCTGCACTGTGATCTATTTCATCACGGCGGCGTTCTTCCTCCTCGAAACCAAAGGCAAGACCCTGGAAGAAATCGAGGCTCATTTTGAAGGCCAGCCCCGCTAAATCCGTCTTATGAAAGTGTCTATCGCCAAGATTTTCGTCCTGATCATTTCTCTTGCCGCCTCCGCGTGGGCGGCCGAACCCGCGCTAATCCCCCTCCCGCGCGAAATGAAATTGCAGGACGGCCAATTCACGCTCCGTCCTAACACCGCCATTCTGGCCACCACCGCCGCCAAGCCCGCCGCAAAACTTCTCGCGGAACGACTCCGCCAGGGCACCGGCTTCCATTTCGCGGTCCATTCCCCCTCCAAATCCACCGCCGGAAACATCGTATTGACAACCGACGGCGCCGACCCCTCCCTTGGTCCCGAAGGCTACGAATTGACCGTCACCCCCGATTCCGTCCTCATCCGCGCGCCGTCCGACGCCGGTTTGTTCTACGGCGCGCAAACGTTCCTTCAACTCCTCCCCCCCGAAATCTTCGCGTCCAATGCCGTCCCCAACATCCCCTGGCAATCCCCCTGCGTCGAAATTCGCGACCAGCCCCGCTTCCAATGGCGCGGCCTCATGCTCGATGTCAGCCGTCATTTCTTCACAAAGCCCGAAGTCGAAACAATTCTTGACGCAATGGCCCTCCACAAATTGAACACCCTCCACTGGCATCTCGCCGACGATCAGGGCTGGCGCATTCAAATCAAGCGCTATCCCAAACTCACCCAGGTCGGCGCCTGGCGCTCCGGCGTCAATTTCCTCCTCAGCAACAAAAAAAGCACCGGCCTCGATCCCAATTCCAGCCCCGATTTCAACCGCGACGGCCGCTACGGCGGATATTACACCCAGGCCGACATCCGCGATGTCGTTCGATACGCCGCCGCCCGCCATATTACAATCGTCCC
>DATAXU010000095.1:0-2853 GCA_036272955.1 Verrucomicrobiia bacterium
TATGAAATCAAGCCTTAACCGCGGAATTATTTCCGATCACTTTTCCGGCGTGGGAACAGTCACGCCCGAAATGGTGCGCCACCGCGCGAGAGAAATTGCCATCATCAACGGGCGGCCGACAAATCATTGCACCAAGCAGGATTTGCTGGAAGCGCAGCGCGAGTTGACCGGAGCATTCTCATCGGTGGAGGACGAAGATGACATCATCATAAACACGACATCGTGGGGCGAAGAACCTGGGTCAACCGGGTATCCTGTGGAGAAAGCAGAGGCAGCGGATGAACAAACTCTGGCGGAGGAATTGGTGGAGCAGGGAATCAGCGAAGCCGAGCATGACCAGATGGTGGAGGCCGCCAAAACGCACCAGGTTTTTTGATGCTGAGCCGTGAAATGATTCCGGCCGGGCTATAAGCCGAGTTCTGTCTGCCCAACCTGGGGAGAGAACCATTTGTCTAAGCAGCCGGTACCCGAAACCTGCTCCGCGGAGCGGAACATGGAGCGGGCCGCTCCAGGGTTTCCTATTTGGCCTTGCACCCGATGGGGTTTTCCGTGCCTCGTCGATTACTCGCCGAGCGGTGAGCTCTTACCTCACCTTTTCACCCTTACCGCGCCCTTGCGGGCGAGGCGGTTTGTTTTCTGTGGCACTTTCCGTCGAAATGCTCTCGCATTCCTCCCGCGTGTATCTCCACAAGGGAGTTACGCGGCATCGCGCCCTCTGGTGTTCGGACTTTCCTCCCCCGACGTTTTACCGCCGGAAGCGATTCTCCACCCGGCCGGAATCACCGACATGTTAACATTTTGGGGCCAATGCGCAAAAAAAAAGTGTTCGGTTTCGCCGTAAGCGCGCATCTATTGGTAAATGCACGCAACGGACGACATTAGCCTGCTGCGGGAATATGCCGCCGGGCAGTCCGACGCCGCGTTCGAAACGCTGGTTTCCCGCCGGGTGCGTTTTGTTTATTCAGCGGCGTTGCGGCAAGTTCGCGATCCACATTTGGCCGAGGAAGTTACCCAGGCGGTCTTTATTATTCTGGCCAAAAAAGCCGGGGCGATCCGGTCCGAAACCATCTTGTCGGGCTGGCTGTTCAAGACGACGCGATTTGCGGCGCTGGCCCAAACGCGTGCCGCCGTCCGGCGCCGCCACTACGAACAGGAGGCTTGCATGCAATCCGAGATTCAAACTGTTGCGAACGATCCGCTCTGGGAACAACTGTCGCCCCTTCTGGACGAAGCCCTTGCTCAACTGGGCGAGAAGGACCGCCAAGCTGTGTTGCTGCGCTTTTTCGAAAATAAGAGCCTGGCAGAAGTCGGGAATTCCATCGGCGCCGGCGAGGATTCCGCCCGCATGCGCATCAGCCGCGCGCTGGAAAAACTGCGGCGCTTTTTCATGAAGCGCGGCGTTGGTTCGACGACGGCTCTCATCGCCACCGCCATTTCTGCCCACTCCGTTCAAGCCGCTCCCATTGGTTTGGCGGCCACTGTCAGCGCGACGGTCGTCAAAGGGTCCGCCGTCGCCGCTTCCATCCCGGCCCTCGTGAAAGGAACGATTAAAATTATGGCGTGGATAAAAACAAAAACGGTCCTTGTGATTGGCGCGAGCACGTTGCTGGCAGGCGCCGCCGTTCTCACTTTGCAGGAACAGGAACAACTCAACCGACAGCAGGAACAAAAAACTCGGACGGAGGAACAGCAAATCCGCGATCAGGAAAGTGACGCGAATTTATCGCCTGCGCAACGGCAAATGCTGGAAGACAGGCTGGATCAATTACGGTCCCGCCAAAACGACCTGCGCGCAAAGCAAAACGATTTGCGGGCAAAGCAAAACCAGGTAGCCGAACAGAACCCGAGCGCATTCGCCCATCCGTCGCTGCAAATTTCCCCGTTCACGAGAGTGCGGTATGAGGGTGACAAAGTGTTTGTTACCTATTCGGGCGCGGAATACGAACTCGCCGCCATCAACGGCATTACCGCCTCGGACATGCTCGATTACTGTCGGCATCAGTACAAACGTCTATGGCCAAAACGCCTCGCTGAAGACACAGTAGCCGTCCTCACCGACATGGGCCATCCCGTGCCCGCCGACCAGACAGTCCGTCTAACGCTGGTGGATCCCAAAACAGGTCAAAAGAAAACCATCGAACACGCCAGCATGACCGAAGAAAACCGCCGTGCCGTCCACACCGCACTGGCCCGCGCCGGCACAAGTGAAGGGACGGATTAGTAATTATAGATAAATGGATAAATTCTGCTATCGTGGCGAAAAACATGAAGAGGAGTACACCCATCCTCGTGTTCTTGCTCACTCTCCTGTCCACAGCGACCGGGGAATCGGTTCAAAGGCAAGCCATTAGGGACCCGATTCCCGCGCTCATCTCAAAATTAAAGCCCGTCGATACTCTTCCGCCTTCAAACCGCCTCAATCTGGCAATCTCACTGCCGTTGCGTAACCCGCAAGCTCTCTCGAACTTTGTTGAACAAGTTTCTAATCCCAGGAGCCCTAATTTCCGGCATTACCTGACTCGCCAGCAATTTACCGAAAAATTCGGCCCAACCGAAGGAGACTACCAGGCGGTCATAGGTTTCGCCAAGGCCCAGCGACTCAACGTCACCCGCACTTATTCCAACCGGGTCGTTGTGGATGTCAACGGCGCGGTTGCCGATATCGAAAAGGCTTTCCACGTTCATCTCGGGGTCTATCGGCATCCCACCGAATCCCGGACTTTTTACGCCCCGGACATGGAGGCTGGCGTTGACACAACCGTACCCATCCTGGAAGTCAGAGGCCTGGATAATTTTATTTTGCCCCGCCCGATGTACCGACTCCGAACCAATAGCGCCGTACAATTGCCCCGG
>DATAXU010000096.1:0-30167 GCA_036272955.1 Verrucomicrobiia bacterium
CGCGGGCCGGGTGGGGCGCGGTTAGCTCGTGGCCAAGGCGCACGAGGCATTCAGCCAGGGCGTGCGCGCCGCCGGGAACCAGGGCGCTGGCTTCGTCGGCCGCGGATTCGCTGGCGGATTGTAATCTGTGCCGCGCCCACCAGAGCAGGGGATGCCACCAGGCGAGGGCGGCAGCGGCATCGCTTACCATCAGCCAGAATGGATCGCGGGCGGCAAGGTGGGCCATTTCGTGCGCGAGCACCGCTTCCCGCTCGGCGGAGGAAAAACGCACAAGAAAATCAGGCGGCAGCGCGATCGCCGGCCTGAGAATGCCGAAGGCGATTGGACTGGGCAGACCTGGCCAAACCTGGGAGCGGAGATGTGCCAGGCCAAGCCCGGTTTGCCATCGGGCGATCAAGCGGCGTGATTCTTCATCCGCGGGCAGCGCGGCAAGCTCGCGGACGGCAAGCCAAACTCGCGCCAGACAGAAGCGCGAGAGCAGGAGGGTTGAACCGGCCAGCCAAAGCCAGGCGGGCCATTTTACGATGTCCGAGACTGGCATGGCCGGCGCTACTTCCGTCGGGGACGCTTTGTCGTTGGTTTTTGACTGTTGGACGGAGGGCGGAAGAATTCTGGAGAAAATCAGATAGCGGGTTTTTTTCAAGGACGCCGCCGGCATCGCGCCGTGCAGCCCTGAGAGTTGGACGTTCCAGACCAGGGCCACGGTCGCCAAGGCGGCCTGCCAGATGGTCCGGGCCGCGCGCGGGGAACGCAGGCAATATTCGAGCAATGCGGCGACCGCAAGCAGCAGGGTTGTTTCGGTTGCGAGGCAGGCAGCCAGGCGAATCCACGCGGAGAGATTCATTTGGCCCTCCGTTTTTGCTCCTGGATGAGTTTCTCCAATTGGTCCAGTTCCTGACGGCTGACTTCGCTGGTTCGCACCAGGTGCATCACCGCGCCGGAGACGCTGCCGGCAAACAGGCGGCGCACGAAATAATCGCCCAGGCCGCGGGTGACTTCGCCGGCATCGACAGCGGCGCGGTAGATAAAGGCGCGCCCTTGCTGGCGATGGGCGACGAGGCCCTTTGCCTGCATTTTGGCGAGCATGGTGGCGACTGTTGTGGGGGCCAGGGGACGCTCGGGTTGCAATGCGGCATGGACGGCGGCGGCGGCCAATTCGCCGTGTTCCCAAAGGAGTTGCAGGATGCGAAGCTGCAAGTCGCCGAGTTTGTGAAGACGATTGCCTTTTTTCATAACTACCGCGATAATACTACCATAGTAGTTATTGCGTCAAGGGTTATTTTTGGAGGGCAACATTAGACATGCAGTCGAGTTGCGTCCTGATTTGCTCGGCCAATCGTTTAAACAAAAGTCGTCGGTTTTATCCAGTCGGCAAAGATGTGAGTCGTTTCACTGCGTTGTGGTGTGTTTCTTCTTTTTATGTTTGTCGGGGAGGTCTGTGCGGGTCCAGGTGATGAAACCCAGTAGCTCGTAGTATTTGTTGTGTGCCCTGCCAACCATCGGGCCGCTCGAAAAATAGTGTTCTCCGCTGACGCGCGCGTAGGCGAGCAGTTCGAACTTTGCGATCGAGAATTGATATTGCGATTTGTAGAGGGCGATTTCAGGGAGGACGACGGCGCCGGAGAGGGGGACGGGCGATTCGGTGCTGGGCAGGCCGATGAGCGTGGAAGAATAATCAACGGAATCGGCGCCGCTGCGAGGCTCGACGATGTAGTCGCTATTCGATAGGGTGACCGCGAGGCGCGCGCCGGCGGAACTGAGGGCGTCACGAATGGCGCCGAGGGCGTTGGCGGAATCGTAGCCCTGGAAATAATTCGTGGAGACGTACACGAGTTTGTTCGTGAAAGTGGCAAGGTCCACGCTTTTGAGGGCGCGGTCGCCGGCTGTGCTCAGGAGGAGTTGCTCCGTGGCGGATCGTTTGGGGTTTGTCATGTTCGTCTGGATGCATCCACAGAACGCGACCGAGGCGAACAATGCCGTGAAACCTATTTGCTTCCATTTCATTCCCTTTGGTTCCCGCAATTGTAGCTTCGAGCAGGCGGGTTTCGCCATCGGGGGCTTACGGGGCGGAGTCATCGGGTAAGACCTGATATGTTCCGGGATTGGGATTGCGAGGGGGAGAAGCGGATGGCACCCTGCACGCAGTATGTTTTTAAGATTGAGTTTAACGAGCAGGGTCCTGGGCGTGGTGGCGTGCGCGGCGCTGGCCCTCTGCGCACGAGGAGACGATAAGCGGGCGACCTTCGGATTCACTGGCCCGGAAATTTTCCCGATCGACAACCAAATCTCGCTGCTTCACGCGGCGGACCTGGACGGGGACGGTTTGACGGACTTGATCGTGGTGAACAATGCGCGCTCGAAAATAAATATTCTCTACAATCAGACCGGCAAGACCAACCTGTCGCGCGAGCGGCCGATGATGAAGGCGGAAATCAACGACCTTCCGCCGGATGCGCGGTTTCGGATCGAATCGATCGCCTCGGAAAAGAGGATTTCGTCACTGGTGGTGGCGGACTTGAACGGGGACAAGAAACCGGACCTGGCGTATTACGGGGACCCGAAGGAATTGGTGGTGCAATATAATCTTGGGAGCAACAACATGTGGAGCACGCCGAAGCGGTGGCCGATTGACGACGGGCAATTGACCGTCAACGCGCTCGCCAGCGGGGACCTGAACGGGGACAAGTTGACGGACCTGGTGTTGCTGGGGGAAAACAATTTGTATTTCCTGGCGCAAACCCCGGAGCACACGCTGGCGGAGCCGAAGAAAATCCCGTTCTCGGGAAGCGTCAAGGCCATCCAGGTGCTGGACATTGACGGGGACGGGCGCGATGACTTGCTGGAAGTGAATTGGGACAGCCCGGAGCCGTTTCGTTTCCGCTTGCAGAATTCCGACGGGGAACTTGGGCCGGAAATTTATTTTACGCTTCCGCCGATTCGCGCCTACCTCGCCGATGACCTGGAGGGGAATCATAAAACGGAAGTGGTGACCATCGCGCAGAACTCGGGACGGGCGGCGGTGTCGCATTTCGTGCAGAAGCCGGCGGAACCGCTTTCGGGAACGTTTAAACAAGGGCAGTTCCAGGTTTTGCCGCTTAACAAATCCACGCGGAATCACCGGGGGATTTTGTGGGCGGACGTCAACGGGGACGGGCTGCCGGATTTGCTGGTGGCGGAGCCGGACAGTGGGCAACTCACGCTCTATTTGCAAAAACGGGATGGGACGCTCTCGGCGGCAAAGACGTTTCCGACGCTGACGGGCGTGAGCGAAATCGCGGTGGGGGATTGGAATGGGGACGGCAAGGAAGAGATTTTTCTTTTGAGCAGCGACGAGCATCAGATCGGGGTGACGAAACTGGATGAGAAGGGGCGGATCGCGTTTCCGACGATACTTCCGCTGGACGGAAATCCGCTGACGATGGCGCTTGGGCCGTTGCACGCGGGAGGAAAAACGACGCTGGCGGTGATCATTGACCAGGACACGAACCGGGCGCTTGTGACGGTGACGGCGGACGGAAAATCGCGCTCGCAAAAGTTGAGCAGCGATTTCAAAGGGATGCCGTCCTCGATGACGATGTTTGACGCCAACCAGGACGGGCTTGCGGACTTGGTGGTGCTGGTGCCGTACGAGAAAATCAAAGTGCTCATTCAACGCGAGGACGAGGTGAGTTTCGACGAGACGGACGTGACGCCGCCGGGAGGAAACGCGGACGAGCCGTGGCTGAGCACGCTGGACATCGATGGCGACGGGAAGCCGGAGTTGTTGCTGGCGCAGAAGAATTTTTTGCGGGCGGTGGTGTTGAAGCCGGAAAATGAAAAGATGACGAACGGGAAACCGGTGTGGTCGTTTTTTGTCAAAGAGCAAATCAACGGCGCATCGAGTGATTCGCGGATCGTGGGAGCGACGCCGCTGCGGAACGGGACCAACGCGGTGCCTTCGCTGTTCCTGCTGGACGCGGAGAAAAAAGAGTTGACGCTGTGCGAGCGCGACAAGGCGGGGGTGTGGCAGGTCGTGCGGAACCTGCCGTTGCCGGTGACGGATTTCACCTCGCTGCGAAGCGTGGCGCTGGGATCGACCAACAACAACAGCATTGCGCTCATTGGTGTCAATGAGGTGGGGACGATGGCGATGAGCGGGAAGGTTTGGGAGCTGGACGAACTGGACAGTTACGAGACGCCGATCAAGGACGGGCATCTGGCGGACGTGGTTGCGGGGGACTTGAATAATGACGGGAGAAAGGACCTGGTCTTTTTGGAAACGGAGAAAAATTTCCTGGACCTCGTGACGTACGAGCCGCCGCACAGGCTTGTGCCGGCGGACCGCTGGCCGGTGTTCGAGGAGAGGACATTTCGTTCCCGGCGCAACGATTCGATTGAACCGCGCGAGGCGGTGGTGGCGGACGTGACGGGCGACGGGAAGAACGATTTGATCGTGGTGGTCCACGACCGGATCCTGGTTTATCCGCAGGAGTAATCTTCTATCGCAGAGCGGGCGGGGTTGGGGCGAAGATTTTCAGGGTGAAACCTTCCGGGGAGAAACGGCCGGCGTACACGGAATACGAAAAATATTTTGACACGCTGTCGAAGGGCGGGAGGAGCGAGAAATCCGACCAACTGAGGACTTTCCCGGCGATCTGGCCGGCGACACTGAGGCTGGAATCCATTCCCGGAGCGCCGGTGATGTCGCTCAAGGTGGGGGGGCTTTTGCGAAAGAGATCGAAGGTGGGGCGCATGTTCAGGGATTGGTTTTCATATCCGAACCAGCCGGAGGAGAAGCCGCCGACTTGTTGCGCGGCGTCGCTGAGGCCGGGGGTGTCCGATAACGCCTTGGGTGTGTTGTCGCTGCTCCGCAGGTATTCCTCCACAATGCCGGGGTCGGTGGACATCGCGAGGTAGCTGCCGCTGGCGGCGAAACTGAAGGATTGGCCCTGAGGCTCGGCGCCTTCATTGCCGCCGCCGACTGTGACCGAATGGATTTTGCGGCCGAGAAACTCGCGGTCTTTGACGCCGCCGGAACTTCGCCCGAGGATGCTGAGGGCGACGGACATGGCGGAGGCCAGTTTGTCGGGGTTGGGGGAGCCGATTAGATAAATGGCAGGGGGCGATTTCAACTCGTCCATGGTGTTTCCGACGGGGGCTTTTTCGTAACTGAGGACGTCGTCGCCGAGGTTGTTGAGCAATTCGGATTTCAAGTCGTAGTGTTCGTCCTTGTCCTTTCCGGCGTTTTGCAAAATGAAGTCCATCACCCGCTTAAGCTCTGGATTGAGGTTGTCCAACATGGATTCGAGCATTCCCCAGCTATGCGGGATGTCGATGCGCCAGCGCCAAAACTTGACGGCGTCGGCGGGGACGAACGCCGGGGGATTGGCGTCCTTGAGGCCGGGAGTGAGCAGTTTGAGGATGCCGGTTCGTTTGCTTTCGGGAGCGCCCAGGAAGAATTGCGCGCCGGTGCCTCCCGGCAGGTCTTCATAGGTGAGGCTCGCGGATGTGATGCCACTCAGGCCGAGCGAGGAGACAAAAGTGCCGAGCTTGGCGGCGGAAGCGGCGACATCTTCGTCGGCGCCGGCGGGGGGGGTGGTGAGGATATCGACCAGCGACTTCACGTTGACCCAGCAGTAGAAGGGGGAATCGCGAAGGCGGGCCGCGAAATCGGCTTGAAAGGCGGGCTGGTCCGACAACGGGGGAAGAAGGCCGCCGTTTTCAAGAGTGAGGACCTTCTCGATGGCCTCGGTGGAGTCGGAAGCGACCAAAAGGGAATCGACCTGGCCGAAAGTGATTTCGGAATTTTTTTCCGGCGGCTTTGGGGAGGTGTCATCGAGGAGGTCGGTCTTCGGTTGGGGAAAGATTTTGTTCCAGGAGAGATCGCCCGGCGAAACGATGAGGGTCGTGAATTCCACCTCGCGAATTTTTTGGGTTTTGAGGGCCTTGCCGGCATCGACCCATTTTTTGGCGATGGAAGCGAGATTGGTTTTCAACTGGCCGGCGTGGGACTTGGTGTCGATGAGGAGGACCTGTGCAAAATGATGGTCTGAATTCTCCTTTTGGCCGACGGGGAGCAAAGCGAAAGTGACCTGGCCCTGTGGGAGGCCCTGGAAATCCGCGAAATGGATGCCGAGGGTTTTTTCCGTAGGCTTGACAGCGTCCGACGTCAACTTGTCGATGAATTTTTCCCTGAACGGACGGAGAGCGGGGTCCTGCCACAAGCGGCCATACTGGCTGTTGGTGGCGAAGGCCCAGGCGCGAGGCCAATCCGGGGCGGTGATCACCAGGACCGTATCCTTTGGGAGCAGTTTTTCCGGGGGAGGAATGGCGGCGCGGACCTGGAGGGAGCAACCGGCCAGGGCCAGGAACAGAAGGAAACGTTTGATCATGAGGTTTTATTCAGCCGCTTTTTTTGTGCGGCTGGGGGGCTGCAAATAGCGGTAAGGATCGCTGGGATTATCATTGTCGTAGGCGAAGGCCTCGCGATGGTTTAAAAAATACTTGACATTCTCCACGGGGATGGCAAAACCGAGGCCTTCGCCCATGGTGATCTTCATGTTGGTGACGCCGATGACTTCGCCGCGCATGTTGAAGAGGGGGCCGCCGCTGTTGCCGGGGTTGATCTGGGCGGTGGTCTGGAGGTAAAGCTCGCCTTCCAGTTCACGGGTCTTGGTGCTCAGGATGCCCTCGGTCACGGTGCGTTCCAAACCGAGGGGGCTGCCAATGGCGAAAACGCGGTCACCGACGGCCATGTTATCGGCATCGCCCAAAACGACACTGGGAAACTTGGGGGCATCCTTGTCCTCGATGCGAAGGAGGGCGAGGTCGCCAAATTTATTGAGGGCGATGATTTTGACATTTTTATAAATCTGGCGCTCCAACTGGCCGTCCTTTGGGAAATAGACTTCGACGGAGATCTGGGTTTCGTTTTCGGTGACGTGAAAGTTGGTGATGAGAAAGCCATCGGGATTGATGATGAAACCAGAGCCGAGGCCTTCGGGAGTGCGGACCTGGACGACGGCGGCGCCGTATTCGCTAACGAGATCGCGAACGGTGTTCTCGCGGGCGGCGGGGTTGGCGTTTTGGTAAAAGCCGGATGAAGTCGCCAGGTCTGTGAGGGCGGATGCAATGGCGGCGGGCGGGAGCTGGGCCGACGAGTGTTTTCCGACGGGCTGATCTTCCTCGAAAAGGCGGACGACCTGGTTGCGGGGGATGACCAGGGCGGTATAACCGATATCGATCACGATCATATCGCGCTTTTCGGCGAGGATTTTTCCGGTGACGGACGCTTTGCCCTTGAGTTCAA
The DNA here is from genome assembly GCA_036272955.1 of Verrucomicrobiia bacterium. GTDB lineage: Bacteria > Verrucomicrobiota > Verrucomicrobiia > Limisphaerales > Palsa-1400 > DATAUD01. The sequence continues at coordinate 7,289 of DATAXU010000096.1, forward strand.
CCGTTGCGGCCGGGACCGCAAGACCGGGAAGCAGGAAAGCCAGGCATAAGCACGTTTTCAACATATGAAGAGGTTACTGTTTTTGGAGCGGATGACAAGGTTTGATGTGCGACTGGTTTGACCGGGAAATGCGGTGGAAATCGCGGGCAAAACGTGTAAGGAGCTGGTGCGGAGTGGGTTGTGTTGATTTGTCGCGTGGATCAAGGCAGACAAAGTGGTTTGACTGGGTTTGACTGCCTTGACTGAAGCGTGATTAGGATTGGCTTTAACAACCTTGATTAACCTTGATTGAGGAACGCGGGAATTGCCGAAAGAGGCGCGCGCCGTGAAGGTTGTTCGCTCCAAGGCCGGCCCGGTCGATTTGCCCGTCTGCCCATATGTCTTACACACAAACCAATGGAATCCCATAGTTTGATGTATAATGCAAGCGACTTCCTAGAAATTTTGAGAGGCCGGGTCGGCGGCGGCGTGCTGGGAGAACCAAATCCAATCGACGTTGGCGGTTCCGCCCGAAACGCGGGGGTTGTGGCTGGTGGCGTTGAGAAGCGCGGTTGTTTGCCACTTGTGAATCTGGGCGTGGCCGTCGTCGAAGGATACGCCCAGGCCGTTATCGTGGTAGGAGCCGGGGACATCGGGGAAATTGCCGTCGTGACTGTCGATTTCGAGGTAGCCGTCCTGGATGGACCACATGGACTCGTCGCAAAAGACGAAGGCATCGGACGGGGCGGGGTGGATAATATCGGAATCCTTGGAGTATAGGAGGGCGGGTCTGTCGTCGTTGAAACCGGCGGCGGCCATATAGACAGCGCCCATCTGGCCGTTCATGGAATAGCTTCGGAGGCGTTGCTGTCCGAGATCGGACAGGACGATATCGGAAGGACATTTGTAAACGCCGACCTGCTTGGCGACGTAAGGGGCGAGCAAACCGGTGGTGTAGAGGGCGAGATTGGTATTGCCCGTGGCGGCGGGGGGATAGCTTTCAATGCCGGTGGCGCTGTCGATCCAGGATTGCGAGGCGGAACCGGACTGGTAGTAGGTGCCGGAGTCCGGGGAGTTGGGAACGAGATAGTTGTTATTGTCGTCCCTGTATTGGGCGGCGGCCAACTGGCATTGCTTGAGATTGCTGATGCATTGGGTGGCGGCGGCCTGCATTTTGGCCCTCGCCAGGGCCGGGAGCAGCATGGCGGCGAGAATGGCGATGATGGCGATGACGACCAGCAACTCGATCAACGTAAAACCGTTATTTTGAGCGTGTTTTTTCATGGTCGTTATTGGTTCCGCTTTATGCGGCCGGGGGGATGCCCCCGGCCGCGAAAGCAGCGTTAACCGAATTACGGGACGTGGAGCCTGAAGAAGCCCGCGTTGCCGCCGTAGGTCAGCGTGTAAGGCGAATTTGCGCCTATGACGTTGGTGTAAAGGCCATTCACCGTGCCGGATTCCTGGAGGACGCCGACTGACCATGTCAGCGTGACTGCGCCGCCGACTGATTTGGCGAGAGCCGGTCCGAGGGCGGCGGAGTTATAGTGGGAGGCAATTTGTTGCGGGCTGAGGGCGTAATTGTAAACAGCGGTGTCATCGATGGTCCCTTCGAAGGTGCCGAATTGGGCGTCGGTGCGCTGCCCGATAACGAAATTGCCGTCATCAAGCCCGCCGATAGCGGCTGTGCCGATGGCGTTTATTCCGTCGCCGTCTGGAGTGAATGGGACACTGGCGAGGGGGGCGCCGGCAATGGCCTGGCCGTTCACATAGACGGTGAAGTTGGTGGTGTCGTCTGTAACGACCAAGTGGTACCAATCTCCTGCGACGAGTTGATTTGTGGTGGCCGGGTCATTCGGGCCGGCGATGATGAAGGCGTTTGCCGGCTGTGGCACAAAGATGAAGTTGTTGGCGGGTTGCTGGTAGATGTACCATCCGTAGAGAGTCGGATATTGGTTATATTCCGAGGAAAGGACAATCCGGTAGTCACCCTGGTTGGCAGCCAAAGAAGAGGGTTGAACCCATGTTTCGACCGACCATGCGGTGTCTGGATTGAGTTCGGGCGCCCAAGGGACCTGGATGGCCGCGCCGTTGGAGAGAATCACGGCGGAATCCGTGGTATGAGGAATGCCGGAGGGCGCGCCATAGATGACGGTGCCGGCGCCGGGGGTATAGGTACCGTCGAAAGTGCCGACCGCGTCTTCGGCGAGGCTGCCGCTGGTTTCGTCCAGGCGCCAATAGGCGACGGGTTTGTCAGCGGCGATAATGGCGCCGTAACCGGTGAGCGGGACGGCGGGATCGGAGCGGGGTTGCACATTGAGATTGGCGGTTTCGCTGACGGTGTTAAAGGGATTGGTCACTACGACGGTGTAATAGTAGTTGTTCTGGGAAAGCTGGACGTTTGTCACCCAGAGCGTGTCGTTGGTGGCGCCTGTGATATTGGTGAAAATGTTGCCGTCGGGACTGGCCGACCATTGATAGCCGATGGGAAGCGCGCCATCGGCGGTGACGTGGAAGGCGGCATAGCTTCCGACATTGCGGGCGATTGAGCCGGGAGGGGAGATGATATTGAGGGTGTTCAAGACGGTGAGGACGGCGGGAGCACTTACCTGACCGCCATAGCTGTTGCTGACGAGAACGGAGACCTGGAGATTGGTATCTGTGGGATATTCCGCCAGGAGGGAATAGGTGGAGTCAGTGGCACCGGCAACGAGAGTGCTGTTTGTGTACCATTGATAGATCAACGGACGAGTGCCCTGGGCGGTGACGCTGAAGGAGGCGGTGGTGCCGGAGAAATTGGTGATGGAAACCGGCGCAGTGGCGACGCTCGCCGCGGTTGGCGGGGCGGAGAATGAATTGGTGCCGACCTGGTAATGGGTTAGAACCTGTGCAGGGGTCAGAACATTTGTGTAGAAAGCGACTTCATCGACGCCGCCAACGAATGGCTCCCATCCTGCGCCCTGGCCGGACCCGATATGGCCATCGGAGCCCGTTGCGGGGGCAAAGCCGGAGGCGTTGTAAGGGCCGTAATTGGTGCCGTCGATATAAAAGTTCGCGTTGGTGCCATCAAAGGTGGCGACGAGGTGATACCATTGGAAGAACGTGATTGGAACGGCAGGAACGCCCGAAAAGACGGGAGGGCGCATGTCCAAATAAAAATAGCTTGGGGAACCGCTGGCGGCGCCGGAGACATAAATATTCCAGCCATTGGGGTACTGGGCCACTTCAAACGGGATGCTCCATTCGCCGCTGCCTGGATTAGCCTGCGGCTGGACCCACATTTCAAAAGAGAACGGGCCGCCGCTGGCGCCGCCGGACGAGGTGAGGCCGGCAGAATTGGGAAGATCGACGTATCCATAATCGGATCCGCCGCCCGTAAACAGAATTGAATTAGTGTCGATTCCGGGCAGGCCAAGGAGCGGGGAGGTGTTCTCGCCGTTGTAATTGTAAGTTCCTTGCAGGGCCTGGTTGGGATCGCTGGGACTGGAATTCGAGGCGTACGTCGGTAAACCGAGATTGGTCGAGTCCTCAAAGCGGTAATAGACGACGGGGTTATCGTTGGTGATGGTGGAAGGATAATCCGCGGCGTAGGCGGCGCCGACGGCGAAGAAAAGGGCGGCCGCGAGCGCAGGAGGGCGTCGCAGAAACGAGCAAGTCGTCAATTCAATAGATTTCATAGTCATTTTTTGATTGTTTGATTTTCAGTTTCTGAACACGCGCCAGTCCATTTTTACCGGCTTCGCTTGCCTGACGCTGTGAACCTTTTATCACAGTCAAATAAGAATGCAATAAAAATTATTACAAAAATTTCTTGCGATTATTTATGATCTCTAATAGCCTCCCGGCCAAGGAACATGAATTGGAATATGATACCGCGGAGAGCCGTCGCGATTTTCTGTTTTGGCGCCGGGGCACTGCTGACAAACGCACAGACGCCCGCAATCATCCCGCAGCCGGAAACGATGGAAGCGCGCGCGGGAGGCTTTGTGTTGGCGTCCGGGGCGAAGATAGTGGCGAACGCCGGGGCAGAAGACACGGGACGTTACCTTGCGGCTGAATTGCGGCGGCGCGATGCGGGGGAGCTTCAGGTGGTTTCCGGGACGACGGTGCCGGGCACGGGGTGCGTCCAACTGGTGCTGGATGACCCGGTCGCGGGCAAGGAGGGCTACGTGCTGACCGTTGCTCCGGAGGGGGTCATCATCGAAGCGCACAATGCTTCCGGGCTTTTTTATGGCGTACAGTCATTATTACAAATGCTGCCGACCGCCCCCGCCGGTGTGTCAAGAACAAACATTGCGGTTCCCTGCGTCTATATCAACGACGAGCCGCGGTTTCAGTGGCGCGGATTGATGCTGGATGTGAGCCGGCATTTTTTCACGAAATCCGAAGTGGAGGCGCTTCTGGACGAAATGGCGTGGCACAAATTGAATGTTTTCCACTGGCACCTGACGGATGACCAGGGGTGGCGCATCGAAATCAAAAAGTATCCGCGGCTGACCGAAGTGGGGGCGTGGAGGAAGGCGATTGGTTTTGGATTAGACCCAAAGGCGAGCCAGGATTACGGCGCTGACGGACGTTATGGCGGTTTCTACACGCAGGACGACATCCGGGAAGTGGTGGCCTACGCGGCGGCTCGGCACATCATGATCGTGCCTGAAATTGAAATGCCGGGCCATTCGAGCGCGGCGTTGATGGCGTATCCGCAGTTCAGTTGCACAGGAGGGCCGTTTACGACGGATTTGCCGGGCGGGGTTTTTAACGGAGTTTATTGCGCGGGAAATGACGCGGCGTTTGGATTTGTGGAGGATGTTTTGACGGAGGTGTTCGAATTGTTTCCAGGGCCGTTTGTTCACATTGGCGGGGATGAGGTACCGGTCGATAATTGGAAGAATTGCGCCAAATGCCAGGCGCGGATGCGCGAGGAGGGATTGACCAAGGAAAGCGACCTGGAGGGATACTTCATTCGCCGGGTGGAAAAATTCATCAACGCGAATCACCGGAGATTGGTGGGGTGGAGCGAAATCCGGCAGGGCGGGCTGGCGGCCAACGCGACGGTGATGGATTGGGTGGGAGGAGCGACGGAAGCGGCGATGGCGGGGCATGATGTGGTAATGTCGCCCCTGAACGATTGCTATTTCGATCATTACCAGTCGCTGGATCATTCCACCGAGCCGTATGCGATCGGGGGATACCTGCCGCTGCGTCAAGTCTATCAATTTGAGCCGATTCCGACGAACCTTCCCGCGGCATACCAGGGGCATATTCTCGGAGTGCAGGCGAACGTGTGGACGGAATATATGCCCTCGTTCAAACATGTCCAATACATGGTGTTTCCGCGGCTCTTCGCGCTTGCGGAGGTGGGGTGGTCGCCGAAAAGCTCGCGCAATTGGGACGATTTTTCGCGGCGGGTGAAGGTCGATTGCGCGCGGCTGGACGAGCTTGGAGTCAATCATCGCGCTGTGAAGTAGCTGGAAGAATGCTCGCTTATTGGCGGAAGTTTAGGAACTATTGAATTATGCGGCGGCGAACCATTTTTTCCATTGCGTTTGTCCTGCTGACGGTACTTGGCGGAGGGGCCGCCGCCGCCAACGAGCGTATCGTCACGTTGCGTCAACTAAAAAATCTCACCGCGGAGCAAATGGGATCGCCCGTGGACATCAAGGGGGTGGTGGTTTGTTACGACGCGGGCTGGCACCAATTGTATATCCACGATGAGCGCGAGACGCTGTACTTCGATGCGGACGATTTTGCGACGCAGCCGACTAAAGGCGACGCGGTGGAAATCACGGGCAACGCGCGCGGCACCAATGTGCTGGAGAATGGAAAGCTGGCGATTCTCGGCAAGACGGCGCTTCCGACGGCGGAGCCTTTGGAGTTGTCGAGCCTGGGCCTGGACCATGGCGAGTGGGTGGAGGTGCGGGGCCGGGTGCTCACGGCGGAATCGAGCCGGGGAAGGCTGGCGCTGGTGTTGAATGACAGACGGCGGAACTGCCTTGTGTATGTGTTGGGCACGCCGCCGTCGGCGGATTTCAAACAATGGCTCAATTGCGTGGTGAAAGTGCGCGGCGTCAATGCCAGCCGAATGTCGGGGGACCGGCTGGAATCGGGATTGTTGTTTGCGCCGGGGTTGGACGAAATCCAGGTCATTGAGCCGGCGAACGCGGCGGCGTCGCAGATACCGGTGACGTCCATAGGAAGTTTGCTGGACCGGGAATTGGGGTCGTGGACAAACCAATGGTCGCATATCAACGGGCTGGTGGTTTCGTATCAGCCGGGCCAGTGGATAACCGTGAAGGACCCGACGGGAGTGATCCGGGCGCGGGTAATTCAGTTGACAGAGATTCGCGGCGATGAGCGGGTGGATTTGTGGGGTTTTTTGGAGGCGGGAGCGGACGAGACGTTTCTCAACGACGCTTACTTTGAAGTGGCGCGGCCTCCGCCGCAGGACACCGGTGACGCGGCCTCGCCGGCGCTGCTTTCGAGGGTGGCCAAGCTGCCCGCGGTGCTGACGAAGGTTTCGGATATTTTGAAATTGCGGCCGGAGGAGGCGATCCAGCAATTGGCGGTGCGGTTGCGCGGGGTCATCACTTACGCGGACCCGGAATGGCGCAACGGTTTTTTGCAGGACCGCGGGGACGCGATTTACGTGGACCTTGACCCGGCGCAGAAGCAGGTGCAGTCCGGGCAATGGGTGGAATTGACGGGGCGAACCAGCCCGGGTGGGTTTGCGCCGGAAGTGCTGAGTTCGGTGATCGACGTGCTGGGAACGACGAACTTGCCGACGCCCGCGCAGGTGGATTTGGAGGACCTGGCCAATGGGCGGTTTGATTCGCATTGGGTGGAAATGGAAGGGCTGGTGCGGCGCGTGGAGGAGTTGTCCGGGCACGTGAGTTTGAGCCTGATGACGCCGAAGGGGCGGTTCAAAGCGATCATTCCCGGATTCGAAAACAAGCCGCCGCCGACAAATCTAATTGACTCGCTCGTGAGCGTGGAAGGGGCCTGCACTTCTGAATTGAATGTGCGACGCCAGCTCAGCGGGATCACGCTGCATGTGCCGAGCCTGAGGCAAATCAAAATTTTGGAGCCGGCGCCGGCGGACCCGTTCGCGGTGGGGACGACGCGAATTGACGCTGTGGCGACGTTTGATCCGGACCGGTTCGCTGGGAGACGGGTGAAAATCCAGGGGGTGGTGACGTTGCGAATGACGGGGCAGGGGTTCATTGTGCAGGACGCTTCCGGCGGGATGCGGGTGTTTACGCGGCAGACCAACGAAGTGCAATTGGGCGACCTGGTGGAGGCGATCGGATTTCCGGCGATTGGCGGGTTTTCGCCGTATTTGGAGGAAGCGACCTTTCGCACATTGGGAACAGGACCGATGCCGGCGGCCAAACCGGTGACGGCCGAACAGGCGTTGTTGCACGGAACGAACGACGCGCAAATTGTGACGCTCGACGCACAGCTTTTGCAAAGCGTGCCGCGCTCGGCCAATCCGCAAATGGTTTTGCAGGACGGGCCGATTATTTTCACGGCGCAACTGGAACCGCAAACGAGGGGCCGGGAAGTGCCGGATTTGGAATCGGGCTGCCGGTTGCGGCTGACGGGAATTTGTTCCATTCAAGGCGGGGAAGGGCACGAGCCGCAGGCGTTCCGGCTGTTGCTCCGGGACCCGCGCGACGTAAAGTTGCTGGATTCGCCTTCTTATTGGACGGCGCAGCGCTCTTTTATGCTGGCGGGCGGGATGATGCTGGCTGTGGGGGCCGCGCTGGGTTGGGTGGCGCTGCTGCGGCGCCAGGTTCGCAATCAAACCAAACTCATCCGGCGGAAACTGGAGGACGAAGCGGCGCTGGAAGAGCGTTACCGCGGACTTTTTGAAAACGCGACGGACATGCTTTATACGCATGATCGCGATGGGCGGGTAACGTCTGTCAATCAAACGTGCGAACGGCTTTTGCAACGGTCCCGCAAAGAAATGCTGGGGCGGAACATCCTGGATTTTGTGGCGGAGGAGCAAAGGGCGTCGGCGCGGCAATGGCTGGACCGGTTGCTCAAAGGAGCCCCCGTCCCGAACATGGAATGGGACGTTGTGGCGGCGTCCGGGGAGCGGATCAAACTGGAAATCAGCGCGCGGTTGATCGAGCAGGAGGGGCACGAATTGGAAGTGGAAGGCATCGCGCGCGACATCACGGAACGGAAACGACTGGAACGCGAGATACTGGAAATCAGCAATCGCGAGCAGCGGCGCATCGGGCACGATTTGCATGACGGGGTTTGTCAACAATTGGCCGGGATTGCGTTTTTGACCTCGACGCTGGCGGAGGAATTGGCGGAGGAAGGCGTGGCGCAATCGCCGCACGCGGAGAAAATCAGCATGATGATCAACGAAGTCATCGACCAGACGCGAGGGGTGGCGCGCGGGCTGTTTCCGGTGCGGCTGGATGAGAAGGGATTGGTGGCGGCGCTGGAGGAATTAGCGTCGAATGCGCGGGAAGTTTTCAAGATCAATTGCCGGTTCATGGTCGAAGGGCCGCCGTTGACGGTGGAAAATGAGATTGCGCTGCATTTGTATTACATCGTGCTGGAGGCGCTGGGCAACGCGGCGAAACACAGCGAGGGCGCCAATGTGGACATCACACTGCAACCGTCGGGCGACCGGTGGCTGCTGACGATTCATGACGACGGGGTGGGATTCCTGCTGCCCGCGCGCAATGAGGAGGGGATGGGCTTGCGCATATTGCACTATCGCGCGCGTGTCATCGGGGCGACTTTAAACTTGCATAGTCAGCCGGGTTCCGGCACGACCGTGACATGCCTGTTTCTGCCGGTTTCGCGAGAATTGCCGCGTGGCGGCGTTCCGCGCCGTCACCGGGAAGAACCGGCGCGGGCGGAGAAAACACCGGTCTGACCGGACTATGAGGAAACCACTGCCAGAAAAAAGCCGGCTGCTGATCGTGGACGATCATCCGCTGTTTTGCGAAGGGTTGCGCCGAATGATTGACAGGCACCCGTCGTTGACGGTGTGCGGCCAAAAACCCGACGCGGCATCGGCGATGAAGGCGGTCGCGGAATTGAAGCCGGACCTTGTGCTGGTGGATATTTCGCTGGAGGGAACGAACGGGATCGATTTGATCAAAACCCTCAAGGCGAAATACGAGGAGATTCCCATCCTTGTCGTCTCGATGCATGACGAGGCGCTGTATGCGGAGCGGGCGTTGCGGGCCGGCGCGCAGGGTTACATCATGAAAAATCAGCCGATCCAAATCGTGCGCGACGCGATTTTCAAGGTGTTGAGCGGGGACATTTTTCTCAGCAACAAAATGTCCACGTCTGTTCTCGCCAAGCTTTTGCTTGGGAAAAAGGACAAGCCGATGTCGCCCGTCGAGAAATTAAGCGATCGCGAACTGGAGGTTTTCCAAATGCTGGGGGAGGGGAAATCGTCACGGCAGATCGCGGAGTCGCTGGACCTGACGATTCCGACGATCCATTCCTTTCGGAATCGCATCAAGGAGAAGCTGGAATTTAAAAATTCAACCGAACTGGTGCTACACGCGATGCAATGGGCCCGCGAGCGGGTGACCAGTTCTTGAAGGCAGGCCATGCGCGGCTGGCGTATTTTTCTGGTTTGGTTGCTGGCGTGGGTTTTGTCTTCGTCGGCGCGGGCTGATTTGTGGGTGACGGGCTATTACCCTGGTTACGAATCTGGCGCGATGGCGCCGTCGAACATCGACTTTACAACGATTACCCATGTCATTCATTTTTCGTTGGTCCCCGAATCGAACGGCGGGGTGAACAACACGGCCAACAGTTTGAGCGAGTCGGCGGCCGCGAAGCTGGTGGGTTTGGCACACGCCGCGGGGCGACAAGCGCTGGTGTGCATCGGCGGGGCGGGCACGGAGAGTAATTTTCTGGGCGCGACAAGCGAGGCGAACCTTGGATTTTTCGTCACGAATATCACCGGTTTTATGTCCAGCAATAACTATGACGGCGTGGACCTGGACTGGGAACCGTTCAATTCCGCCGATACCGAACAATATACAAATTTGGTCAATGGCCTGCGGGCGGCGCTGAACAAGTTTGCCACGCATAAGTTATTGACAGTGGCGGCGCCGGCGTACCCGGAGTCCGGCGATTCTCCAACGGCCGAATTCGCGATGCTAGCCTCGGTTCAGGGACAATTCGACCAGATCAACATCATGACTTACGATCTCTCCGGCCCTTATGAGGGCTGGGTGACATGGTATAATTCGCCGATCTATGACGGCGGCTATACTTTTCCGAGCGTTCCGACGAAGCTGGTGCCGTCCATCAATGGGGCGGTGAATAATTTTGTAAGCAATGGGATTAAACCGGGGAAGTTGGGTATAGGATTGCCTTTCTACGGTTACAACTGGACTGGAGGGCCGGGAGTGACACAGGCGCGGCAATCGTGGCCGCCCACCAATGTGCCAACGGTGACCACTCCGACTTATGCCACCATCATGAATAGTTACTACCAAAGTAACATTTATCATTGGGACAACGTTGCGCAGGCCGCCTGCCTTGGCATCACGAACACGCCGTCATCCGGCGACATGTTTATTTCCTACGATGATACGCACGCCTGCGAGGCGAAGGTCAGCTACGCGCGCAATCTTCATCTTGGAGGGCTAATGATATGGGAATTGAGCCAGGACTACTTTTCGTCGGAGCCGGCGGGACAACGCACGCCATTGGTCGCCGCGTTGAAACAGTCGCTGGCGACGCCGAGCATCTCCGCGATGGAATTGAATGGCGGAGTTATCAGTTTTAGTTTTAGTTCTTTACCGCTGGGATTATATAGCGTGGAATGGACGACCAATTTGGCCGCGCCGTCCTGGAATATTTTAAGCAATAATGTGGCGGGCACCGGAACCAACGTGGTGATAAACGTTCCCGCGGGGGCAGCACAGACCGAACGGTTTTACAGGATTCAGACGCCTCCCTGATTTATTTGCCGGAGAGAATTTTCGCGGCGATTTCTGCGCTGGCCATTGAAAGCGAGGGGCATTAGTGTACTCTCGGTTTAATGACCGGTTTTGCCAAAAAATTTGTCCGCGAATGGCTTCAAGGGTTGGGCAGCGGCACCCTCCTTTGCGGCCAGATCTTTTCCTCCATTTTCAAGGTCAAACCCACGGCGCGCGATGTCATTTACCAGATGTTTTTCATCGGGGTGAAGTCGCAATCGGTGGTCGCCATCACGGGCGCGTTCACCGGGATGGTGCTGTGCGCGCAAACCTATTTTCAATTTCACAAGGTCAAAATGGATACGGCGACGCTCGCCGTGGTGAGCGTGGGGATGGGAAGCGAATTAGGGCCGGTGCTCACGGGCCTGATGGTGGCGGGGCGGGTCGGGGCGGCGATTGCGGCTGAATTGGGGACGATGCGGGTGACCGAGCAGATCGATGCGTTGCGCACGCTGGCGGCGCACCCGGTGGATTATCTGGTGGTTCCGCGGTTCCTGGCGATGTTGTTGACAATGCCATTTTTGACGGCGGAGGCGATTTGCGTCGGGATACTGGCGGGGTATTTGGTGGGCGATTTTTTATTGGGGATCAATCCCACGGGTCTTTGGTTCAACATGCTCCATTATACCGACCTCAATGACATGATGACCGGGATGATCAAGACGTTTATCTTCGGGGCGATCATTGCGGTGATAGCGTGTTACAAGGGATTGACGTGCCCGGAAGGGGCGGAGGGCGTCGGCCGCGCGACGACGGAAGCGGTGGTTTATTCGTCGATCTCGATCCTGATCGTTAACTTCTTCCTGACGATGGTCCTGAACCGATTGCTGGCATGAGGATGATCGAAGTGCGCAATTTGAAGAAGAGCTTCGGGCCGGTAAGCGTGCTCAACGGGGTGGATTTTTCCATCGCCAAAGGTGAAGCGGTGACGATCATCGGCGCCAGCGGCGGCGGCAAGAGCGTTTTGCTCAAGCACCTGATCGGCCTTATCTGTCCCGATCAGGGGGAAGTGCTGGTGGAGGACCAGAACATCGCGGGGCTGGACGAACGGCAATTGCTCAAAGTCCGCCGCAAATTCGGGATGCTTTTCCAGGGCGCAGCGCTATTCGATTCCCTGTCTGTGGAGGAGAATATCGGGTTCATTCTCAATCGGGAACGGACTTTTCCGCCGGACGAAATTGCGAAGCGGGTGGCCCAGGTGCTTGAGTTGGTCGGTTTGAGCGGGATCGAGAAGAAATGGCCGTCGGAGCTGTCCGGCGGGATGCGCAAAAGGGTCGGGCTGGCGCGGGCGATCATTTACCGACCGGAAATTCTACTTTACGACGAACCGACAACCGGGCTGGACCCGATTGCGTCCGACGCGATCGACCAGTTGATTATCCGGGTGGTGGAGAAGCTCAAAGTGACTTCGATAGCGGTGACGCACGACATGCGGAGCGCGCGGCGAATCGGGAAACGAATCTTGATGTTGTACCAGGGGCGGATTTACGCTGACAAGACGCCGGAAGACCTTTTCAAATCGACGGACCCGGTGATTTATCGTTTTGTGAACGGGATTTCGGGCCAGACGGAGGATTTTGCTTAATGAATGATTCGAGTTACGCAACGAAGGTTGGAGTATTCGTGTTGATCGGGCTGGCGCTGATGGCGTTGCTGGTCCTGAATTTCAGCAAGGGCGTGACGTTGTTCCGGGGAACTTACACTCTGCACGTCATCCTGCCGACCGTCGCGGGGTTGAAGCCGTCGGCGGACGTGATGATGTCAGGCGTGCCGATCGGCAAGGTTTCCGACTCGGAATTGGGCGAAGGCGGGCGCACCGTCAACATCACCATCAGCGTTTTGTCGGATTTCAAAATCCGCAGGGACGCTGTTTTCAGTATTGACTCGCTTGGTTTCCTTGGGGACCAATACGTCGAAGTCATCCCGGCCCCGGCGGAGGAAACCGCGACGAACCACGCCGGGTTCCTGGAAAATGGCGATACCGTCAAGGGCCAGGCGCCGTTCAATATGCTGGCGGCGGTGCAATCGACTTCCGACTTGCTGGAAGAGGCGCGCAAGGCGATGAAAGACATCGACCAGGCGATTACGAACGTGAATCGGACGGTGCTTTCGGATGAAACGCTCAAGAGCTTCGGCTTGGCGGTCAGCAACCTGGCGTCGGTGACAAAAATCGGCATCCAAACGGTGCAGGAGGCGGACGATTTGATCCATACCAACAGCCCGACTATTACGAGCATGGTGACCAACCTTCAGACGGTTTCCGAAAAGATCAACGTGATCGCGGACCAACTCGACGGAGTCATCACGACCAACGGGACCGACATCCACGAATCGGTCAAAAATCTGCGTGACACCACCGAATCGTTCAAGCACATTGCAGCAGGGCTGGAGGCTGGCAACGGCCTTGCAGGAGGCTTGCTCAAAGATCAGCAAATGAAAGCCGAAGCTGTCGCGCTGCTCGATAATGCCAATGCCGTGGCCGCCGAGTTTCGCGCGTTCGGCAGCAACCTTAACCAGAGAGGCATTTGGTCAATGTTATGGAAACCCAAACATCCGGAAAGGAACGAAGCGGCGGCCCATTGATGTGCCGCGACAGCGCTTGAACGCATGAGCTCTCTTTGGGTCATCCGGATCTTTTTTCTGGCGCTTTGCACCGTGGGCGGTTATGAGGTCAGCCAGGTCCGCCCGGAATGGGTGAGCGACGGATTTGACGGCTGCGTGATCGGCTTCGGCGTCGGCGGATTGTGCGTGGCGATTGACGAGATGCTCAAGGGCTTTTCGTTGCGGGCCTTTTCCGCGGCGTCGTTTGGACTTTGCCTGGGGACGCTCGTTGCCACTTTGATCGATCGTTCGGGTCTTTTATCCGATTCGGATGACCCGCAGCGTCGTGTCATTCGGCTGGCGTTGTTTTTGGGATTTGGTTATCTCGGCATGGTGCTGGCGATGCGCAGCAACAAGGAGGATTTTTCGCTGATCATTCCGTACGTTCGATTTGCCCCGCAAGCCAAGCCGGAGTCGCTCCTGCTTTTGGACACCAGTGTTATTGTCGATGGACGTATCGCCGACATGTTGGAAGCCAATTTCATCGAAGGCACACTCGTTGTTCCGCGTTTTGTCCTGCACGAATTGCAGAAAATCGCCGATTCGCACGACCCGGTCATCCGCGCGCGCGGACGTCGCGGTTTGGAAATGCTCACGCGCCTTCAACAGAACAAGCGCAACGAAGTGAAAATTCACGACGCGGATTTTCCAGAGGAGTCGGAAGTCGATGCGAAGCTGGTGCGATTGGCGCGCTCCACGGGCGCCAAGCTTTACACCAACGATTACAATCTTGGAAAAGTCGCCGAACTCCAATCCGTGCCGTACGTCAATTTGAACGAACTGGCCAACGCTTTGAAGCCGGTGATCCTGCCCGGCGAAGTTTTTATGTTGCGAGTGGTGCGGGAGGGGAAGGACAAGGGCCAGGGGGTCGGCTACCTCAACGACGGGACGATGGTAGTCATCAACAACGCGCAAACGATGATTGGCCAGCAAGTCACGGTCAAGGTATTGAGCCTGCTTCAAACCGGCGCCGGCATCATCATTTTTGCCGATTTGAAAACGCCGATCGCGGCGTGATGGCGGACGCGGTTGCGTCAACAAAAGCTTTAACAATCGGCGGCAATTGTCCGCGCAGGGCGGCGCGCTCGGGCTGAAAAAGAGTTCCAACAAAAAACGGGTGATCGGGCAGTTCCGCCCCTCGAACGGCATCCTCTTCATCAAAAACTGTGAACCGCAGGCCCGCGTCCTCCAACACCCGGCGGTACGCCATATTCAACCCGTAGCTGCAGCGATACCCTTCAGTGGCGCTGTCGGATCCGTAAGCCGCGCGGAGTCTGCTGCCGGGGACGAATCGCACTGCGCCCGACTTTTCCACCAGGGAGCACGCCAATTTTGTGACAAGCAAAATTTCCGCACCGGGAGCGCTTTCCGCATGGTCGGCCCGGTGTAGTCCAGCGACATTTCGCGCGAATTCGATCAGGGCATGTTGAAAGCCGCCGCAGGTGCCCAAAAAGGGTTGACTGTTTTCGCGCGCCCAACGAATTGCTTCCAGCACGCCGGCGGCATTTGCGTAAGGACTGCCGGGCACGACCCAAATCCCGGCGCATTCGGCAAGCTCGCCCGGCACAACGCGGAGGTTTTTGGTTTCAAACCAACGCCATTCGATATTGTGCCCGCCCGCCGCGCGCGCGAGTTCCAGCGCCTTCGGAATCGCAACATGTGCGGGCACGTCCGGGGAGTAATCGCCCACCAACGCAATGACGGATTGGCTCATACCGGTTTTCTCTTAGCACGCGCGTTGTCAAACCGCCATCGCTTTCGCTTGAGTTTTCGCGAAAACGGCCCGATGTTGTTGGCATGGATTTCGTCACCGTTTATACCGCGCTCAACCCGGCGGACGCGGACCTCGTCCGGTCGCGGTTGGAGGCCAATGATTTTTTCGTCAATATTAAAAATGAAATCGCGGCCCGCAACATCGACGGGTACGCGCTGGCCGCGGGCGGCCTCCTTGTGCAGGTCCCTGAAGACCAGGCCGAAAGCGCCCGCGAATTGATCCACGACAAAGACCCGGACTAGCGTGAATTTTCGCCGCGCTCTGCTCCAACTCAAAAAGCTGCTCCCGGCCGGCGAACTTCAACTCGACCCGGCCGTCCTGGAAAATTATTCCGGCGACAAATGGTTCGCCCGCCATTTGCCCGATGCGGTGGCGCTGCCGCGAAAAACCGCTTCCATTGAGCAAATTATGCGCTTCGCACAGGCGCACCGCATTCCTGTCACCGCGCGCGGGGCGGGTTACGGCTACGTTGGCGGCTGCGTGCCGGAGCGCGGAGGGATTGTTCTCTCGCTGGAACGGATGAACCGGATCAAAGAGATCAATGCCGGCGATTTCGTCGCCGTCGCCGAACCGGGCGTCATTTTGAAAAAATTGCAGGACGCGGTGGAACGGAAGGGATTGTATTATCCGCCGGACCCCGCGAGCCGGGCCGATTGCAGCCTGGGGGGGACGGTGGCCACAAACGCGGGCGGGCCGCGCTGCCTGAAATATGGTGTCACTCGCGATTACATCCTCGGCGTGAAGGTCGTGCTTGCGGACGGCTCCAGCGCCTCTCTGGGCGGACGGACGCACAAGAACAAAACGGGATTCGACTTGACGCGCCTGATGGTCGGCTCGGAGGGATTGCTCGCGGTGGTGACGGAAGTGACTGTCAAACTAATTCCTCTGCCGCCGTATCGCGCGCTCCTGGCGGTGGGCTTCGATTCCATGAAAACGGCAGCGCAGTCCATCCGGGCCATTTTTCGCGGAGGATTCCTTCCTTGCGCGCTGGAGGTTGCCGACGAATTCACGCTGGAAGCCGCCCGGCAACGCACCGGCAGTGAACAACTCCACGGCTCGCGCGCCCTGATCATGGTCGAGGCGGATGGCCAGGAGGAATCAGTGCGTTTCGAGGCGCGTGCGCTGGAAAAGCTTGTCCGCTCGCTCCGCCCGGTATTTGTGCAAAGGGCCTTTGGCAGCGAGAATTGCGAGAAGCTCTGGGAATTGCGCAGGGAATTTTCCTACGCGCTGCGCGATACCGGCCTGGTGAAATTAAACAATGACATCGTGGTGCCGCGCAGCCGGCTGGAGGACCTCTTCGCTTTCACCGCCAGGCTTCAGAAGAAGTACGAACTGCCGATCGCGTGTTTTGGGCACGCGGGGGACGGGAACATTCACGTGAATGTTATGTATGACAGCAATTGGCCCGGTGTGAAAAAGCGCACGCGGGGCGCCCTCAATGAACTGTTTCGCCAGGTGCTGGCATGGAACGGCGTCATTACGGGCGAACACGGCATTGGCCTCGCGAAAAAGGCGTGGTGGCCCGCCGCCACCGGCCCGGAATTGCGCGAGATGCACCGAAGAGTAAAACTAAGCCTGGATCCAGAGGGAATTCTGAATCCGGGCAAGTTCGTGTGAAAACAATTCCGTTCGCCCGCGCAGCCGCGAGCGTTGGAAAAGGTTCAGTCGAAAAACGGATTGGTTTTACTGGCGATAACCGCCGCGACGGTCTCCGCCGCCACCGCGATAACCACCACCGCCGCCGCCACCACCGCCACCGCCACGGTAGCCGCCGCCGCCGCCACCACCTGGGGGACGCTCTTCACGGGGACGCGCTTCGTTGACAGTCAGGGGACGGCCTTGGAAGTCCTTTGAATGGAACATCTGTATGGCTTTTTCCGCATCCTCCTTCGAGGCCATCTCGATGAAGGCGAAACCGCGTGAGCGGCCCGTCATGCGGTCTTGCATGATATTAACTGAAACCACTACACCGGCTTGGGCAAAATGATCTTGGAGATCATTCTCGGTCGCGGTGAAGGTTAGATTACCGACGAATAGTTTTGCTGACATATACTTTACTGTTAACCCATGTTTCTGGCGCGGCGCCCATGAAGGGTTTTTTTAACCGTGCTTTCTGCTTCTGGGACAAGCCGAATCAGGGAATGGTAGAGAAACCGTTTGTCAAAAGCAATCAAAAAATTATATGACTTAATCCGATTTCGGAGCAATTAAAACCACGAATTCTCCCCGCATGGCGCGGCCCCGCATTTCGTCCAATAGTTGACTCGCCAGCCCGGCCCGAAACTCCTCGAATTTCTTGGTAATCTCCCTCGCCACCAGTATTTTGCGCGTCGTGTATAATTCCGCCAGCTCCTCCAGCAATTTGACAACCCGGTACGGCGATTCGTAGAGGACCAGCGTTCCCGGGACCGCGAGCAACGCTTCCAATCGCCGGCGGCGCTGCCCGCTTTTGTGCGGCAAAAATCCGATAAAATGGAATTCTTCGGTGGGAAATCCGCTGGCGGTCAGAGCGGCCACCAGTGCGCAGGGGCCTGGGACCGATTCCACGCGCAAGCCGGCGTTTCGCGCGGCGGTGACCACGCGCGTTCCGGGATCGCTGATGCCCGGACTTCCGGCATCCGTCACCAAGGCCACCTTTTCTCCGCGCCGCAGGCGTTCCAGGATTTCCTCGCTGCGCCGCGCTTCGTTGAATTCAAAATAGCTGAGCAACGGCTTGGAAATTCCGAAGTGCTTGAGAAGCTGCCCCGAATGCCGCGTGTCCTCCGCGGCGACCACGTCGCACTCCGCCAGCACTCGCAACGCGCGCAGCGTGATGTCCTCCAAATTCCCGATGGGCGTGGCCACCAGGTAAAGCGTGCCGGGCGTCAATGGCGGCAACGGCGTTTGGCTCGTGTTAGTCAACAACTCAAAACTTCCGCAACGGCGCGCAAAATTCAAGCTATCCCGATGGATTGGCTCGACAGGGATTCCCGTTCCTGAAAAACTCCGCGCGTGAAACAATCTGTCATTGTGCTGGATTTGGAAGGGGTGCTTGTGCCGGAGATTTGGATTTCCGTGGCCGAAAAGACCAGGATTCCCGAACTTCGCCGCACGACCCGCGACGAACCGGATTACGACAAGCTCATGCGCGCCCGCATCAAAATCCTGGATGAGCATGGGCTTAAACTTGCGGACATCCAGGAGGTCATCAGCAAGATGCGCCCGCTGACCGGCGCGGTGGAATTTCTTCGTGAATTGCGCGCCCAGACGCAGGTCATCATTTTGTCCGACACGTTTGAGGAATTTGCCAAGCCGCTGATGCTCCAATTGGATTGGCCGACGATTTTTTGCAACCGGCTCGTGATTGAGGCGGGGAGGATTGCGGGTTACGAATTGCGCCAGGAACATCCCAAGCGCACCGCCGTCATCGCGCTCAAAAGCCTCAGTTATTTCGTCGCCGCCGCCGGCGATTCCTTTAACGACACCGCGATGCTGGCCGAGGCGCACGCGGGTTTTCTGTTTCACGCGCCGGACCACATCAAAAAGCAATTTCCGCAATTCCAGGCGTTTGAGGAATACGGGGATTTGCGCCAGGCCTTTTTCGACGTCCTGACAAAGTAGAACGCTCAATCCTCCTGCTTCATGTCGCGGGCCATGAGGTCTTGGACCGCTTTGCCCACTTCCTTGCCCCGGTAAAGCATGTCGTAAACTTCATCGATGATCGGCGTTTCGATTCCCAGCGTGCGCGCCAATTGCCACGCGGCCTTGGCCGTCGGGTGTCCTTCCGCGACACTCCGCGTGCTGGCCAAAATTGTTTCCACGCGTTCGCCTTTTCCGACGCGCTCTCCGAATGCGCGATTGCGGCTGAGCCTGGAATAGCAGGTCACCACAAGGTCGCCCAATCCGCTTAGTCCCGAAAACGTTTCCGCGGACGCGCCGCGCGCGACTCCCAAACGCCGCATTTCGGCGACGCCGCGCGTAATCAGGCCCGCCTTGGAATTGTCCCCGAAACCCAAGCCGTCGCCGATCCCCGCCGCGATCGCGACAACATTCTTGACTGCGCCGCCCAATTCAACCCCCAGGACGTCCTGGCTGGTGTAAACCCGAAATGCCGGGCGATGAAAGAGGATCTGAGTTTGCCGCGCGACCTCTGCGTCTCGATGCGCCGCAACGACCGCAGCGGGAATCTCTCTCGCCACTTCCAGCGCCAGGCTCGGGCCGGACAACACTGCCGCCAGCGCGTGCGGCATCGTGGTCTGGAGGATGCCGGACATCGTCAGCCCGCTTTCGTATTCGATTCCTTTGGTCACGCTGACCGCGAGGCCCTTGTAGGTGGCGAGCCGGCTCGTGACTTCGCGAAAAAATTTTGACGGCACCGCGATGACCACGCAATCGGCCCCCGCCACCGCCGCGGGCAAATCCGCCTGACACCGAACGCCCTGGGCCGTGGCGATCCCCGGCAGGTAGGCTTCGTTGCGGCCGCTGGCGGCGATTTGCTCCAGGTGCTCCGCGTTGCGGCCCCACAACACAATTTCGTGGCCGCTCTTTCGCAGCAGGTTCGCAAGGGCGGTGCCCCAGCCTCCCGCGCCGATGACTGTCACTTTCATGCGCTTCAGTTTTTCGCTTTGCCGATCCGATTTTCCGTGCCGTCGAGCAATCGCCGGATGTTCCCTTTATGCTTATAAATGGCCAGCAAACTCAATGCCGCCATGACACAGGTCATCGTTACGCTTCCCTTCCAAAACCACACCGCGAACGGCAGGATCACCGCCGCCGCGATCGACGCCAGTGACACGTAGCGGGTCGCGGCGAAAATCACGCCCCACAATGCGAGGGCGGTCAAACAGGCTTGCGGCGCCCAGGCCATCACCACGCCCCCGGACGTGGCGATTCCCTTGCCTCCCTTGAAGCGCAGCCAGAAGCTGTAATTGTGGCCGAGAATTGCGCCGACGCCGGCGGCCAGCGCCAGGTCCTCCCTTTGCGCTCCGCAACTCGTGAACAGGTACAACGCCAGCAGCGGCGCGAATCTCGCCGCCACAAACCCCTTCAATGCATCGGTCGTCAAAACGGCGATGCCGGCCGTTTTCCCGAGAACGCGAAAGACATTGGTGGCGCCAATATTCCCGCTGCCCATCGTGCGGACATCGACGCCGCGCACCCGGCCGGCAACGTAGCCAGCGGGCGTCGATCCCAAAACATAGGAGATCACGACGACAAAAATGTAAGCGCCAATTTGCAAATGACTTGGACCGGAATCCGGCTCGATCAGGTTGGAGAATGACGGCGCAGTTTAAAAGTTGAAAATGGAGCAATCTTAAATCACGGAACGATCGCCCGGTAGTCCCGGGCGGATAAATTTCCGTCTATTGGGTTTGTACGCGAAAATTCGTAGAAAATCGTCGAAAAATCCAACGGTACGTTTTTCTTTTCGTCAGGGATGTGTTTAAATCGACCCGGCAATGAAAGAGGCCAGACAGTCAGATGCCGCGGCGCCGCGCCACCTTTGGGTTGGCGCACGGCGCTTGTGCCCGGTTTTCCAATCAAGGTTAATCAAGGCTGGTAAAGGTTCGCTGTTCCTGGCATTGTCAATCTTGACTGCGGCAGGCCAGCGTCAAACCTTCTCCAAGCGAGTCAAACCGGGTCAAACCCAGTCAAACCATTGCACATGATCCATCCAACGGCAGTCCTTAATCCTAAAGCTCAAATTGACTCGACGGTTCAAATCGGGCCGTACGCGGTCGTGGATGGGGATGTCTCCATCGGGGCGGGTTGCCGTATTGGGCCGCATGTCTATATCACCGGGCATACTACCATTGGGGCCAATAATCGATTCCATGCGGGGTGCGTCATCGGGGATGCCCCGCAAGACGTTAAGTATAAGGATGAACCGACGCGTTTGGTCATCGGCGCCTCAAACCTCTTCCGGGAAGGCGCCACTGTCCATCGTTCCGCGGTGCCCGACGAGGCCACAACCATCGGCTCCGATAACTTTTTGATGGTCAATTGCCACGTTGGCCACAATGTGCGCCTGGGCGACAACGTCATTGTCGTCAATGGCGCGTTGTTGGCGGGGCATGCTCAAGTTGCGGACCGTGTTTTTATTTCCGGCAATTGTCTGGTCCACCAGTTCGTCCGAATTGGCACGCTCGCGATCATGCAAGGCGGCGCAGCGATCAGCCAGGACCTGCCCCCCTACACCGTGGCGAGCCGGACCAACGTCCTTTGCGGGCTGAATGTGATCGGACTGCGCCGGGCGGGCATTAGCCCCGAGGAACGCCTGGAATTGAAACGGCTTTACCAGAAACTTTTTCTCTCCGGGACAAATCTCACCCAGGCTGTCGCCGAGGCCCAATCCGAGTTCACCAGCGCGCCGGCCAGGGTCATGCTGGAGTTCATCCCCGCCAGCAAGCGCGGGGTTTGCCGCCATCAGGGACGCGCCGAGGATTGACTAACGGAAAATTATTCGGCACAACTCTAGCCACTGAATTTTAAACTCTGAATTTTCAAAATTATGCCTCCAAAAGCTGAAAAAGCCGAAAAAGCTCCCGAACCCAAAGCCGCATCCGCCCCTTCCGCCGCCCGCCAACGTGACCTGGACGCCGCCATTTCTTCCATTACCAAAGCGTATGGCGATGGCAGCATCATGCGCCTCGGCGATGCCCGCGCCAAAGTCGGAATTGAATTCATCCCGACCGGCGCTTTGGCCGTCGATCTTGCATTGGGCATTGGCGGCGTGCCGCGCGGACGGGTCGTCGAGATTTTTGGCCCGGAATCGTCCGGCAAAACGACGTTGATGCTGCACGTTATCGCTAACGCCCAGAAGGGCGGCGGCCTCGCGGCGTTCATCGATGCCGAGCACGCGCTGGATCCCGCTTACGCAAAAAAACTCGGCGTCAACCTCGACGACCTCCTCGTCTCGCAGCCCGACAGCGGCGAGGAAGCCCTGAGCATTTGTGAAACGCTGGCGCGCTCCAACGCGCTGGACGTGATCGTCATCGATTCCGTCGCCGCGCTCGTGCCGAAAGCGGAATTGGAAGGGGAGATGGGTATGGCGACAATGGGCATGCAAGCCCGCCTGATGAGCCAGGCCCTGCGCAAGCTCACAGCCGTTCTCGCCAAATCCAAGACCACGTGCATTTTCACCAATCAATTGCGCGAAAAAGTCGGCGTCATGTTCGGCAACCCCGAAACCACCCCCGGCGGCAAGGCCCTCAAGTTTTACGCCAGCATCCGCAT
Source organism: Verrucomicrobiia bacterium (assembly GCA_036272955.1). Classification (GTDB taxonomy): domain Bacteria; phylum Verrucomicrobiota; class Verrucomicrobiia; order Limisphaerales; family Palsa-1400; genus DATAUD01. The sequence continues at coordinate 29,834 of DATAXU010000096.1, forward strand.
CGACATCCGCCGCCGCGACACCCTCAAGGACGCCGCCGGCAACGCCATCGGCAACGCCGTCAAGGTGAAAATTGTCAAGAATAAAGTTGCACCGCCTTTTGCCGAAGCCGAATTCGAAATCCTCTACAACCAGGGCATCAACAAGGAAGGCAGCCTTCTGGACGTCGGCATTACCCACGGCGTCGTCGATAAGAAAGGGGCATGGCTCCAATTCGAGGGTGAACTGATCGGCCAGGGCAAAGAGGCAGCGCGCGTGGCGTTGATTGACAGGCCGGAACTGGCGCAAAAGATCACCGCCGCCATCATGGCCAAGCGAAATGGCACCGCGGCGCCC
>DATAXU010000097.1:0-12788 GCA_036272955.1 Verrucomicrobiia bacterium
CCCGCCAACTCCCCAGCGCGGGCCGCGCGCACCTCATCCGCCAGCCGTTTAATCTCCGATTGCGGCACCGCATAACCCCTTGGCACGATCGATTTCATGACTTTCCCCGTCATGGTGCGACTTTACATTTCTAATTACAAGCATCCCGGATACACCTCAACGCCGCAGGCCATGCGGAAGTGGCTACTTTTGACCACCACGGACGTTCCCTAAAAATCCAACGGTTGGAGTTTTAGACGAATTTCTGCGAATTTTTCACTTTAAAAATTCAATGAACGAAAAAATCCCGGACAATTATTCTTCGTTTCTGTCGATTTGTTTTGTAACACTCCACCCGATGCGCAATGAAATCTCTTTCGACTAGTCGCGATGTCCGAAATGTTAAAATCCTCCGGAGGCATCAGCGCAGCCACGCTGACCAGCCGCCTGCTCGGCCTCGTGCGCGAACAGGTCTATGCCGCCTTTGTCGGAACGACCGCTATCTACGGCGCTTTCATTTTCGCCTACCAGGTTCCCAATCTCTTCCGTCGTCTCCTCGGCGAAGGCGCCCTCACCGCCGCCTTCATCCCCATCTTTAAAACCAAGGAGAAGCTCGAAGGCGAAGACGCCATGTGGCACTCCGCCAACGCCGTCATTTCCGGTTTGATCGTCGTGTCCCTGGAAGTCGTGCTGATCGCCGCCCTGATCATCACGATGCTCCTGTTGACGCTCCCGTGGAGTCCCAACTCACGCCTCATGCTCCAGTTGATGCGCATGATGTTTCCCTACACGACGCTCGCGTGCGTCGGCGCCGTCTTCATTGGAATCCTCAATGCGCGCGGCCATTTCTTCATCCCCGCCCTCGGCGCCGCCGTCCTCAACGTCGTGATGATTGCCTCCGTCCTATTCCTCGCGCCGCACATGGGCAAACATCTCGACACCCAAATTTTCGCGCTGGCAATCGGCGTCCTCGTCGCCGGCGTCGCCCAGGCGCTTTTCCAAGTGCCGACCCTTCGCGGCGAGGGATTCCGTTATCGCTGGGCATCCCCCTGGCACGACCCCACCGTGCGCGAAGTGGTGCATAAAATGATCCCCAGCACAATTGGCGTCGCCGCCTTCCAAATTAACGTCATGCTGACCCAGGGCCTAGCCTTCGGCCAAAGCGCCCGGATCATCGGCGAGTTTCAATACGCCGTCCGTCTGATGGAATTGCCCCAGGGCGTCTTCGGCATTTCGCTGGCAACATTCCTCCTGCCGACTTTGTCGAGCTTCGCCGTGGAAAAGAAATTCGACCACTTCCGCGCGACCCTGCGCCAAGCCGTCGGCCATTTGGTCTTCGTCAATCTTCTGGCCTCGGTCCTCTTATTTACGCTCGCCGCTCCGATTGTCCGCCTGCTTTTCCAGCGCGGCAAATTCGACGCCCATTCGACCGAGGTCGTCAGTTTCGCCCTCGTTTGTCTCGTGCCCGGTTTGGTTTCATTTTCGTTGGTGAACATCCTGGCGCGGGCCTTCTACGCCTTGGGCGACATCCTGACACCGATGCGCATCAGCATCTTTTGTCTCGCGATCAATTTGGTATTTGCCTCCGTATTTTTGTTTGTCTATCACATGGGAGCCGGCGCCCTGGGAATCGCCAACACACTCAGCTCAACATTCAATCTCGCCCTGCTGGCCTATGCGTTGCGTAAAAAACTTCGGACGCTCGAAATGAAAGAGACCGTGGCCCAATTCCCCCTGATCGGAGCGCTGGCGCTCGCCGCGGCGTTGATTGCCTGGGGCCTGCGCTTGCTTTGGCAAAGTCATATCGGCCATTCCAATCTGCCATTGCGCATGGGAGAAGTATTTGTCCCGATGATCACAGCCACGGTGTTTTATTTCTCCACCAGCTACTGGTTGAACGCAGGTTCCGCGCGCGAAATTCTGCAACTGGTGGCGTCAAAGGCCCGCCGACAATCCGCTAATCCCCGGCCTTGATCGTCCACATTCCTTTCGGCGCGTTCGTGGTGCCGCTGCCGACGGTTTGTTGGATGCCCAACGTTTGGACGTGATTATCGTGGAAAAGATAATTGAACTTCATCCCGTGCAACCGATAAACATACATCCCCTCGTTATCGGGGTCGGTCTGGTCCAGTTGGTATAATTCCCCGGTGCCTTGCCCCGACGCCGTGTTGTTCGGGGCGATGACAATGCAAGGCCAGATATTTCCAGCCGTGTTATCGCCACAAGGATCTTCAGCGAGCAATATCGTGCCGGCGGCGTCCTGTATGACTTTGGTTGGGTAGCCGGGGGCGTTCCAGTCCGTCCTGGGCCCGCCGTCCCAGTAAATCCCCACGCCACCCGCGACGGGTGGCAGCGGATAACTCCCTAGCGAGCAAGGCACTTGCCATTGCGTTCCATAATTGGGGCCGACGGCGTTCATTCCATAGCTGCGCCGTGCCCAATTGGTGGCCGAGCCATTCTGGGCGACCCATCCCGTGGCGGGACCGCGATCAGCGGGGCACTGCAAAACTTTCGGGGCCGTGTAAATATCCATCACGCCGTCTTCCATATCCGACGGAGCGGCGGTGCCGCCGATGTAACGGCTGATCCAGCCATCCCAGCTTTCCTGGCTGCCGTCTTGGCTTTGCAATCCGGCGGGTGGAAAAGTTTGGTTGTTATCGTCCGCGAAAAGAGTGATTCCCAAACCGAGTTGCCTCATGTTCGAGATGCACTGGGCCCTAAGACCCTGGGCCTTCGCGGAAGCCAGCGACGGCAACAACAGCGAGGCCAGGATCGCGATGATCGCAATGACCACCAACAATTCGATCAACGTGAACGCCACGGAATATTTGAATTTTGCATTCATGATCATTTCGCTTTGCTTGCGTCCACCAATATCACCTTCCACGACGACGTAATGGCGTACTTTTTTCCGTCGGGCGGCGGAGGGATTGTCAGGTCGCTCCGCACTGCCGCGAAATCTTCAAATGTGCCCGACAGCCGCTGCTTGCTCATCGTTCGCCGCACCTGGTGGGTTAATTCCGTCAAAGTCGCCGTCTCCTCAGGCGTTACATCCTCCGCTTGATCCGGGATGAGATTCGGATTGGTTGCAACGTGCGGCTTGCACCCGATGGACGGCGTCAGGGCCGTCCCCAACGCCAGCAGCATCGCAAGCGCAACGCCCCGCGCCATCATCCAGTCTCTTATTTTGCTGTGGAATATCGGCATATTCACAGGTCGCCTTGAACTTGGGTCTATGCTGCCGAGTATAGCCTATTGCAGCGTTCAAGTCTAAGAACAAACGGTCCGGGAAAAGTTGTGTAAACTCATACGCCTTTTGGATAGTCAGCTTTTCTTATTGCTTCGGCAGCCGATTTTCTTTAGCAATCGACAACAAATTATATGGCACAAGCTTTTCCAAAAATATCTCGAATCCAATTCGAAGGCCCGAAATCCAAAAACCCGCTCGCTTTCAAGCATTACAACGCCGAAGAAATGGTCGCCGGCAAAATGATGCGCGACCATCTCCGCTTTTCCGTCGTCTATTGGCATACTTTTCGTGGACGCGGCGCCGACATGTTCGGCATGCCGACAATGAACCGCCCGTGGGACGACAACAGCGATTCGCTCGAAAACGCCCGCCGCCGTGTCCGCGTGGCATTCGAGTTTATCGAAAAGCTCGGCGCCCCATTTTACGTGTTCCACGATCGCGACGTCGCCCCCGAAGCGGACACGCTGGCTAAAACAAACAAAAACCTCGACGCCATTGCCGCGACACTGAAAGAGGAACAGAAACGCACCGGGATCCGATTGCTCTGGGGGACGGCCGCCTTGTTTTCAAACCCTCGATACGCCCACGGTGCCGCGACCAGTTGCAACGCCGATGTCTTTGCGTACGCCGCCGCCCAGGTCAAAAAAGCCATCGAAATCACGCACGAACTCGGCGGCAGCGGCTACACATTTTGGGGCGGTCGCGAAGGCTATTCCACATTGCTCAACACGGACATCAAACGCGAGTTGGATCATCTGGCGAAATTCCTGCACATGGCCGTCGATTTCAAAAAGGAAATCGGCTTCAAAGGCCAGTTTTACATCGAACCCAAGCCGAAGGAGCCCACAAAGCATCAATACGATTCGGACGCCGCGGCCTGCCTGAATTTCCTGCGCGAATACAGTCTGCTTCCCCATCTCAAACTCAATCTGGAGACAAATCACGCAACCCTCGCCGGCCACAGCATGCAGCACGAAATGGAAGTGGCCGCCGCCGCGGGCGCTCTCGGCTCCATCGACGCCAATACCGGCGACATGCTGCTGGGATGGGACACCGATCAGTTCCCCACCGACATCTACTTGACGGCTCAATGCATGTTGACCCTTCTAAACCAGGGCGGTTTCACCACGGGCGGGGTAAATTTCGACGCCAAGGTGCGGCGCGAAAGTTTTGAGCCGGTCGATCTTTTTCACGCCCATATCGGCGGCATGGACGCCTTCGCGCGCGGCCTGAAGATTGCGGCGGCGATACGCAAAGATGGGCGCCTCGCCGAGTTCGTTCGCGAACGCTACAGTTCGTGGGACAGCGGCGTCGGCAAGGAAATTGAATCCGGCAAAAGCAATTTTGCCTCGCTGGAAAAATACATGCTGAAGAAAGGCGAACCCGCGGCGAACGTCAGCGGCCGCCAGGAGTTCCTGGAAAATTTAATCAACGAATTTATTTGAGGCGGCCGTGGGACGCGACCGCAGAGAGCCCGCAAGCCCGCCGAAAAATAGCACTGCCCGGCCTCCGAAGGTCGGTGGAGGATCTCAGGATGAAACCGCCCATCGGCGAAAATTCATCTCTAAGCTCCGTCGCGCGTTCTTGCAAAGTCCAATGTCGATTGCAAATGCAAGGATGATCCACAAAAGCCACGGCGCCGGCGGTTCCCGCATCCCGAGCAAAGCCGCCGAGGTTATATATATGGCTCCAATGATGATCCAGGGCGTTACGCAAACTGCGATAATCGAGATTATCCCAATGGGGGATTGACGCTTCGGTTGGCTCATTGTCACATGCATCGAAATCCAGCCCAGGGCCATCATATCCGGCGCCAAAACCACAGATGCGGCGAAGATAAACCACATCAATTCCACCTTATCCGAACCACGCTCTACTGAAATCGATGCTGTGATAACCATTACCAGACCGAGCGCGATCACCGCCATTACAGGAGCCAGAAACCACCGCCGCAGCGCGAGCCAGTGTCCGGCAATGATCTCTTTTGTTAACAAAGGCGTGCAACTGAGAATCATTTCGAGACCCCCGTTTGCCCGCTCCAATTGTAGGGGATTAACGGTCGCGCTGACAATTGCCACTTTTAGCGAGCAATGGACCACGACGGTAGCAAAAATAAATAATCCGCCATAGATATCCGACCACCGGTCATTCTGTGTTCGAATTTCCCACACTGCAAGACTGGCCAATGCTACGGCAAAAATCCACAATGCCGCCCAAATCGTCCCCGGGCCGAACTGTCGTCGGCTAACAAGCCAGAGAAACGGGTTCACCCCGGCTAACTGTCGGCGCAAAGCCGTTCGCTCCGCGGAATTCCCAAATCGACGCTGTTCCCACCATACTCGTAACCGGGCGGGCTTCTTTGGTTTCTCCTGCCAGCAATGAGGCAAAATCGCACTCGCCAAAACTACGAAAAACCAGCCAGTCAAATGCACCGCGGCTAACGAGGCCCCATATAAGAAAGCGGACGGCGCGGACGACACCGACACCGCAAAATAGAGAGTATAGATCGGGTTAAAGATTTGCAGCAACATGCACGTCGTAAGCCAGCCGCTGTCCTCGGCAATTAACGCGCAACCCAACGCGATCAAATAAACGGTAAGAATCAAAAACGGAAACCCTATGGCGTTCTGCGCGTTGCGGAACAGCGCCGAACCCAGCATCGCGACGGCGTGCGAAAGAAAAAACAGGTTCAATAATGCCAGCGATGCTTCCCAGAATTGCCGCGCGCTAACGCCTCCCAGCAGCAGCGCGATTGCCAACACCGGAAGCACACCCGCCGCCGCATAAATTGCCGGAACAGCCGAGGCCGCCAATTTGCCCAGCACAATGTCGATCCCTTTCAAGTCTGTCAAAAATAGAAAGCCAATCGTTCCGTCACGCTTCTCTTTGCTGATGCTATCGCAACTTGCAAATCCGCTGACCACCGCAACCATGGAAAGACAAACGGTGGCAGTCCCGAAGATGATAATTCCGCCACCGGCGCGGAGAAAGCCGCTGATCAAATGCATATATACCCCTAGCACAACCACAATGCCCGCAATGACAGAACGCCCGTAATAGGTGCTTCGCCGCTTCGCCGCGACTCGTAACTCGCGCTCAACGATTGGAAGAATAGTCATATCACCCTTCGTCGGAGCGCGGGTCCCACGCGTCGCGCAATCCGTCGCCAACAAAATTCAGCGCGAGCAACGTCAGTGACAGGGCCGCGCCGGGGAAAACAATCAGCCACCAGTAAATCCGAATCGGATTGATCTGCTCGACGCCGCTCGCAATAAGCGATCCCAGGCTGGCCTGCGGCGGCTGAATGCCCAATCCCAGATAACTCAAAAACGATTCGTACAGAATGATCGACGGAATCGTCAGCGTCAAATAGACGATTATGACGCCATAGACGTTGGGAAGAATGTGCCGCAAGAGAATTCGCGTATGCGTGGCTCCCAGCGCGCGGCAGGCATCGATAAACGCCCGGTGACGCAGAGAGAGCACTTGTCCCCGAACAATCCGCGCCATTGTCAGCCACGATACGGCTCCCAGGCCCGCGAACAATCCGATGAATTGCAATGTTCCCGCCGCATGGGCGCTTAAGCCCCGCGGTCCCGCCTGCAATGCGCCCAACTCGGCGTTCAGCGCCGTGATGAGGACAATGACAAACACCACCGACGGCATCGAATAGAGCACATCGACAAAGCGCATCATCACGCCGTCCCATCGCCCTCCGCAATACCCCGCGACAGCCCCCCACAAAACGCCGATGACCAGGCTCACGCCGGCGCCGACCAACCCGACGAGCAATGACACGCGCGCCCCGTAACAAACACGGCTCAGGAGATCGCGCCCATGCACATCGGTCCCAAACCAATGCGCCCAACTCGGCGGCGCAAACTGGGCATCGGAGACCGCGTCGGGAGGGTGGCTCATCGCTTTTGGAAGCAGCGGAGCCAGCGCCGTCGAACCAAAAAGCGGCCAAAGCAAAATGAGCGCAATCACCCCCATCAACAACAGCAGCGCCACACTCGCGCCCCGATTGCGGCAAAACCGCCGCCACGCGCGCCGGTTCGGGCTTGAATTCTCTCTGTCAAACATAACGCACCCGCGGGTCCAAAAGACTGTGAATAAAATCGACCGCAAGGTTCAGCGCCAGCAGCAGAATCGCATACAGCAGCACCAATCCGACCACCATTGTGTAATCGGCGTCCAAAGAGCTGTTCACCATGAATACGCCAATCCCGGGAAGCTGGAAAAGATTCTCCACGATGAATGAACCCGTCAATAAATCGGCCAGCATCGGCCCCGAATAGGAAAGCACCGGCAGCACGGCGATGCGAAAGGCGTGCTTGATGAGAATGGCCGTTTCGCCCAGCCCCTTGGCCCGCGCTGTCGTGATGAATTCGGAATGCAACGTGGTAAGCATTCCTTCGTGCATCAACCGCGCGACTCGTCCGGAGAAGTAAAGCCCCAAAGTCAGCGTCGGCAAAATCGCCCGCCACGGCGATCCCCAGAGCGCCACCGGAAACCAATGCAGTTTAACCGCGAAGAACATGATCAAAATCGGCCCTATCACCAGCCCCGGTACGCAAATGACGGCCAACGCCACAAAGCTGCCGGCGTAATCCTGCCATTTCCCTTTGTGAACCGACGTGAAAAATCCCAGCGGGATTCCCGTGCCCATCGCAAAACAAAACGCCAGCCCGCCAAGGCTCAGTGACACCGGCAATCCTTCCAGGATGATATCGTTCACCGAGTGATTGCGGTATTTCATCGACGGGCCGAAATCGCCATGAACGATGCCGTTGAGATAGCGCAGGTACTGTTTGGGAATGGATTCATCCAGGTGGTATTTGGCGCGCAGATGACGCTCGATTTCCGGCGACGCCGGTCCCCGTTCCCTGTCAAATGGACCGCCCGGCATGAGATGCACAAGGGTAAACGCCAAAACGCTGATCAACAGCAGCAATGGCAGAAGAAATAAAATGCGCCGGATGAAATACATGACTCAACGGGTTTGCGCGGTCTGCAAACTCGCGCCGGGGACTTTCCAAATATCGTTCAACGGGTGTTCGTCAAGTATATTGGGATAAATGCCCTTGATTTTTGCCGGATCGTAATAATTAAAGCCGGAGTAAAAATAAATCGGGATGACGGTCGCTTCGTCCCGCACGAGAATGGTTTCCGCCTCTTTCAGCAGCGCGGCGCGTTTGCGCAAGTCTACCTCTTGGTTCGCCGACTCCATCAGCTCATCATACTTCGCGTTTTTCCAGCCGGTTCGGTTGTTGCCGTTGTCGCTCCGGAACAAATCCAAAAAAGTGTTCGGATCATCGTAATCCCCGATCCACGTGCTTCGCGTTAAATCATAATCCAAACTGCTCTGGGCGGCCAGATAGACCCGTTTTTCCATTTGTTTGAGTTCCACATGGACGCCCAATTGCTCCTCCCACATCTGTTGCATCTCGACGGCCATCTTCAGGTGAATGTTTCTGCCGCCACTGGCCGAGTCAAATAAATAACTCACCGGCGGAAAACTTTTCCCGCCCGGATAACCCGCTTCGGCAAGTAAACGCCGCCCCTCGGCGGGATCATACCCAAGGCCCGTTGCCGGGTCATAATTGGCCGTCCCGTTGGGCACCAGATGATCGGCCGGTTGCTCCCCGTCCCGCAAAATCCGCTCCGTCAACCGCCGCTTGTCGATCGTCAACGCAAAAGCCTTCCGCACGCGGGCGTCGTTAAAAGGGCGCCGGGTCGTGTTGCAACGGATAAAATATGTTCCCAGGTATTCGAACGTATGAAAGTCGGGCCGCTTCGACAGCAAATCCGTCAATTCATACGGCACATTGTCCCGGTCCCAAATGATATCCGCGCCGCCTGCCTGGTAGAGGTCAAGGGCCGTGCTCGGCGCGCTGATCGGCAGCAAATCCACCACCTCGCTCCGCGTATTGGCCGCGTCCCAGTAATACGGATTTTTGACAAGGCGGATTTTGTCGTTTAGCCGCCACTGGTCGAGCATGTACGGGCCGCTGGTCGGCAATGGGCGCACACGCATCCAATCCTCGCCGTATTTCTCGATCAACTTCCGCGGCGCCACCGCAAGAGTCTGGAAAGAGCATAAGTCCAAAAAAAACGGCGTCGGATGGTTCAGTTCCACGCGCACCGTCCTCGAATCCAGCGCGTGGACACCGACCTCGGATGGGTCCTTGATTTTCCCGTTGAGGTACGCCTCGCCATTTTTGACGTAAAAAAGCTGTCCGGCGTATTCCGCGGCAGTCAGCGGATTAAGCACGCGCAACCATGAATATACCACGTCGCCGGCGGTGATCGGTTCCCCCGGCGACCACATCAAATTGTCGCGTAGATGAAACGTATAAACGCACCCATCCGGGGAAATTTCCCAGCGCGATGCCAGACCGGGAATTGGACGCGCCGTCACGGGGTCCGTCCGAGTCAATCCTTCAAACAAGGCGGCGACCACCCGTAAATCCTCAATTCCGGTCGCCAGGGCGGGATCTAATGTTTCCGGGTCCGGCCCGTTGATGATGACAAGGTCCGTCTTTCGCTCCGATCCTCCGCAACCGGCCAAAAGCAAAAGAACCAATAAAAAAGCGCCAGCCGGAATGGCTTTGAGTCGCATTCCTATTTGGCAAGGGCGACGAGATAACGCTGCAGCCGCTCGATTTGAACGGGCGATTTCTGCTGGGTATAGATCTGGTGAAGTTGGGCGCAAATCCGCAATAGAATCCGCCTCGCGCTCACCGGTGCCAGGCAGCTTTCGTCAAACCTCTGTCGGAGGTTGATGACATGTTTGACGCAATCGGCTTTGGCCAGCAGCCGGCCGCCGTGAAAAGCATCCACATACAATTCCGTGCGGCTGGTCTGGTAACGGCAAAGAAAATGCCCCGGCAAACCAATGCCCACCACCGGCAGCCGAAGCCGCCTCGAGAGCAACAGGTAGAGCAGGCTCAGGCTGATGGGATTCCCAATGCGCCGATCCATGACGCAATTGAAATAGCTGTTTTGCGGATCGTAAAAATTCTGCTCGTCCCCGGTGAACTTGAGTTCGCGGAAAAGGTAATCGTTGATAACCCGCAAAATCTGGTCGGCAGGCCCGTTCAAATCCAGGCGCTCCCGCAAATCTCCCGCGTAATCATCAAGGATGGCGGAATATCCCTCGATATTGATGACGGGATATTGCGTTCGCGAAAGCAGGAGCACCCCATGTTCGAGATCGAAGTCTTCCCCTTGATTAAGGCAAAACGCAAGAAACTGGGTGTCGGCCTCCATTCGCGCGAAATGTTGGACAATCTCTGTGGCGCGCCGGCGCAACACCGGGTCATTGCTGAGGGTGTGTTCCCGCATCCACTCCGAACAGGAAGGCCCGTATGAAAGCAATGTTTCTCGCACCGTGCGGTAAACCTTCGTGTCCTCGTCCGCCAGGAGGCTGATGAGGGCCTGACGCTGCTTTTCCTCCAGTTTCCGGGCTATTTTTGCTTGCGAGAAGCTCATAGGACACCGGAAAGATACAGGATATTTTCGTAGAGATCAATAGGAATGAAGCCCGATATGCAAAAAGGTAAATCCATTACCCGCAAATGACGTCCGGCCATCCTGAATTCTTCTTCGACAATTGTTTCTGTCATGCTATCGTGCGCCCAAGACCAATTCTCCTCCCCCCGGAGGGTCGATGAAAACTATGCAAATTACTAAACAATTGGCGCTCTTCCTCGAAAATCGCCCCGGCATGCTGGCGCGGGTCTGCGACGCCTTAAGCGCCGCCAAAATCAACATTTACGCCATTTCCACGAGCGACACCGTCGATCACAGCGTCGTCCGCATGGTCGTCAGCGACCCCGCAAGGGCATTGTTTGTTTTCGAGGAACACGGGACGCTCGTCGTCGAGGACGATGTTTTGATGATTACGGGCGATAACAAACCCGGCTCCCTCGCGAAAATCGCCCATAAGCTCTCCAATTCCAAAATCAACATCGAATACGCCTATTGCGCCACCCCTCCGGACGCCAAACGCGGCCTGCTGATTCTGCGTGTCTCCGACGCCCGCCGGGCAATGAAAATCCTCAATTCCTGATGGACCAACCCCTGGTTTTTGAAATTAACACGCGCTGCTGGCTCCGCGAGTTGGCCGACACCGCTGATCGCGCCGTGACGCTGGCCACAGTGCCCGACTCGGAATTCCTCCATTGGAAAAAATTCGGCTTCACGCATATCTGGCTCATGGGCGTCTGGGCGACGGGACCGAAAAGCCGCGATGCCTCCCGCGCCCGGCCTGAATTGCGCCAATTCGCCGCCGAGGCCTTTGGCGCCGGCGACGACTCATGCCTCGGTTGTTCCCCTTACGCCATTGCAAATTACGTCGTCGCCGATTCCCTTGGAGGCCCCCTTGCGCTTCGGCAATTCCGCGAAAAACTTCGCAGCCACGGCATCGCGCTGATTTTGGATTTCGTGCCAAATCACGTCGGCTTGGACCATCCGTGGATCGAGACGAAATCACACCTCCTGGTAACCAGCCCAACGCAGCGCCCGGAAACTTTCCCCGTTTCAACTCCTGCCAAAACACTTTGGGTGGCGCATGGCCGAGACCCCTATTTCCCCGCATGGAACGACACCGCGCAATTGGATTATCGCAACCCGGCCACCCGTTCCGCCATGATTGACATTCTCAAATCAATTGCCGATCAATGCGACGGCGTGCGCTGCGACATGGCGATGCTGGTGCTCAACGATGTCTTCGAAAAGACTTGGAACACGTTTCCTCCACCGGCTCCGACGCCGTCCGCGGAGTTTTGGTCGGAGGCAATTCCGGCGGTCAAGCAGTCGCATCCAAATTTCCTTTTCATTGCCGAAGCGTATTGGAATTTGGAGTCGCGCCTGCAATCCCTCGGCTTCGATTACAATTACGACAAGGTTTTTTACGACAAATTGGCGCACCGCGATTTCGCCGGTTTGCAGGCGCACGTCCAATCCGTGGAAACCAGTTTCAAGCCCGTGCGTTTCCTTGAAAACCACGACGAGCCGCGAATCGCCTCAGTGCTCTCCCTCCCCGAGCATGAAGCCGCCGCGCTCTTGCTTCTCAATCAGCCCGCCATGCGGCTGTTGCACGATGGACAATTGACCGGCCGCAAACGCCGCATGCCGGTGCAGTTCGAGCGTTACTGGCCGGAACCGCCCGACCCCGAAATCACCGATTTTTACCAATCCCTTCTCCAAAAAGCCCGGTAGCGCCTTCTTGTCGGGGAGGAAAATCTCGCGTAACCTGCCCCACGATGAATTTGAGCGTGAACTTCCGGCTGGCGGCTTTGGGTGTCGCCGCCGCTTTAATGGGTCTGCTCATTGTGGTGTCCATCGTCCTTTCCCAACGCCAGGCGGAACAATTGCGCACCCAGCTCAACATCGTGGATTCCGAGAGTTTCGGCATCGCCGAGCACTTCAAGGACTCCTTGCGCGAGATCAATAATATCCGCTTCCGCTACACGGCCGATCACGACCCCGCAGCGTGGGAGCAATTTCTCAATACCAGCCGCAAATTGGATGACTGGTTGGACCAGGAAGCCCC
>DATAXU010000098.1:0-3199 GCA_036272955.1 Verrucomicrobiia bacterium
TTCGATGCGGCGTCGGATCGTGCGTGTTGCAGGAGCTGATTGTCCGCGCCCGCGCTCTTGGCTATTACGCCATCATCGCCGGAATTGATGGCGAGCAAGCGGCCAGTGTCGCCCTGCATGGAAAATTTCATTTTGAGAAAGCCGGACATTTCAAGAAGGTCGGCTTCAAATTCGGCCGGTGGCTCGATGTCATCTACATGGAATTGATGCTGGCGTAGGTCCGTGACTCACTTATTTTGGGCCGCTTGCAATTTTTCCATCTGGTGGACCAGCTCATTGTATTTTTCCACCACTTCGTTGTGTGATTTGACGCTGTCATTGTATTTGCGAACGAAGTCGTCCCGTTGGGCCACAAGGTTTGTGACGGCGGTGTTCTGCTTTTGAACGCCGTCATAAACTTCTTTGAGTTTGGCGCTTAAAATGTTGGTGACGGCCTGATATTGGACGATTTCATTTGTCAGGGCATCGGCGGCAATTTGCAGGCGGAGGTTTTCGCGGTCTCTTTCAACGATTGCCTGGTTGTTGCTCATGACGGTTTGTTTGAGTTCCGTGATTCGCGATTGCTGGCCCGAGATTTCGGCCTCCATGCTGGCAATGGAATTGGTAAAGCTTTGGATTTCGCCGTCTTGTTTAAAAACCGTCGTGTCCAATACGTCGATCCGGTTGCGCTGGACGGTTTGAAAATACCATTGCCACGCGCACAAGCCGCACAGTGCCAGGGCCAGGAAGATCAGAATATTTTGTTGGAGGTTTTTCATCGTGTGGCGGCTGAGGTGTCGGCTGTAACGGAGAAGGCGACGCGTTGGATGCCCGCGCGCTTGACGAGGTCCAGCACGTAAACCATCTCGCCATGGGTGGCATCGCGCGCGCCGCTCAGGTAAACCGGGACGTTGGTGTTGGCGCGCCAGCGGTTGGTCAGCATGGTGTAAAGTTCCGGGAAACCCAGTTCGGCGCCGTCCATCGAAACCTGGCCGTACCGATCGACTTTGAGTTTGATCATATCAGGTTTGGCCGTGCTGGTGGCCAGGGTCGCTGTGGGCAGCGCCGCTTTGAGCGTGCGGACTTTTTGCATTTGCAGGCTGACCATCATGAAGGAGGCCAGCAAAAAAAACATGATGTCAATCAGCGGGATGATCTCCAGCCGGGAACGCTTGCGCGGGATGGGCGAACGAATTTTCACGGCCCGGCTGTGTTGGCTGTGGTTGGCGACCCGCCGACCATGAACGCCACTTTTTGGACGCCGACACGGCGGACGGCTTGCAGGACATCGACCATGTTTCCGTGGCGTGTGTTGATATCGCCGCTGATGTAAACGGGCAAATTGGTATTGACGCCGAAGCGATTGCTCAACGCGGTTACGAGTTGCGGGAGCGTGATTCGCTTTTTCTCGAGCCAGACGACGCCGTTGGAGTCCACGGCAATATTAATCATGTCCGGCTTGTAATCCGCGCGGCCCTCGCTGGCGAGGGGCAGGCTGACCTTCGTGTTGCTGGTGCGATCAAGCTGGAGGCTGACCATCATGAACGAGGCGAGCAGAAAAAACATGATGTCGATCAGCGGAATGATCTCGATCCGCGAATGCCGGCGCTGGACTGGTGTGGAGAGCTTCATCGGCTCAAACCCGATTCCGCTGGGGACCCCATGCCGTGGCGCTGCTCCAATTTAACGCCGGTCACGCCGGACTGCGATGGATGCACCATGACTTCGACGTTGGTGGCGGCGGCTTCCAACTCAAATTGCAGCCGCGTGACCCGTCCGGTGAAGTAATTAAAAGGGATCAGAGCAAAGATCGCGATGCCCAGGCCGCACGCCGTGGCGATAAGCGCTTCGCCAATGCCGCCGGTCACCTTCGCGACGGCCAATTCAGCGGTGCCGATGCTCAGAAAGGCGCGCATCAAGCCGGTGACAGTTCCCAGCAGCCCCAGCAACGGCGCGAGTGTGACAAGCGTATCCATGACGGTCAGAAAACGTCCGGCCCGTTCCAGTTCGATGCCCGCGGCGAGTTGCAATGCCCCCTGCATGGAATGATGGACGTGCTCCAGTCCGCTGTGAATCATGTGAATGATCGGGTCCTTGGAGCCATCCGCGATTTTCGTGGCGGCGGGGACATCGCCGTTTTCGAGGGCGGCAAGGACTTGTTCCAATTTCTGGGGGTCGCGCCGCCGGCTTTCCCGCAGCCACCAGAACGTCCTCTCACCCACGACCGCGATCGCCACCAGCGCGGCAACGAGAATCGGCCACATGACCGGCCCGCCTTCGAGAAAATAACCGACAACAATATTTGCCATCATAACATTCGTTTCATTGGAGTTTATAAGTAATCCGAGCGATAAAAGTGTGGCCGCCGTTGATGGGAGGTTGAATCCAACGGCGCTTGACCCAACTCATGGCGTCCCGATCCAGAAGGGAGGAGCCGGACGTTTCCGTGAGCGAAACCGAAGTGACCTTCCCGATGTCATCGACGGTGATCAGCAATCGGACTGTCCCTTGCTGGCCTAATTGCAGCGCCAGTTGCGGGTATTCCGGCTTTGGCCGGTCCCCGCCGTCGCCGGTCGATCCGGAAACCATCGGCGCCTGCACGACCGGCGCTTGTTGCCTCAATTCAGTGGCCGGCGGCGCGGTGGCCGCGGCCATCGGCACCACCAAATTGCCAACCGTCGGCACGGAAAAATTAATTGCCGGCGTGTTCAACGTGACCGCAACCACTTGCGGCGACGTTTGCTTTTCGTCGTTTTGCGGCTCGATTTCCTTTGGCGCGGTCGATGTCGGCGGCGCGGTCAGCGGTTCGATGAGGACTGGAATCGGCTGCTCCATCGGCGGCGGACGCTTCGGCACGGGCAATTCTGGCCGCGCGCCGACGATGCCAATAATCAGGAAAAAGATGCAAATCGAATTGACCCAGGCCATCCGGCGGTTTGCGTCGGCGTCGAGCGAGCGCAGGCAAACCCGCGCCAGATCCGACTTCAACTGATAAGTGCCAGCGGCCATGAATCACTTTTTCGTGTATGCAACGTTACGTCAATCTTTAGAACGCATATGTCAGCGAGCCGAAAATGCCCCGGCGTTCGCCATATTGCGCGGCATTAACGCCCACTCCGCTGCCAGTGCGCAAGGGATAAGCGTTGTCGGTCAAGTTCACAACATCCAGGCGCAGTGTGAGATGCTCCTTGCCCTTCCATTTGATGCCTTGTTCGACACC
>DATAXU010000099.1:0-15252 GCA_036272955.1 Verrucomicrobiia bacterium
CCTGGACGTTCGATAAATAAATGCGGGAGCCATCCGGTGAAAAGGTCAAGCCGGTGAAACTGAGTTGGGCCTTCGGGTCGGCATCGAGGATTTGTTCCGAAGCGGAAGGGGCGCCGATGTCGTGGCCCACGTCCTGCGGGAACTCGACCCGTTGCAGAATCTTCCCACTACGCGCGTCCAGAACAACCAACTGATGAGTTTTGCCGGATGTAACCAATAAAGCGTGATCCGGACTCAACGCCAAGGCTTGCGGCCGCATTCCATCCAGTTCCACCAGCGTGCCGGCCGGGGTGAGCCGCTGGTTGACCGGCGTTTCGAACTGGCTGTTCCCTTTTGGTCCAACCGAAAGGTCTGTTTCTCCGAATGCGGTGTGGGTGGGTGATAGCGCCATCATCGGCAGTGCGCTTGAAAGGAAGCAAAGAGGAAAAGCAACGCGGCAAATGAAAGCAAACTTCATATTAGTTGGTACTGGAAAACCAAAATCCAATCCATCTTACCGTAAAAATATGGCGCGGTAACTTCAAGTGAATTTAGAACAGTGTCTTAATTTGAACTCAAACCGACGGCGAGGCTGTATTGAATAAGGTGATCGTGGTGAACTTTAAACTTTATAATTTTGCCGGGGCAGATCATTCTTCGCGTTTTGGTTGGGTGAATATCGCTTCTACATTGACGATTGCGGGGAGGGAATTCCAATCCCGGTTGCTGATCGGCACGGGGAAATTTTCCTCGCCGGAAAACATGCGCGACGCGCTGGCCGCCAGCGGCACGGAGATTGTAACGGTGGCATTGCGCCGCGCGGATTTGAGTGGGAAACGCGATCCTTACGCCAACATTCTCGAATTCATCGATCCGCACAAATACCTGATTTTGCCGAACACCAGCGGGGCGATGAACGCCGCCGAGGCCGTCCGGTTGGCGCATCTGGCGGCCGCGGCGGGATTGCCGAAGTGGATCAAATTGGAAATCCATCCCGACCCGCGCTATTTGCTGCCGGACCCGGTTGAAACGCTGGCGGCGGCGGAAATTTTGGTTCGCGAGGGGTTTGTCGTTTTGCCATACATTAACGCGGACCCTGTCCTTGCGAAACGATTGCAGGACGTTGGCACCGCGACGGTCATGCCGCTGGGGTCGCCGATTGGGTCGAATCGAGGGTTGGAAACGCGGGGGCAGATTCGAATCATCATTGAGCAGGCAACGGTTCCGGTGGTGGTCGATGCGGGACTTGGCGCGCCGAGCCATGCGGCGGAAGCGATGGAAATGGGCGCCGACGCAGTGCTCATCAATACCGCCATCGCCGTGGCGAGCGATCCTTGCCGGATGGCGCGGGCGTTCGCGGGGGCGGTGCAGTGCGGTCGCGACGCATGGGAAATGGGCGTGGCCGCGCCGGAAATGAAGGCGAGCGCCACCAGCCCGTTGACGGCGTTTTTGAACGGTTAATATGACAGCGCAAAAGATTCTTCCACGTCCGCCGAATGCGCCGCGTGTGCGCCAGATATTGTCGGCGGCAAAAGAAGCGCGCGTGCTGGTGCTGGGGGACGTGATGCTCGACCATTTTCTTTGGGGGCACGTGGACCGGATTTCGCCGGAAGCGCCCGTGCCGGTCGTGCAATTTGAACGTGAGAGTTTCGTCCCTGGCGGCGCGGGAAACGTGGCCAGAAACCTGGCCGACCTGGAGGCATTCGTTGAGCTGTTCGGCGTCGTTGGGGACGATGAGTCGGCGCAGCAATTGAGGAGAATTTTAAAACATGGGCGCATCAGTTGCGCGGGGCTGCTGACCTGCGCCGAGCGCGTCACGAGCATCAAAACGCGGATTATCGCGCATCGCCAGCAAGTGGTGCGCGTGGATCGCGAGAGCCGTTCTTACCTGGAGGAACAGACGACGCGGCGGCTGCTGGCGGCGCTGGAGAAAAGTCTGCACTCCGGCGACGCACTCATCCTTGGCGATTACGCAAAGGGCGTCGTGACGCAACATTTGCTGGACGAAGTTCGGAACCTTTGCCGGGGGCGTGGCGTGTGGCTGAGCGTGGATCCCAAGCCGGCGCATCACTTGGATTTATCGCAGGTTTCGTTGCTGACGCCCAATCGCAAGGAGGCGTTCGAGCTGGCGGGCGTTTTGGATTCCGGGCATCGGACACCGCCGTTGAAGGACAAAGGCTTAATGCGCGCCGCCGAAAAATTGTTGACTGACCTTCGGCCGGCGTTGCTGCTGATCACGCTTGGCGACCAGGGGATGTTGCTGTGCCAGCGGGAGCAGCCGCCCATTCACATCGCGACGGCGGCGCGCGAAGTGTTCGACGTTTCCGGCGCGGGCGACACGGTCATCGCGACTTTTACGCTGGCGATCATCGCCGGGGCTTCGCCGTACGAAGCGGCGATTTTTTCCAATCACGCGGCGGGGATTGTCGTGGGGAAATTAGGCACCGCCACCGTGCGGGCGGAGGAATTGCTGGAAAGCTTTCGGCACGAGAGAACTTGACAATGAACCTCGACAAGGCCGAAAAAATCAAAGCGATGAAGGGACGCGAGCGCGTGGCCGCGTTGACGGTTTATGATTTTGCGATGGCGAAGGTGATGGAAGGCACGGGGATTCCGCTGCTGCTGGTCGGCGATTCGGTCGGGATGGTCATGCTGGGTTACCCGGATACGACGCACGTGACGATGGCGGAAATGGAACATCACATCCGCGCGGTAGCGCGCGCGAAGCCGGAGGCGTTGCTGGCGGCGGACCTGCCGTTTGGAAGTTGTGCCACGCCGGAGTTGGCGGTGCAGAACGCCGGGCGGCTCATCGCGGCGGGCGCGGAAGCGGTGAAGGCCGAGGGTGGCCGCAGGTTGCTGCCGCAAGTGCGCGCGATCATCGCGGCGGAAATTCCCGTCCTGGGACATTTGGGAATGCTGCCGCAAAATGTCATTGCCGAGGGCGGCTACCACATCAAGGGCAAGACGGAGGAGGAACGGGCCGCGATGCTCGACGACGCCGCGGCGCTGGAGGAGGCGGGCGCGTTTGGGATCGTGCTCGAATTGGTGACGCCGCCGCTGGCGCGCGAAATTTCCGGGCGAATTTCGATTCCGACGATTGGCATCGGCTCCGGGCCGGGCTGCGACGGGGAAATCCTGGTGACAACGGATTTGCTGGGGACGTCGCCGGGGTTCATTCCGAAGCACGTGAAAAAAAGCTGGCATTTTGCGGAACAAATGCGCGCGGCAGTGGTTGAATGGAGAGAGAGCGTGGTTCATCCCAATCGCTCATGAAGGACTTTTCTCATTTGGATCGGCGCGGGGAAGCCAGGATGGTCGATGTCTCCGCCAAGCCGCCAGTGGCCCGCGAGGCAGTCGCGCGGGGCGAAATTCATTTGCAATCATCCACCCTCGACGCGATTGAAAAAAACGAGATTGCGAAGGGGAATGTTTTTGCGACGGCGCGCATCGCGGGGATCATGGCGGCAAAAAAAACGGGGGAGCTGATTCCATTATGCCATCCGCTGAACATCAGCCATTGCGCGGTGGAATTTGAAATCGCGGCGTCGCGCGGCTGCGTGGTCATTACCGCGACCACGCGGATCACCGCCGCAACAGGCGTCGAAATGGAGGCGCTGGCGGCGGTGTCCGTGGCGGCGCTGACCATCTATGATATGTGCAAAGCGGTGGACAGCACGATGCGCATCACGGATATCGCGCTGGTGTCAAAACGAAAAAGCTAATGCAAATCGAAACTGGAATCATCACTGTCTCGGATCGCGCCTCGCGAGGCCTTTATGACGACCTCGGCGGACCGGCCTTGCGCGCGGCGGCGACCCAACTCGACTGGAAAGTGATCGTGGAAACGCTGGTGCCTGATGACGTTCGCGACATCCAGCGGGCGATCCGGGAGCAGGTCACCAAGGGGTGCCACTTAATTCTGACCACCGGCGGGACGGGAGTCGCGTTGCGGGATGTGACGCCGGAAGCGGTTCGTGAAATTGCGGTGCGTGAACTTCCCGGATTTGGCGAAGTGATGCGTATGGAGTCGATTCGCATTACGCCGAACGCGATTCTTTCGCGCAGCCTTGCGGCGGTGGTCGATAAAACGCTGGTGATTTGCCTGCCTGGCAAGCCGAAGGGAGCCGTGGAGTGCCTGGGGTTTGTCGCGGCGTCCGTACCGCACTGCGTCGCCGTTTTGCGGGAGGCGCCGACGAGTTGTTGAGAATATGCGGCGCGCCATTCAATTATTATATATGACGGCGGCGTTTGGCATTGCGGCGGCGGGGTGCGTCAGCGAGAAGAAAGCGCAAATGGAAGCCAGGCAAGCCTACATTGCCGGCCAGGCGCAAGCCGCGCAGTCGCAACTCCGCGCCCGCGAAGCGGAGGGGCCGGTGGTGTTTGTTCAGGGGCCTGTGCAGAATCACGTTATCGCATGGAGCGAGGGGATGACTTTGAGCAAGGCGATTGTCGATGCTAATTATACCGCGTTTATGAATCCGGAAGTGGTGCAGGTCATGCGCGGCGGCCAGCTCGCGGGGCAACTCAAGGGCATCGATCTGCTTCACCACCAGGACCTGGATTTGCAACAAGGCGACACCGTGATCATCCTCCCGTGATGCAGGACGAGTTGCAACAGGTGGGACGCACGTATGTGATTTGGAAAAATCGCAGGCTCTCTTACTTTGCGGGGTGCGATTATTTCCGCATTGCCAGCCATCCGGCGATCTTGCGAGCGGTCCGGGAAGGGCTGGCGAAATACGGCCTCAATGTCGCGGCATCGCGATTGACGACGGGTAACCATGTGCTTTACACGCGACTCGAGGCGGCCTTGGCGGATTTCTTCGGGGCACCCGCGGCGGTGCTGGCAGGTAACGGCTACGCGACCAATCTCATCGCGGCGCAGGCGTTGGACGAGGGGGCTTCCCACGTTTTTATTGACGCGCGCGCTCACGCAAGCTTGCGGGACGCGGCGCGGTTTTTTCCCCGGCCGGTCGTTGAGTTCAAACACCGTGACGCCGGCGACCTTGGGCGGCGATTGCGGGGCAAGCGGCGGCCAGTAGTATTGACGGATGGGGTGTTTTCGCATAACGGGGAAATCGCGCCGTTGCGGGAATATTTAAAAGTCCTTCCGCCGGGTGGAATTATACTGCTGGATGACGCGCATTCGGCGGGCATTCTTGGCGCGCGCGGGAGGGGGACGCCGGAGCACGCGGGAGTCTCGCGGCGTCGGATTGTCCAGACCGTGACACTGAGCAAGGCCTTCGGGGTTTATGGCGGCGCGATTTTGTGCGAGCAGGCTTTGCGAGAGCGCATCCTGGCGGTGAGCCGAATGTTCGCGGGCAACACTCCGCTGCCGCTTCCTTTGGCCAATGGCGCGCTGGCGTCGATCGGTTTGTTGAGGAGCGATGATAAATTTCGCACGCGGTTGGCTCACAATGTGGAATACGTCAAAAGCGCCTTGCGCGGCACGGAAATGGCGGCGGCGGAAACCCCCGCGCCGATCATCGCGGTGATTCCGCGAAACGCGCGCGAAACTAAACTCTTGCGAAAGCGGCTGCTCTCCAACGGGATATTCCCATCGTTTATTCGCTATCCCGGCGGGCCGGAAACGGGGTATTTTCGCTTTGTGATTTCAAGCGAGCATTCGCGTTTGCAGTTGGATAAGCTGCTCGAAAGTTTGCATGGCCACTGAAGAGCGAAAAATCCGCTGGGGCGTTCTCGGATACGCACGCATTGCGAGGGAAAATGTCATTCCCGCGATTTGCGCCTCGTCCAATTCGCTCTTTCACGCCATCGCCTCGCGCGACGATGCGAAGCTGGCGGCCTGCCGCGCGCAGTTCTCCAATCCAAAAACCTACCGGGGTTACGACGAGTTGCTTCGGGACCCGGAAATCGACGTCGTCTATATTCCGCTTCCCAATTCGCTGCATCAGGAGTGGACGATCCGCGCGGCGGACCGCGGCAAACACATTCTTTGCGAGAAGCCGCTCGCGCTCAATGCGGCCCAGTGCCGCGAGATGTTCGAGGCGTGCGCCACCAACAAGGTGCTGCTGATGGAAGCTTTTATGTATCGTTATACTGATCGCATCGCCAAGGCGATGGAAGTCCTGCGCAGCGGTGTGCTCGGCGAAATCAAATTCATCACTTCGACTTTTCGTTTTCTGCTCGCGAATCCTGAGTCGATCAAGCTCAAGCCTGAATTAGGCGGGGGCGCGCTTTATGATGTGGGCTGTTACCCGATCAATTTCGCGGGCATGGTGATGGATGAGATCACGCATTCTCCGGCTGCGGCGTTGCCGGCATCGGTTTCCGTCCAAAGCGTGAGCGAGGGCGGGGTGGATATGATTTTTTCGGCGTTGATGAAATACAGCTCGGGGATTGTGGCGTCGTTGAATTGCGGATTCAATGCGCAGAAACGGGTTTATTCGGAGATTGTCGGTTCCACAGGCGCTTTGGAGATTCCGGACACGTTTTTTGGGAATCCCGGCGCGCTCACGCTGGTGCAAGGCGAGGAGCGGCGCGAAATTCCGGTGGCGGAGAGCGACCGCTATCGGTTGGAAGTCGAAGATTTCGCCAACGCCATTTTGCATCGCCGGCTTCCGCGCCTGGGCCTTGCGGAATCGGCCCGCAACATGGAGGTTTTGGAACGGCTGCTGGCGGCGGCAAATTAAATGGGCGGCATGGGGGAGTCGCCCCGGTTGACTTCGATTGACTCGAAGTTAGATTTGTCAAAGAGGAAATTGGAATTATGAAAGTCTTTTTTGGATTTGTTTTGGGAGTGGCGGTTGCGATCGCGGTGGTTTGGTTCGTCAGTCCCGGCGCGCGCAACCGGATGGCGTCCGACACCCAACAGGCGGAAACTTCAACGAAAGACAAGATGGATGATTTGGGGCTGACGTCGCAGAACATCAAAGACGAATTGGCGCGCACCGGCAAAGTGATTCGCCGCAAGAGCGTGGCGGCGGGCCATGCGATTGCCGATGCGACGGCCGACGCGCGCATCACTGGCGCAATCAAGGCAAAAATCGTGGCTGACCCGAATCTTTCCGCCCTGAGCATTTCCGTCAGCACCACCGACGGGTGCGTAACGCTTTCCGGCACTGCCAGTTCCGCGGACAATATCCGGCGGGCCATGACCATTGCCTACGATACCGACGGCGTGACGCAGGTGATATCAACCTTGAGCGTCAAGCCGGCGTAAGGCTGTCAATTTAAAACTTGAATCCGCGCGGAGTGTGTGAGTTAATCTTTGGTCATCTTCAATGACCGAATTTGACCCAAAAATCACGGGTATAGTCAAACTGTTGCGGCGCGGGCGGGAGAAGCATTCCCATTCCCTGGAACAGATTGAAGGGAAAGACCATCCGCGTCCCATCGTCCTCGAACCGGGGGAGACGATCATCGGGCGCGCCCCGGATTGCGCGATTCGCCTTTCTTCGAGCCGCGCCTCGCGACATCATGCCGCGCTCCGGTTGTTTGGAACCGAGTGCCAGTTGTGCGACAAGGAGAGCGACAACGGCGTTTTCCTGAACGGCATTAAAATACATTCCGCCGTGCTGCGCGATGGCGACGTGATCCAGTTGGCCGACACTGCGTTCATCTACTACGAAGACTGACATGGCGGCCTTTGTCAAATTTTGGGGAACGCGTGGCTCGATACCGACTCCCGCAAGCTGGACGCGGGTCTATGGAGGAAACACTGCCTGCGTCGAGATCCGTTTCGACGACACTATTTTCATTTGCGACGCCGGGTCGGGAATCCGCGAGCTGGGGAAGGACCTGCTCGCCCGCGTCCCGCCGCCCCGGGACATCCACTTGCTGATTACGCACACACATTGGGACCACATCCAGGGTTTTCCATTTTTTGCGCCTGTTTACGGCCAGGACATGCGCATCCACGTTTACGGGCGCCATGAGAATGACCATTCGATCTATCGCGTGCTCTCCGGCCAGATGAGTTCGAGCTACTTCCCGGTGTCATTCAAGGAACTTTCCGACAGCGTCGTCGCGGACCATTTGAATGACGGGGAAAAAAAGATTGGCGGCGTGCTCGTGCGCAGTTTTCCCCTCAACCATCCTGGCGGTTGCCTTGGTTATTCCTTTGAAAGCGACGGCCGAAAAATTGTCTATTTGACGGACAACGAATTGGAAATCCAGGACGGCGACGTGTTTCCCGACCTGGATAATTCCGGCCCGTTGCGCCGGGTGCCGGAGGAATTTGTGAAAATCGCCCGCGGAGCGGATCTCCTTATAATTGACTCCCAATACGACGAGACGGAGTACATGAAAAAGATAAAATGGGGCCACTCCTGCTGTTTCTCCTGCACCGATTTGGCAATCCAGGCAAAGGTCAAAAACCTCGTGCTCTTCCACCATGATCCCGAGAGCACCGACCGCGCCATCGATGAGATGGTCCAATCCTGCCGTGACCGCGGGGCGCGCCACAAATCCGGGATGGTCATTTCAGGCGCCAGGGAAGGCGTCGAGTTTAAGTTCTAGCCGGATTCAACCGCGTCACTTCTCCTTAACCTTCAGACGGACTTCAAAAAGTTTGGGCCAACGTTTGCCGGTTACGAATAGTCGGTCGCGTGCCGCGTCATAGGCGATGCCGTTGAGGACATCGGTGCCGTTCGTCCAATCCTCGCGGGTGAGCAACCCTCGGAAGTCGATGGCGCCGACGACCTTTCCGGAGGCCGGGTCGATGCGCGCCACAGCGGGCGTGAGCCAGACGTTGGCAAAGATTTCGCCTTTGACGTATTCCATCTCGTTGAGATTCGTCACGGGTTGGCCATGAGCAAAGACGGTTATTCGCCGCGTTTCCGCAAAGTTGGTTGGGTCAAGGAATCGGATCTGGGCTGTCCCATCGCTCATTATCAACGAATGGCCATCGGTCGTCAGGCCCCATCCTTCGCCCGGGTATGTGAATTCCCGTTGCTGGCGAAAGGTTTCCAGATCGTAAACGAAGCACTTTTGGTTTTTCCATGTAAGCTGGTAGAGCTTGCCATCCAGGGCGGCCAGGCCCTCCGCAAAATATTGGGATGGCACCGTAACCGTTTTCAAGACCTTCCCGGTTTCCAGGTCCACTCTCCGCAAAGAGGACTGGCCGAATAGGCCGGTGCTTTCCAGAAGAACGCCGTCCAAGAAAAACAAGCCTTGCGTAAATGCTCCCCGATCATGAGGCCAGACGTGAACGACGTCGTAACCATACACGGGAAAGTTGTCCGCATTCGATCCGCCGGGCGGCGGGGAAGCATGCGCGGTCAGTTGAAGCAGAGTAAGAGCGGCGGCTGCCCACGGCAGGATGCGAAACGAAATTCTCATTGCGTGCGATAGGGGGTGTTCGATTTGTAAAGTTTGAGCCTTGTCGTGCAGTCGGCCTTGAGTTGTCCTTCATCCAGCAGGGCGATAGCTTCCTCCTGGCAGCGGACGGCGTTGGTGAACTGGCCAAGTTCCGCGTAAGCCGCGGCGAGTGTGTCCATAATCATGGGGTCTTTGCGGTTGGTTGCCGCGACGGCTTGCTCCGCGAAGTCCAGTGCCCGCTGGCCGTCGCGCAATTTGGGATCAGCGGCCGTGGCGAGCGTCCACGCCAAGGCGTTATAGTCCGCCGCATTTTTGTTGGGTCCAGCTTGCTCCACTGGCGTTATCTGGACATCGGCCTCCGGCACGTGCGTTCCGCGCCGCAGGGTGATGACGCCGTCATTGCGCCCCTGAATGAGTGTGTCGCCGTCCTGGGAGAAGACAAGACTTGTAACGCTGGAAGTATGGGATTCAAAAGCAACGCGTTGCTGGCCGGTGGCCACGTCCCAGAGCCGCACTGTGGAATCCGCGCTTGCGCTTGCCAGCGTGCTTCCGTCCGGGGTGAAGGTGATGGCTCCAACGGTGGACGTGTGGCCTTTTAAGGCGCAATGCAACCGCCCGGTCTGAACATCCCAAAGGCTGATGCGGCCGCTATCGAGAGCAGTGGCGAGCAGTCTGCTGTCGGGTGAAAAGGCCATTGCCGGGACTTCTGCGCCATCCACCTGTATCAGCCGTTCGGTCCGGCCGGATGCGTCCGTGATTAGAACCCGGTCAGACAGAAGCGCGGCGGCCAGCATTTTGCCATCCGGTGAAAACGCTAAAGCGCTAATGCCCGCGGTGTGAGGTGTTCGAGTTTGCCGGATGAGTTTGAGGGATGCCTCGGCGTCCCAGAACTTGATGAATTCATTCGGAGCGTAGCCTCCGGTTGCGAGAACTTTTCCGTCCGGCGAGAACGCCATTGCAACCAAGCGCCCGGAATCACCCGCTGGCTGGCCTTCGATTGATGCCAAAAGTTTTCTCTGGGTTGTGTCCCAAAGTTTCACTCTGTTATCCAGTGCTGTGGTCGCGAGCAATTTGCCGTTGGGTGAAATGGCGCCGCGACCGGTAGGTTCGGGCCAGAAAGCGATTCGTTTGCCGGACGCGATGTCCCGAAAATCGGCGCCGTGCGTGCTGACCGCCAAAACGCTGTTGCTATTCGGCACGATCAACAATGAGCGGATTCCGCCCCTGGAATGGACATCGAGGAGTGGTGGAAATTTGTTCGCATTCTTCGACGTGGATTGCCCCGGGATTGCGGAGGTGTTCCACAGTTTCACGGAACCGTCACTCGCGCCGGAAGCGAGCGTTGTTCCATCAGGTGAAGCCGCGACACAGAGAACCGAGTCGAGATGCGCGCCTATCTCCTGACTTGCGGCGTTAGTCTGGTTCACAGGCATTTGCGATAACCGAACAGTTCGATTACTGCCGCAGGAAAGCAGAGACTTGCCATCCGGCATGAATGCCATGCTCTTGGAATTTCCCGCGCTTCGAATGGATGCGTTTCGCAACTGGGCGGCCTCCATGTCCCAGAATTGAATGTCGGAATATCCGGCCAATGCCAGCGTGCTGCAATCGGGGCTGAAAGCGATTGAATATGCGGGGACTGGGATTCGGGATTTGAGTTCGTAGGTTCCGTTTTCAAGTATCCATAGGTCAACGCCCGATCCGTCTTCGCCCCAACCCGTGCAGGCGGCCAGCGTGGAATTATCCCGAGAGAAGGCCAGTGACGTCACGACGCCTCGACGACCCGAGAGATTCGCTTGCTGCTGAAATGTAGCCAGGTCCCAAATGATGATCTCGCCCGCATCCCCGGCGCTTGCAAGAGATTTGCCGTCTGGAGAAATCGCGAGGCATCGCACCCAGGCTTTTTGCTCGGAGAGGACGGCGCGCAATTGGCCGCTCGCTGCGTCCCAAACGCGGACCAGGCTGTCCCAGCCGCCGGAGACGAGCGTCTTGCCATCCGGGCTGAAGACGACCGCCGCCACAAGGGAGCGAGGTTCCGGGTCCAAATAAAAGATTTGTCGGGCAGCCTCGGTGTCCCATAAACCAATTCTGCCATCTTCACCGCCCGTCGCCAATGTGGTCCCATCCGGCGAGAACGCCAGACTTGTCACCTGGGTGGAGTGCGCTTGAAAAGTGTGAAGGAGCGGACCGTTGCAAAGCGTCCAGAAATGGTACCATTCAAATCCCCGCAAATCCTCCTCGCCCTGGCGGGGCAGGAGGGTTGCCAGGAGATCCAGCGTGCGGGGAAGTTGCGCGGCGTCCCAAGCCTGGCTTGCGAGATTCATTTGCGCGGCATAAAAGCGGCGGCGCGCCTCGTCCGCACTTGCGCGAGCCATTTGCTCCTGGCGTTTTGCCGCGTCTTCGGCTTGTTCCGCCTGGAGGCGCAACCGGTTTTGCTCGCGTTGCGCACTTGTTGCGCGGATCGCTTCCGTGGTGCTCAGAACGATGCCGATCAACAGCACCGCCGCCATTGCCGCGCCGGCCGCGAAAGCACCCTTGTGGCGGCGAACCGCCTTCCCAAGACGATAAACTCCGCTGGGTGGCCTGGCGGTCACCGGCTCGTTATCCAGATGCCGCTGGATGTCCGACGCGAGGCCGTTGGCGGTTTCGTAGCGGCGGGCGCGGTCCTTTTCCAAAGCTTTCATCACAATCCAATCCAGGTCCCCGCGCACCAGGTGGATGAGTTTTGGCGCTTCCACCTGGCGAAGGCCCGCCGTCGTCGTCAATTCCGCGGGCATCATCATGCTCAAACGGGTGGAAGGCTTCGCCGGTTCGCGTTCACGGATGATGCGCCGGATTTCATCAACGCCCTCCCGGAGCAAGGTTTTGGAATCAAATGGCGTCTGGCCGGTCATCAGTTCATAAAGCAGAACGCCCAATGAATAAATGTCGCTTCGGGTGTCGATTCCCGATGCGTTCATCTCGGCTTGTTCGGGACTCATGTAGGCCGGTGTGCCGATGAATTGTTCAAACGCCGTGAACAGGGTCTTGTCGGTGAGCGTTTGTTGAGTGGCTTTGGCGATGCCGAAATCAATCACTTTGGGAGCCGGCACGCCGTCGTTGAGAGCGACGAGCACGTTCGAGGGCTTTATGTCGCGGTGAATCACGCCTTTCTGGTGCGCATGTTGGACGGCATTGCAAACCTGCACGAAAAGGTTTAGCCGGTCGCGTGTGGAGAGGTTGTTCTGATCGCAAAACTCGGTGATTTTAATGCCGCGCACCAGTTCCATTACGAAGAAAGGGCGGCCGGAATTGGTGGCGCCGGCGTCCAGGACTTTGGCGATGTTCGGATGGTCCATCAACGCCATCGCCTGTCGCTCCGCCTCGAAGCGAGCGATGACATTTTTGGTATCCATCCCCAGCTTGATGACCTTGAGGGCGACGCGCCGGCGGATGGGTTCTTCCTGCTCGGCCATGTAAACTATGCCGCAGCCGCCTTCTCCAATTTGCTGAAGGAGTTTGTAGCGGCCAATGGCGTCGCCCGGTTGTTCAAAATGCGGGGAGTCCGCCGGCAATTCTTCCAGAGGCTCTTTCAGGTCAAGCGCCAGGCGCAGCAAGCACCGAAGGCAACGTCCGCCCGAGGGGCCCCCAGGCTATGGTGCCCCCGCAGATGCGACATTTTTGGGCGATTGGCATTCCAGCATTCCTACTGAGTTCCGCGCATGTTTCTAAAGCAACCCGCAACGGCGGTTACGTAATTTCCAAAACACGCTCCGCACTTCGAGGTCCTGGTTAATCGGAAATGGCGGAGAAAAGGTAGCGGATCTCTTCATCGAGGTCGGCGGCATCCGCAACGGTGTCTGCGACCTCGCGACGCAACAACTCGCCGAAGCGGCGCCGCAGCCGGTGCAACGTCACTTTTATGGCGCCTTCGCTCATGCTGAGTTCGGTGGCTATCCTGGCGTAAACGCCCGGTTCGATTTCCTGGGCGAGCAGCGGTTCCAATCGGGCAAGGAGAGCAGCCTTATTGACGGATTCATACTCGTCCCGTAATTGCACAAACACTTTTTCAATCAACAAGGAAGCCCACTGGCGGTCAAAAAGCCTCTCTGGCGAAAGGTTTCCAATCGGTTCGTTGCGATAAAGTCCCTCAGCGTTCGCCTCATCCAATGAAATAAGCTGGCGCCGTCCGCCGCGTTTCAAGGTTTGGGATTTGTCCCACTCGTTGTTCAAATAGTTGGTCAGCGCCGCCAAAAGAAAGGAGCGGAACCTTCCCTTGTCCTGGTCCACCTTTCTGAGCACCTCTCCTTCCAGCAAGTGGGCGAAGAAAGCTTGCGTGAGATCCTCGGCCTCTTCTTTGTTCGAGCCGCGGCGACGGATGAACGCGTAAATCGGGTACCAATACAGGTTACAGAGCCTGTGCAAAGCCGCCGCAGCCTTTTGGAAGTCATGGCTGTACGCATCAAGAACGGCACTCCATTGCGTGGTGGCAAATCCACCTTTCCATTCGTTTGCGGAACTGGACGCGGACGCTTCGATTTCTCCGGTCTTGTTGGGGAAATCGCGCATCGTCTGGCATTGATACTGGCAGAATCCAGGGATCTGACAACTAAAAGTGGGCCTTTTCAGGCGCTTTTGGTGAAGTTTCGCCGTCAAATGCACACTTTTTCCGATTTCCTGTAACCCTCGCGGGTTAATCCTGTTGTAACCGGGTAATCAGGGGCAAAGGCGCGTTCTTGAACCAGCGCTCTTAGCCAACCAAATCAGATTATTATGAGTTCCAACTTTTTCAGTTCATCGCGATGCACAGGCTTGGGAAAGGCAGGCGCGCAAAAGCAAATTCCTATCAAGCGCCATTACAAGAAAAGTTATGAAAAGTGAAACAAACAACACTACCAGGATGGGTATGCTCGTTGCCCTCACAGCAATCGCGGCCCTGTGCATGGCGCCGCCGGTTCGCGCCGGTGGCGGCTCGTTTTACGCCACTGTGACCAACGCCACCCAGTTGATCGCCGACATCAATTATGCCAACACAAATGGCGGCACTTTCACGATTAATCTGCAGCCAAACACCACCTTCGACCTGCTAACAGTCAACGGTTCTGACGCGTTCGGCGACGAAATGCTGCCGATCATCGGCGTCACGAACGCCGTCAATCTGACCATCCTCGGCAACGGTGACACCATCCAGCGGGACGTCACCACATCTGAGGAACGTCTGCTCGAAGTGGCAGAGGGATCTTCGCTGACACTGGATCAGATGACTCTGCAAAACGGTTACGCTTATGCGTTCGGTAGCAGCAGCTACTCTGATGCGTTCAATGGCGGCGCCATCTTCAACTTCGGCACGCTGGTGATCTCCAACTGCACCCTTTCCGGCAACACCGTTTACCCTTACCTCGACGATTACGACGGCACCACCACAGGTGGCAAAGGCGGCGCCATCTGCAACTGGGGCGGGACAGTGATCATCAGCGACAGTTTCCTGTCCAACAACGCCGCCACGGGCGCCGGTTTTACGGGTGGCGGCGCCATCTATAATAACTCCGGGACGGTGACGATCTCCCACAGCACCATTTCCGGCAACTCCGCCGATTACTATGACGACGACGGCGAGGCCTATGGCTTTGGCGGCGGTATCTACAACAGTGGCACGGTGACGGTCGAAAACTCCAGCAGCATCACCGGGAACGATGCGGCCTATCTTGGCCCGGATGTGGATAATCTCGCCACGCTTTACCTGGATGGCACCAGTACGATCGGCGTTCTCGATGGCAACTCCGCCATTGGATTAAGCCCGGTGCTGAGTATCAACTCCTGGTCGTCCACCGCCCATCAGCTCGTGCTCTTCTGGAGCACGAATTACACGGACTGCACGTTGCAAAGTTCAACCGACCTCAGCTCGACGAATTGGACGGACTGCGCGAGTCCAACCGTATCGGGCGCTTCCTTCGTCGTCACCAATTCGATGTCCGCCGGTGCGCAATTCTTCCGGCTCAAGCGATGAAGCAC
>DATAXU010000100.1:0-8300 GCA_036272955.1 Verrucomicrobiia bacterium
TGAACGCCGCCGTTGATATTCTGCGCAAACGGGGAGGCGCCGCCGCCGCGAAGAAGGCGACGCGCGAAACCAAGGAGGGAGTGATCGCCCAGCATATTCAAAGCGGGGCAAAAGTGGGGGTGCTGGTGGAGATCACTTGCGAATCGGATTTTGTGGCGCGCAATGACATTTTTCGGGCGTTTTGCGAGGAAGTGACCCGCAAATTGGCCGGCGGCGCGACTTTGGAATCGCTTGAGGCAGACCGGGTTGCAGCGGTTGCCCGAATTGGGGAGAACATCCAGTTGCCACGGTTTGTGCGTTACGAAGTGGCGGGCAACGGGATTGTCGCGGCTTACATTCACACGGGCGCGAAGGTTGGGGTGCTGGTGGAGGTTGGCGCGGGCAAGGAAGGGACGGTCGCCAGCGAGGATTTCAAGCAGTTGGTGCGGGACATTACGCTGCAAATCGCGGCGGGCAACCCGGCGGTGATTTCGCGCGAGCACGTCAACCCGGCGACTTTGGCGAAGGAAAAGGAAATCGCGGCCGAACAGGTGAAAAACAAGCCTCCGCAGGCGATCTCGAAGATCGTCGAAGGGAAGATCGAGAAATTTTTCCAGGGCGTTTGCCTTGTGGATCAGGGGTTTGTGAAGCGCAACTCGGAAGTTTCCCTCAAGGAGCATATTGGCGGGATTGCCAAGCAACTCGGGGACGAGATTGTAATTCGGCGATTCGCGAGGTTCCAGGTGGGTGAGACGCCGGTGGCGTAGCCCGTTAAACGGCAGTTTTTGAATTGACGCGCGCGTGGTTTTCTGGGGATATCGGCGGCAGCCGCACGTTGAGGAAAAAACTATGAGCGATTTTAAATTTAATTGCACGCATTGCGGGCAACGCCTTGGATGTGACGAAAAACTCGCCGGTCGCGATATTGAATGCCCTGCCTGTAAGAAACCGGTGACGGTTCCGTGGCCGCAAGGCAAGCCCACCGGGATGACGTTTGTGCCGGAGAGTTGGAAAAGTCCTTCGGCCCCTCCACCTAAAGGCACTGGGCAGTCGTAGGCATTACTTCCTGTTCGGCGCGATTGATTGCCCTGACTTTGCTGAGTGCTACGGTTCTGATTGTCGCGCTGCAGATTTGATACTGTTTGCCATTTTTGAGACAAATCACAGCCAGCCGTGACATAACTGAGCCTGTTGGTCTCGCCTTGCCGGGTGGTTGAATACCGGTTCATACTTGGCTCATGGCAGAGGCAGATCAAGTTCTCAACCGCGCCTGTGGATTGCCTTTACTCCAGGAGGAACGGTGAGCAAGCCACGAGCGGTGTTGGACACGAACGTTCTTGTCGCGGCATTTCGATCCAGAATTGGCGCGTCATTCGAAATCTATCGGCGACTGCGGCTTGATGAGTGGATAGCGGTTTTGAGCAATCATTTGACTTACGAATACGAGGAGGTTCTCAAACGGGAAGCAGCCGCCTTGTCGTTGAGTTCGGCCGACATTGACGTACTCTTGAACGCCATTTGCGCTCGGGGCGAAGAGTGGTCATTGACGCACAATTGGGAGCCGATCTTGCACGACCCCGACGACGAGCCGCTCGTCCAGTTGGCGCGAGAGTCAGGCCCTTTGGTCATCATCACTCACAATGCGCGCCATTTGCAGCCCGCTGCCGCGCTGGGAATTCAAGTCTTGAAACCGATGGAATTTCTGCGTATGTTACAAGCGTCCAAATGAGCATCCTGGAAGTGAAAATCCCGGACCTGCTGTTGAAACAGGTCAACGAAGTCGCTGTGAAAGAAAAAGTCAGCGTGGACCAAATCGTGTCCATCGCGCTGGCTGCACAAGTTTCCGCCTCACAGGCACGCGAGAGTATTTCCTCCCGCGCCAAGAGGGTTGACTGGCAGAAAGTTGATGACGTTCTTGCTCGTGTGTCTGCCGACCCGCCGCTCCCTGGCGACGAAGTTCCCTGAAAGAAAGCAGGATACTTGTGGGCATGGGGATTTGATACTGTAATTTCCTACTTGCCATTTTCGCGGCCAATTGGAGTCAAGCATAGCAAGTCAAATGCGAAAATGAAAAATTGCCAATGTTTATCGGCATTTCGGGACGATAGCCAAACACACTCCATTCGAGCGGCACATAAGGGTGTTTTATGATTTCGGATCGGTTGAAGCTATCTTCCTATCTTATACGGATCGGCCCCGGGCGGTGTCTTTAGATTGATGGCAATCCCGATGGCAGCAGATGAAGAGAACTTGACTCCCGAGACGGAAAATTTAGATATTCCCGGGACGTTTTATCGGCCGGTGGATTGGTGGGTGTTCGGGGGAATGTCGCTTCTCGTCTTGGTTGGGTATTTTTGGACGCTGTCGCCGGACGTGACGCTGGATGACTCCGGGGAGTTGGCGACGGCTTCCATGTGGGCGGGGGTGCCGAATCCACCGGGGCATCCGTTTTGGACGCTTTTGACGTGGCTTTTCATTAAACTCGTTCCCATCTCGACGGTCGCCTACAGGGTGACCCTGTTCTCGGCGGTGGCAACAGCGTTGTCTTGCGGGTTGGTGGCGATGATGGTGTCGCGAGGCAGCAGTGTGGTGGTCGAAGGATTGCCCGGTCTGCGCAATATTGGGCAACGGCGGCAGGGTGCGATTTGCGCCATGGGGGGATTTGTGGCGGCCATAATGCTGGGGTTCGGTGGCGTAATCTGGAGCGAGGCTGTGATTGTGCAGACTTATGCGCTGAGCACGTTGCTGCTCGTGATGGCGCTGGCATTGATACTGCGCTGGATTTATGCGCCAAACCAGCGGCGCTACGTTTATTTCGTGGCGTTTCTCTTCGGGCTTTGCGTCACAAGCCACCAGCTTATGATTGTTGCGATGGGCCTGGAAATCGCGATCATCGCCGCAGATCCGAAACTGGGCCGGGACCTTCTGGGAGTTAATTGTTTCTTCTGGCTTGCCGGGCTTTGCCTGAATTGGGGGCACGTCGTCCCAATATTTGATGCGGCAATGCCCATGGTTGTCGTCATTTTCAATGTTGTGGGCGTTCTGTCACTGGTGGGTTTGGGAGCACTCATTTTCCGAACGAGGGGGTTTTTTACCGAGTGGAAAGCAGTCCTGATTATGGTGGGGCTGTGGTTTGCAGGGGCCGCCTTTTATTTGTACCCGGCGATGGCCGCAATGACCAATCCCCCGATGAATTGGGGTTATCCGCGTACGGTTGAAGGATTCTGGCACGTCCTCTCGCGTGGACAATATGACAAGATAAATCCCACTGATTTCATCCACGAGCCGGGACGCATTGCGGATGAAATCCTTATGTATTTTTCCTGTGCCGCAGGGGAGTTCCCTCTCGTGTGCCTGCTGATGGCGCTTGTCCCGTTCGTGTTTTTTCTCAAAATGCGAAAGAGCGAACGGGTCTGGATGATCGGCCTGACGGGGATGTTCCTGTGCCTGTCGGTATTGGTCACGGATTTGCTCAATCCCACGCGTGACGGCCAGACAATGTCGCTGGTGAAGATATTCTTCGCGCCATCCTATGTTCCGATTGCCATCTGGATTGGCTACGGGTTCGCATTGGCGGGGGTGTGGCTGGTGGTGCGATGGCCACGGGTGCGATCGGGTTGGGTGCTGACGCTGTTTGCGGCGATGGCACTGGGCAGCGTCGTTTCCAACTGGGCCGCGAGTGAGCAGCGCGGGCATTGGTTTGGTTTCTGGTATGGACACGACATGTTTACGCCGCCATTCCGCATTTACCCGGAAATGAAGCGCGACGCCGTCCTGTTTGGCGGGACGGACCCTGGACGTTTCTGCCCGACGTACATGATTTTTTGCGAAAGCTTCACGGCGCCGCGAAAGCGCATCGATCCACAATTTGACCGGCGTGATGTTTACATGCTGACGCAAAACGCCCTGGCCGATAATACCTACCTGGACTCCATCCGCGCTCAGTACCATCGCAGCGAGGAGCGCGATCCGCCGTTTTTTCAAAACTTGGCGGCGGGAATTTTTCCGCAATTCTGGCATAAGCCGACGCCTTGGCTGGCGTGGCTTGACGATGTTTTCGATGGCATAGGCGCCGACGTGGAGAAATCGCGCAGGACAGCCACATCTTGGTTTACCCCGGAGCAATTCATCGATGCCAGGGGCCTTGCCGGAGAATTGCGACAGGGCGGCGGTCAAAACGCATTGGCGCGATACCTCTACGGAAAACTCAGCCCGCTGACGCGGCAGTTGGTGGATGCGGGCGCGGATGAGAATTTATTGCGCCAGGCTTTGTCCAGGGATTTCAACCTCCTTTTGGAGGCCACGAATATCTATTCCCCGGATCGTTTCAAGGACATCAAGTTGCCCGTCCTGATTCGAGAGGCGGCCAGCAATAGACGGCTAACGAGCAACAATGTAATCCGGCTCAACAGGCGGATGCTGGAGGAGGCGTATCCCGATTCCATCGTCAAGAGCCTTGGTGGAATCTATCCCGACACGGAGATCATCACACCATCGGCCGCTGATTCGGAGCGATGCTTCGACGATTATTTGCACGATGCGGAAAAGCGGTTGAAGCATGACAAAGAATTTCCCAATGAACCGCGCCAAGTCAAGTTCGGCGAGGATGTTCAAATTGTTGATGGCCGCGTGCAGGCTTCCGGACAGGTGGCGGTGATGAGCATCAATGGGCTGCTGGCAAAAGTTATTTTTGACAAGAACCCGCACCATGAGTTTTACGTCGAGGAAAGTTTCCCGCTGGATTGGATGTACTCCCGCCTGACGCCTTTCGGAACGATCATGAAAATAAACCGTGAGCCTGTGCCGGAGATAACCCAGGGAATGATTGATAAAGACCACGCGTTTTGGTGCCGTTACTCCGATCGTCTCATAGGCAATTGGATCACTTATGATACGCCGGTGAAACAGATATGCGACTGGGCGGAGGCGGTTTATCTGCGCCACGATCTGCATTCGTTTGCCGGCAACCGAAAATTTGTTTACGACGAGGATGCGCAGAAGGCGTTTTCGAAATTGCGCAGTTCGATTGGGAGCAGCATTTATCAATGGCGATCTCGCGAGGTCAATTCCAGCAACCCGAGCGAACGGGCGCGGGTTACGAAAGAGGCGGAATTTGCCTTTAAACAATCGTTTGCCTTCTGCCCTTACAGCCCAGAAGCGGTTTTCCATTACATGGACTTGCTGCTCAACGAGGTGCCGCAGCGTCTTGACGACGCGATTCTCGTGTTGGAAACATGCCACAAGATGGACCCTTACAACAGTCAAGTCAGCGACTGGATTGACCAGTTAAAACGAAGCAAATGAACCTGCCGATTGGAAGTCGAGCGGGTTCGAATTTAATTCACAGGGAGGCTTCAGGTGATCTTGTCGGAGATGGCGAATGAGGCGATGGGCTCCACAGCCTAGTCGTTAGAAGAATCCGGGGAAACAAAATCGAAAAAGGAATTCGTTTGAAGCTATGGAGACGATAGATCGTCGGCTTGCCAACGACGGGCTCCTGAATTTTCACGACAGCGCATCCGCAAACCCTCATCGTCGGTGGCGGCCTCTCCGCTTGTCCTGAAATCTGAGTTGGTTTATTCTCGCAGGATGAATTCCGTTCATGAGATCGAAGCCGCCGTCAGCAAACTTTCCCGTCAGGAGCTTTTGGCTTTCCGCGACTGGTTCTCCGGATTCGACGCTGGCGCGTGGGATAAACAGTTTGAGGAGGACGTTGCCGCCGGACATTTGGATGCCCTTGCCGACGAGGCCATTCGTGATTTAAAGCCATGAAACGCGCAGACATCATTCGGGATATTCATGGGCTGGATGCGGAATTGGCGGCGTTGGAGGAGCAGTATGGCCTCTTGTCGGACGACTTTTACCATTTTTATCGAGCCGGGGAATTGGAACAGACGCGCGATTTCATCCGCTGGGCGGGCTTCTACGAGGCAATGCAGGAACGTGAGATCTTTTATCCATAGCCATTCCGTTGAATCGGTCGTGGTCAGAGATGGCGGATGAGGCGGCGCACGGCATCATGATTGCCAACGAAGAAAATTTCCAAAGATTGCACGTTGGCACGGAATAGGATGCGAACCTTGAGCCCCGACCGGCATTCAAAGATGTTTTTCCGCAACCGGCGGATCGAAATTCCCGCGTGAAGGTGCGGTTGGCCAAAGCAGTCGGGGAGGATTCGCAATGCCTCTTCCACACGGACGACATCCGCGTCGCTCAGGTGTTTGAGCGCGGCGAAAAAGCGCGGGCTGAGCAAAACGGCAGCTTTAGCCATGTTTCAGCGTTCCCGTAAATGGCTTGAGCCGGCGGGCTTTCCGATCGGCGTCCAGTTCCTGGTTGGCGGCTTGGGCAAACTTGTCCAGTTGTTCTGGAGTCGCGTCGTATTCCTGCGTGGCGTAATCCTCGGAATAAACCTTGACCGGACGGAATGCCACAATCGCGCCGTCAATCATCACGCCAATGTCCTCGCCTTGCAGGGTTTTTTTAAGCCAGGCGCCGAGGTTTTGGCGAGCGGCGGTCACGGTCAATGTTTTCATAAAGTCATTTTAATGTCATTTTAGAGATCGTCAAGTGTTTTTCCGCCTTCGCTAAAGCTTCGGCGCGACGAGCCGCCTTCGTTGAGCGCTGTGGCGCGACAAGTCCGCCTTGGCCGATTCAACTGAATGGAAACGGCTAAGCGCGGCAGCCGCGAGATATTTGAGGCTGCGATGGCAAAAGTTCCGAGTGTCCCGCCAGTTCCTGGTTGGCGGTTTGGACGAACTTGTCGGGTTCATCAGGCTTCGGGTCGTATTCCGGCGCGGAGTATTCTTCCACAACCACCCCCCGGGGGTCACGGGGCCGGGATGGCGCGGTAGAAGCGGCAGGGATAACTCAGGGTGGTGTCGGTGAAGGGGACGACTCCGGAGGAGTTGGTGAAGACGGGGGACCAAGTCATCAGGTTTGTGCTGGCTTGGACGATGTTGGTCAATGTGTTTACGCCGAAGAGCCGGGCTTGGAATTGGCCGGGCGCGGGCCGGGCGGGGTTGAGCAGTTGGGGGAGGAGAAAATTGACCTGCCTGTTCCAGTGCGCGATGGAATAGGAGTCCGCGATGCCGACGGTGTGCATTTCGCCGCCGATGAAAAGGTCCGAACCGCAGGACGCAACGGCGGAAACGCCGCTGATTCGGCCGGTTGAACCGGAGCCGAGGGGGGTCCAGTTGGTGCCGTCCCATTCGGCAACGTGGTTGGCGGAAACGCCGCCGATGTTGGTGAAACCTCCCGCGACGTAGAGGGCGTTGCCCATCGTCGCCATGGCGCCGATGAATCCGGTTCCAACCACGCCGCCACCGACGGGGTGCCAATTGGCGCCGTCCCACATTGCGATGCGGCTGGCGGCGTTGGAATCGGCCACGGTGAAATAGCCGCCGACGTAGAGATTGGACCCGAGGACGGACATGCACAGGACGTTGCTGTTGAGGCCGGTGTTCATGGTTTCGCCGTAGGCGCCGTCGAACCGCATGATGTTGCTGCAGGTGTAGCCGTTGAAATCCTGGTCATGCCAGCTAATCAAAAAGTGGCCGCCGACGAAAATGTTGGTGCCCAGGAACGCGACGGCGTCCATGCCGATGTTTGGATCGTTCAGGTAAAAGTCGATGAAGGTGTTGGTCGGATTGTAGGCCAGGACGTCATCCCAATTTGTGCCATCCCATCGTTCCAGAAACGGGCCTTGATAGGCGCTTCCGGTCCATTGCGCACCGGCGGCATAAAGGCCATCCGGCCGCGGGGTCAGACTGGCCACTACGCCGCCGGGACCGGATCCCAGGCTATTCCAATTAGCGCCGTCCCAACGGCCCACATTCTCGCAAACGGCGTTGCCGACGTAGGTGAATGAACCGCCAATATATACTTGACCGTTGGTGGCGGCCATGGACATCACTTCGGTCAGACCCGAGGATTGGACGACACCCGATCCCATCGAATGCCAGTTGGCGCCGTCGAAACGGGCGATGTCGGTGTTGGTCATCAAACCGGTGGCGAGGTATTGGCCGCCGGCGTACCAGTTAGTGCCGTCGCTGACTAGAGCGTTGACAAAGCCGTCGATGCCGTTCATGCGCCCGGGCGTTCCGTATGCGGTAAATTGCGTGCCGTCCCATGAGGTAATGCCCTCGACGAACACGCCGTTGGCCAGCGCGAAGCTCCCGCCTACAAAGACGTTGCTGGTGGTGCCGACGACGCGGCTTGCGCTGGCGCTCAGGCCGATGCCAGCGCCCGACCATGCCGAACCGTTCCAAATGGCGAAGTTGGAAACGGTGATCCCGCCGGCCGTGGCAAAGCCGCCCGCGACG
>DATAXU010000101.1:0-26901 GCA_036272955.1 Verrucomicrobiia bacterium
TTCATTCCTTCCATTCGTTGTCCAGCATCATAGTATTTTTGGGATTCATGCACCTCGTGCCAACAAATCCGCAGCCATTGTTTGGAGTCGTCTTGCGTCAACTTTGCTGAGAGGGCTTCCAGAATATTAAGGAGTTGGTTAGATTTCTTCGTGCGGAACGCAAGTTTTTCTGAAGCTCAGCGCGTGTTTTGCCCTGGCAATTGACGCCGGGAATTTCCTCCACCCAGCCAATCCACCAATCACCGTCCTGTTTGATGACTGCGGTATAATGACAATTCATGTTTCAAAAGCAAATTTGCCCCTCAAGAGCGCATGACAACGAGAACGAAATCAATGCGGAAACAGGCCTCAGACGCACCACGTCGGGGCACCCATTGCTTTGAAGCATTGACGGCTGCTACTGCGCAACTGTTGCGCAGTGGTGGGCAACATGTGCGCAAGGAAACACGGTGCCTTTTGGTTTTTCTGGCTGTATTGCAACAACTTACATCGCTGGCATGATTGTTGCGTATGGTTTTGGGACGTCAAATTATTCGGGCCGCGTGATGAGCGGTTGCGAAGTTTCGGTTAACCGTAAACGCAAACATATTATGAACATATTGAGGAAAGTTTTGATAGCGGGCGGCTGCGCCGTCCTCATGGCTTTGGGCACCGGCAATACAATGGCCCAGGGACGCGGGAATTTCGATCCCGCCCAAATGAAACAAGACACCATGGATCGACTCCGCGATCAAATGGAGATCAAGGATGACCAGGAATGGCAGGCAATTCAGCCCAAGCTCGACAAGGCTTATGATGCCCGGCGGGAAGTCATCATGGCGGCATTTCGCGGAATGAGGCCGCCACGCCGGCGCAATACTGATAACGGCGGAGACTCTAACAATGACAGGCCGCGCCGCAATAACTTCTTCGGCGAACCCAGCCCGGCCTTGGAGGCCTTGCAAAAAGCCATCGATGACAAAGCCCCGTCATCGGAAATCAAAACAAAACTCGCGGCGGTTCGCGCGGAATTCAAGGCAAAGCAGGATAAACTTTTGGCGGCCCAGGAGGATTTGCGCAGCGTCCTCACCCCGCGTCAGGAGGCCATCGCCACAGTGAACGGTCTTCTGCAATAGAGAGTCAATTGGTAATGGCGCGTAGCGGCGCGATTGCCGCTACGCCCTGCAAAGCATATGAACGCAAACGCGAATGAAACAAAAATAGCGGAGAGTCCGGCAAAGTTGCTGGATCAAATGGTCGAAGCCCGTCAACTCTCCTCCGCTGACGCTTCCATCCTCAACCAGCAAATCCGGTCGGGCATCCAGAAGGGGATGGCGTCGGAGGAGGAGGTCCTCCGCTGGCTGGCCAAGGAATACGACCTCAGCTATACGTCGCTCGAGGACGTGGAGCCGGATCGCGAGTTGCTTTCGCTGTTTCCCGCGCGCGTTTTGTTGAAGGAGGAATTGCTTCCTTTGCGGCGGGTCAACGACGTGGTGGAAGTGGCCACCAGCCGTCTTTTCGCGACGCAGGGTTTGGATACGCTCAAAACCATGACCGGTCTTAAAATCAAGCCGGTCCTGGCGCCAACGGAGTCCATCCGGCGGGAAATCAAACGGCGGTTGGGGGTCGGCGCTGATACGATCGACACGCTGGATGACGTCGCACCGTTGCAAGTGGTCGATGAATCCGGGGAAGAAGATACGAACCTCGATAATGCGGCGGAAGACGCGTCGATCATCAAGTTCGTCAACCAGGTGCTTTCGGACGCGATTGAATTGCGGACTTCGGATATTCATTTGGAACCGTTCGAGGACGAATTGCGAATCCGGTATCGCATCGACGGTGTGTTGCAGGAAATCCCGGTGCCGGCGCAGATCAAGCGCTTTCAGCCGGCGATCGTTTCGCGTGTGAAGATTCTCAGTCATTTGAACATTGCCGAAAAGCGATTGCCGCAGGACGGGCGCATCAAAATTCGGCTGGCGAACAACGAAGTCGATATCCGCGTCTCGATTATTCCCATGTTGCATGGCGAGGCGGTGGTCATGCGGTTGCTGCGACAGAAGGCAACGCTTTTGGGAATGGCGCAACTGGGAATGGACCCGCGGATATTGGAATCATTTAATCACGTGCTGACGCTGCCGCACGGAATCATCCTGGTCACCGGGCCGACCGGCAGCGGGAAAACTTCGACGCTTTACACGGCGCTGGCGGCGATTAATGACTCGGTGCGCAAGATCATTACGATTGAGGACCCGATTGAATACCAGATGCGCGGGGTCAATCAGATTCAAGTTTCCGAAAAGGCGGGGCTCACTTTTGCGCGCGGGTTGCGCTCGATTTTGCGTCATGACCCGGATGTCATTCTGGTCGGCGAAATTCGCGACCAGGAGACGGCGCAAATTGCGGTACAGGCTTCGCTGACGGGCCATTTGGTTTTTTCGACGCTTCACACGAACGATGCTCCGGGGGCGTTGACGCGCCTTGTGGACATGAACGTCGAGCCTTACCTCGTGGCGTCGTCACTGGAAGCGGTGCTGGCGCAACGGTTGGTGCGCGTGCTTTGTTCCGAGTGCAAAGTCGAAGACACGTCTGAAACGACTGCGGCGCTGAAGGAAATGGCGGGGATTCCGCGCAACGTTAAGGTATTTCGCGCGACGGGCTGTCAGGCTTGTCGCAATACCGGTTATCACGGCCGGCATGGCATTTTTGAATGGATGGATTTAACCAATGAAATCCGCCAAATGGTTTTGCGCAGTTGTTCCAGCGGAGAAATTCGCGATGCTGCGGTGCGTTCTGGCCTTCGAAGTTTGAGCGACGATGGATGGAGGCTCATCGGGCAGGGGATCACGACGCCGGAAGAAGTCATGCGCGTGGCCAAGGACCAGACGATGAAAACCGGCCATGCCGAGGCCGAGGCGGCCACGGCGGTCGTCAAGTAAAATATGGCCGTCTTCACCTATAAGGCGTTTCAACCGGACGGCAAAACGGCTGAGGGGCAGATTGAGGCCGGGGGACGCCAGGAAGCTTTCCGGCAGATGGAGGAAAAGGGGCTGCGTCCGATCACGCTCGCGGAAAAAGCGGCGGGCGCGGAAAAAAACGGCGGGACCAGTTTGGCGTCCAAGACTTCGCTCAGATTTCAATCCCGGAAAGTCACGCCGCGGATGCTGGAAAATTTCACCCGGCTGCTTTCCAGCCTTTTGGCGGCGGGCGTGCCGTTGAGCCGGGCTTTGGTAATACTTTGCAAGGAAGCGTCCAACCCGACGGCGGCCGGCAGGTGGAAGCAAATTTACGATTCCGTCGTGGACGGCGTGACGCTGGCGGATTCGATGGCGACGATGCCGGACACTTTTCCCCGGGTTTACGTGGCGATGGTTTCAGCGGGGGAGACGGGCGGTTTTCTCGATCTCGTGCTCGCGCAAATCGCGGATTTTCAGGCGCGCGAAAAAGATTTGAAATCGAAGGTCACGGCAGCGCTGCTGTACCCGGCCATTCTATTCGTGCTGGCGTGCGGCGTGATGATTGTCCTGATGACATTCTTCATTCCGAGGTTTCAGAAGATGTTCGAGGGATTCGGCGGGCAGTTGCCATTGTTGACGCGGATGATTGTCGCCGTCAGCCATTGGATTCGAGCCTACGGACTTTACATCGGGGTGGGCATCGTCATTCTGTCTTTCTTGTTCCGCAATTGGGTTGCCTCCGAGGAAGGGCGGCGCAAGTGGGAAAGCGTGGTCATCCGCGTGCCGATCCTCGGGCCGTTGATGAGCCAGTTCGCAATGGCGCGATTTTGCCGGATGCTCGGCACGTTGCTCAATGCTGGCGTGCCTTTGGTGCAGGCGCTCAATGTCGCTCGCAAATCCATTGGCAATCAAATCCTCGTGGATGCCGTTTCAAATTCCATCGAACGTGTCAAGGAAGGCGCGCAACTGGGCGCCAGCCTCTCGGATTGCCGGAATCTTTTCCCCACCTCCGTGCTGGAAATGATTTCGGTGGCGGAAGAGAGCGGGAAACTTGACCAGGAATTGGTGCGCATCGCGGGAGTGACCGAAGGGGACCTGGACCGGAATCTGAAGACTTCGGTGGCTTTCCTGGAACCGCTGATGCTGTTTTTGATCGCCGCTTTTGTCGGCACCATTTTCATCGGGATGCTTTATCCGATCTTCTCGATGCAGGACTATATAAAATAACGAAAGAACACCGTATGAAAATAACGACTCCGAAACTTCTTGCAGCCCCGGCGCGGGCGGCTGGCTTCACACTTGTGGAACTGCTGCTGGTGCTGACGATTCTGGCAATTCTGGCGGGAATCGTCCTGCCCAGGATGACCGGCAGCACCGAGCGCGCGCGCGTTACCGCCGCAACGACGCAGATCTCGACGTTCGGCACCGCTTTGGGC
The DNA here is from genome assembly GCA_036272955.1 of Verrucomicrobiia bacterium. Classification (GTDB taxonomy): domain Bacteria; phylum Verrucomicrobiota; class Verrucomicrobiia; order Limisphaerales; family Palsa-1400; genus DATAUD01. Next base: position 4,373 of record DATAXU010000101.1, read on the forward strand.
GCTTACGAAGTGGACACCGGTGCCTACCCGCGCGGCCGGGATGGATTGCAGTCGTTGATGGTAAGGCCGCGGGACGCCCAGAACTGGCATGGGCCGTACATGGAAAAGGAAATCCCGCTCGACCCCTGGCAGCATCCTTACGTTTATCAATACCCGGGCAAACGCAATCCCAGTGGGTACGATCTCTATTGCACCGGCCCGGATGGAACCGTCTATGGAAATTGGACGCCAAAACAATAAGGCCCGTCCATGCGCCGCGTTCACTTTGATCGAAATGATCCTGGTGATGGCGATTATGATGATTCTCTTGAGTGTCATTTTCCCGTCGCTCAAGGGATTCTTCCGGGGGCGGAACCTGGACAACGAGGCGCGCCGATTTTTATCGGTGACTCGTTATGGCCAAAGCCGCGCCATTTCCGAGGGGCTGCCGGTCGAGCTTTGGATCAATCCCAAGCAGGGTTCCTACGGGTTGCAGTCGCTGTCCGGCTACACCGAAACGCAGACCAATCCAATGGTCTATCCCGTCGATCATACGGTGCAGATCAGCTTTTCGGCGCCGACTTCGGTTTTGACGCGCTCGAACTACTGGACGCAGGCCTCGGGGCAATTGGGCGCGGTCGCAAAAATTCGTTTTCAGCCGGATGGTTTTATCAGCGACACCAGTCCGGAGAAGATTATTTTCCGGCAGAGCGACGGCAGCCAGATAATGATAGCCGAGACTCCGTCGCATTTGAGATATGACATTCAACCAGCCCATTAAGCGCCGCGCGTTCACGCTGATCGAAGTCCTGGCGGCGATGCTGTTCATGGCGGTCGTCATTCCGGTGGCGATGCAAGGGTTGCGCATCGCGAGCACGGCGGGGGAAGTGGCGCAACGCAAAATGGTCGCCGCGCGGATCGCCAATACAGAACTCAACGAATTGAAAGTGATGGGTCAATTGCAAAACGGCGGGCAGTCCGGCGTGGTCCAGGACCGGGGCGTGAGCTATCGTTGGACCGTCAAGGATGAAGCGTGGACCGAGGACCCCACCACGCCGATGATCGTGGGCACGCTTATTGTTGCTTTCACAGTCCAGGGGAAATCGTACGATGTGCGACTGAGCACGTTGCTTCCGACGCAAACACAGTTATGAAGCGCACCGGATTCACATTAATCGAGATGCTCATAGCGGTGTCGATTTTCAGCATTTTGCTGGTGGCGATTCACACTGTTTTTTACACGGCGATGCATTTGCGCAATACGGCGTCCGATGCGTTGGAAGCGACTTTGCCCGTCGAACAGGCCCTCAATGTGATGCAGCATGACCTGGCAAATATTTGCACCACTACCAATTCGACCAACGGCGGTTTCCTCGGGCCTTTGCAATCAAGCCCCACCAACATGTTGCCCAACCAAATTGGGCCTGACTTTTATACCACCGGTGGGGAGTTGGACGGGATGGTTCCGTGGGGCAACGTCGAAAAAATCGATTATCTCCTGGCCGCCTCCACCAATGGCTATCGCGGCCCGGGCAGGGACTTGATTCGCGCGGTGACGCACAACCTGCTTCCGCTGGCGCAACCCGCCCAACCCGATGAAGAGCACACCCTTCTCAGCGGCGTGCAAAATCTGACGTTTCTCTATTACGACGGCACGACGTGGGAGACGAGTTGGGACACCACGCAACAAACCAATTTGCCCAATGCCATCAAGGTGCAGATTCAACTGGCCGCGCAACAGGGGATGATCGCGCAGGCGGCCCCGCTGGAACTGGTCATTCCGGTGGATGTCCTGCTGAACACCAATCCCATTTCGGCGTTGCCATGAAAACGCGCTCCGCCAAAACTTCTTCTTGTCGCGCCTCGGTGTTGATCATCGTGCTCTGGGTGGCGTTCGGATTGGTGGCCATCGCCATTTATTTCGCTCATTCGATGTCACTGGAGTTGAAGGCCGCCGACAACAGCGTCGCGACGATGGAAGCCGACCAGGCCATCGAAGGCGCCGCCCTCTATGTCAGCAACATCCTGGCTACGCGCGCCAACATGATGATGATTCCCACCTCCGATAATTTTCGCGCGGAGGCGGTCAAAGTTGGCAACGCTAAATTCTGGTTGATCGGACGGGATACCAACGATTTGCAAACTTCCGCCCAGGGCGACCACCCGGTCTGGGGTCTTGTCGATGAATGCTCGAAGGTCAATCTCAACAATGCCACCGCCGCCATGCTGCAAAATCTGCCGCAAATGACCCAAAATCTCTCCGCCGCGATGTACGATTGGGGAACCACCAACACCACTCCGAGTGTGAACGGCGCGAAGTCTGAAACCTATTCCGCTCTGAACCCGGCGTATCTTTGCAAAAATGCGCCTTACGAAACGCCGGAGGAATTGCGGCTGGTTTACGGGATGAACATGGACTTGATTTACGGCGAGGACGCCAATCTCAACGGCATTCTCGATCCCAACGAAAACGACGGCATCACAACTCCACCCTACGACAACCAGGACGGTATCCTCGACCCCGGCCTGCTCGAATACGTCACCGTCTGGAGCCACGAATCGACCATGGGCACCAACGGTTCGCCCCGGATTTCTGTCTCGAACACGACCAACTTGACAAGTTTTGTCGCCTCAAACTTTCCCGCGCTTTCCCATTACTTCACGGGGCGGGCGAATGGGACCTACAGCAGCGTTCTCCAACTTTATACGGCGACCGGAATGACGGCGACCGAATTTCAACAAATTGAACCCTACCTGATGAACCCGTCGGTTGTTGGGTTGATCAACGTCAACACCGCCACCGCCACCGCATTGGCTTGTATCACCAACATCGGCGTGAACCTCGCCCCGCAGATCCTTTCCTATCGCCAGTCCAATCCGCCGCAAACCCCGACGATTACCTGGCTGGTCACGGCTATGGGCGACCCAAGCCTCGCCGCGCTTGTCGGCCCTTACGTAACTCCTTATTCCTGGCAATTCACCGCCGACGTCGCCGCCGTGGGCCACGATAACCGGGGCTATCGCCGCGTGAGATTTGTTTTTGATTGCAGCAGTGGTACGCCGCTGATTGTCTATCGGGAAGATTTGACCTATCTGGGCTGGGCGCTCGGAAAAAAACTGCACGACCAATTATTAGCGGATAATTCAAAATGATTGACTTGTTTAAATCCAAACGCTCCTCCTCTGTCCTGGGCATCGCACTGGATGGCAACCGACTCGAAGCCGTCCTGTTGCGGCGTTCCAACGGAACAATCCAGGTCCGGCAGTGGGTCGCGGCGCAATTGGCGCTGTCGCCGCTGACGGACGCACCGGAACTTGTCGGCCAGGAAATTCGCAATCATCTCGACCAGGCCGGAATCCGCGAACGGCGCTGCGCGGTCTGCCTGCCATTGGGCTGGGTGCTCACTTTGCAAACGAAGGTACCGGATTTGTCCGATACCGATCGCGCCAGTTTTCTGCAATTGGAAGCGGAGCGCGGTTTTCACTCCGGGGCGGAATCGTTGTTCAGCGCCAGTTCCATTTTCACTCCGGCCAGCGCCGAAACGTTCGCCACATTGCTGGCGGTCCCGCGCAATCATTTGGCCACGCTGGAACGTGTTTTGCGTGCCGCCAAGCTCAAGCCCGTCTCCTTCGCTATCGGGACCACTGTCCTGCAACCGCCGGCGGCCGATAAGGAGCGCGTCATCACGCTGGCGGTGCGGCCCAATAGTATTGACCTCCAGGTCAGTGGCGGCGGCGGCGTTATTGCCTTGCGCTCGCTCGACAGCGCCATCGACAACCAGGGTGCGCAGAAGCGCATTTCCTCCGATTTTGTCGCCCGCGAAATCCGCATCACCCTCGGCCAATTGCCGGGCGGTTTTGCCGAAGGCCCGGGCACGATCAAAATATTCGGCCAGGGCGAAATGACGCGCCAGTTCGTCAACGATATTTCTCCGCGCCTCGCGGCGATGGGTCTGAAAACCGAGGTCGTCGAGCGCATTTCGACCGCCAATTTCGACAAGCCGTTGCCCTCCGAGATCGGCGCTTCGCCAGCCGTGGCGCTGGGTGCCGCGTGGGTCCGCGGCGCCGATTCCACCCCGGAATTCCTTCCGCCCCGCGTCCAGCCGTGGCAGCAAATGCTCACTGCCGGCATGTCCAAAAAGAAACTGGTATGGGCGGCGGAGGTAGCGGCGGGAATCGTCGTCTGCATCGCCCTAGGTTTTGCGTGGCAGCAGTGGGAGATTTCAAGTTTGACTACCAAATGGAAGTCCATGGAGCCGCGGGTTACGGAACTCACCGGCGATCAGGACCAGATCAAAAAATATCGCGGTTATTACGACCAAACATTCCGCGACTCGCGAATTCTGAAACGCCTGGCACTTGCCACGCCTTCCGATGGTTCGGTTTCCGCCAAAACCGTCGAAGTTCATGACTTCAACAGTGTCACATATTCTGGCGTCGCCCGCGACAACAGTTCGTTTGTCAAGCTGTTCACCAATTTGAGCGACGACACCAACGAAATCACCCAAGTCCATCCGGAAGTCCGGGGCCAGAAGCCGATGCAATTCACCTTGAATTTCCAATTTGAAGGAGACGCCGCCAATGGAGAATAAAAATCGCGAAAAAATGCTGGCGATCGGCGCGGGTGCCGCCCTCGTCCTTCTGTTGCTGAACTATCTGGTTATCTCGCCTTTGATTGACAGTTGGCACAGCCGGACAAAGGAAATCGCCGATCTTAAGGACAAAATCGCCAAGGGCGCCATGCTGATTCGCCGCCAGGACACCGTCGAAGCCCGATGGGCTTATATGCAAACCAACGCCCTGGACAGCAACCCCGCCGCGGCGGAACGTCAGTTGTTCACGGCCTTTGACAATTGGGTCAAGCAGAGCGGCGCCACGGAAGGCTCCTTCCGTCCCCAATTGCACGAGACCGATGATAATTACTCGACTATCGACTGCCGCGCCGATGTTTCCGGCGACATCGATTCCGTCCGCAAGTTTCTTTATGATATGGAAAAAGATCCGCTCGGTGTTAGGATCAACGCATTCGAACTGACTTCCCGCGACGACAACGGCCGGCAACTTTCGCTCGGACTGGACCTGAGCGGATTGGTCCTTCCCGCTTCCACCCAATGAAACAATTGACCTGCATTTTATTTTCGCTGTGGCTGGCCGCCGGCGGCGTGAGCGCTCTGGCCCAGGACACGAATTCCGCAGGAGGGTTGGACCTCAAGTCGTTCGACATTATCGTCCAAAACAATATATTTGACCAATCCCGCACCGGGCTTGCCGGCGTCGGGCGGCCGCGGGTCCATGTGGCGCGCATCGAGCGTCTCACGTTGCTGGGGGTAGGCGGTGATAACGGCAAAGGCGACATTATTTTCGGTGGCAATGGGGCACCCAGCGACCCTCTAAAGATCGGCGATCACGTGGACGGATTCGTCGTGAGTTCAGCCACATTGGATAGCGTTCGCCTCGTCAATTCCAGCAATACTTTCGATTTGGAAGTGACCCACAGCTTGCGCCGGCTCGACGATGGCCCGTGGGAGAAATCCTCCGAGGAATCCGAACCGGCGGCTGTTGCCACCAACGGTTCCGATGATTCAAGTGCCGGCTCCGCCCCAGCCGCCGCCGACGCGGCGCACCCGGGTGAAGACGCCATCACGAGAAAACTCAGATTAAGACGTGAACAGGAGGAAAAATGAAAACACTAAACGTCAACGCCGTTCTCAAGGCCCTTTTCGCGGCCGGGGCGCTGGTTTCCGCAGCCGGCGCCGATGCCGACACCAACGCCCCTGTGCCAAGCGCCATCGCCGACACCAACACGATTACCGAACCGATTCCGACCAATGGCCTCGTCCTCAATTTCCACAGTGTCCCTCTTGGCACGGTGCTCAATTATCTCAGCGCCAAAGCCGGTTTGATCATTGTGTCCGACGCCAATTTGCAAGGAAGCGTGACGGTCGTCGCCAGGCAGCCCATCACGACAAACGAAGTAGTCGATCTGCTCAACGACCAATTGAACAAGAATAATCTGACGGCCGTGCTCGAGGGCCGCACTTTGAACATCATGGACAGCGAACGCGCCAAAACCCAGGCCATGACCCCCGTGAAAGTCGCCACTGGACCAAATCAGATTCCCGTCAACGATGAAATTGTAACCGAGATCCTGCCTGTGCAGTCGTTGAAGCCGGAGCAATTGGTCAAAGACCTCGAATCGCTGATTCCCAGGAATGCGACCGTCACAGCCAACGAATCCGGCGGCGCCATTATTATGACCGCGCCGCAGCGGGATGTTCATCGCATCTCCGAAATAATTGCCGCCCTGGATAGTTCATCCGTGTCGGACATCGAAGTGTTCATCCTCAAATACGCGGACGCCAAAGCTGTCGCCTCGGAATTGAAGGAGGTTTTTCAAAGTGCCGATTCGGACGTAGCCAGCGCCAACAGGCGAAACCGTTTTGGCAGGGGTCCAGGCGGGGGCGGGTTCAACCCGTTTGGCGGGTTTGGAGGGGGTGGGGGAGGTGGAGGTGGCAGCGACACAGCAACCACCGCGCCAACGCACACCATATTTACTTCCGACGATCAAATGAACGCCGTGATCGCGAGCGCACCTCCCTCTTACATGCCCTACATTACCAACGTGATCGCATCGCTGGATCAACCCAGTCAGGACGTCACGGAAATCAAGGTGTTCAAACTTAAACATGCCGACCCCGTTGAAATCGCCGACGAACTTGGCACGTTGTTCCCGAACTCCAACAGCACTTCCGATCAAAACAATCGCAGCATGGGTTTCCGGTTTACGCCCCCGTGGATGCAGCAACAGCAGCCCAGCAACACCAAGAGCGACCGCGCGAAACTCCAGACCAGCGTCGTGGCGGTGCCGGATCGCCGTACCGAATCTGTGATTGTGACCGCCTCCAAAGACCTCATGGGAGAGATCAAAGGCATGGTCGAAGCTTTGGACGATGGCGATGCAGGCATTACAAAAGTGACTGCGATTCGCCTCGAGAGCGCCGATCCAGCCGCCGTGCAACTCACACTTTCCGGCCTGTTCCTGAATACCGGCTCCCCTTCCTCATCCACGACGAGCAGCGCTTTAAGCGCGCGCGAACAGGGCAACGTCAACAGCCAATCCACCAGCACCAGCTCCACTACTTCCGGGTTCGGCCTTGGCACGGGAGGTTCCGGCGTTCCGTAAGCATTTTGAAAACATGAAAACAGCAAATATCACCGCAATCCTGACAGCCCTCTTAACAGCGGGAGCTCTCGCCTCTCCCGCCGACACCAACACCCCCGCGCCAACCGCCATCGTGGACACCAACACGATTGCCGAACCAATTCCGACCAACGGCCTCGTCCTCAATTTCCACGGTGTCCCTCTCGGCACCGTGCTCAATTATCTCAGCGCGAAAGCCGGTTTGATCATTGTGTCCGACGCCAATTTGCAAGGGACCGTGACGGTCGTCGCCAGGCAGCCCATCACAACGAACGAAGTGGTGGATCTGCTCAATGACCAATTGAACAAAAATAATTTAACCGCCGTGCTCCAGGGCCGGACTCTCAACATCATGGACAGCGAGCGCGCCAAATCCCTTTCCACGACTCCTGTCAAAGTAGCCACTTCTCCGAGTCAGGTCCCTCTCAACGATGAAATTGTGACCGAGATCCTGCCTGTGCAGACGCTTAATCCGGAGCAATTGGTCAAAGACCTCGAATCGCTGATTCCCAAGGACGCCACTGTGTCGGCCAACGAGGCCGGCAGCGCCATTATCATGACCGCCCCGCAACGGGATGTGCATCGCATCTCCGAAATCATTTCCGACCTCGACAGCTCCTCGGTTTCCGACGTCGAAGTGTTCATCCTCAAGTACGCCGACGCCAAATCAGTTGCCTCTGAGTTGAAGGAAGTCTTCGAAAGCGCCGATTCGGACGTCGCTCGCGCCAATACGCGCAATAACTTTGCCAGCCGGTTCGGCCGGGGTGGCGGCGGATTTGGGGCGATGTTTGGCGGCGGCGGCGGTGGTGGCGGCGGGAGCAGCAGCGAGGACACAAAAAATGCGCAAACTCACGCCATATTCAGTTCGGACGATCAAATGAACGCCGTGATTGCCAGCGCGCCTCCCGGTTACATGCCTTACATCACCAACGTCATCACCTCGCTGGACCAGCCGAGCCAGGACATCACGGAAATCAAAGTCTTCAAGCTTAAACACGCTGACCCCGTTGAAATCGCCGACGAACTCGGCACCTTGTTTCCGAACTCCAACACCTCTTCCGATCAAAACAACCGTAGCATGGGCTTCCGCTTCACGCCCCCGTGGATGCAGCAGCGCCAGCCCGAAAACAACCAGAGCGATCGCATGAAACTCCAGACCAGCGTGGTGGCCGTGGCGGATCGCCGCACCGAATCCGTCATTGTCACTGCGTCCAAGGACCTCATGGGCGAAATCAAGGGTATGATTGACTCCCTGGACGAAGGCGACGGCGGAGACACGCGTGTCACGGCATTCCGTCTCAATAATGCCGATCCCGCCGCCGTGGAACTCACCATTACCGGCCTTTTCCTCAATCAAGGCTCGCCCTCTTCTTCGACGACAAGCAGCGCTTTAAGCGCCCGGGAACAAGGCAACGTCAACAGCCAATCCACCAGCACGACGTCCTCCACCTCTGGCTTTGGAGGCAGCACCGGAACGTCCGCACTCCATTGATATTTAACTCCCCTTATACATGAAAAATATGATCCAGATTGCGAAACTCCAGGTTTGCCGCCTGGCCGTTCTCGGTCTCTGTTCCTTGACCCTACCGCTTCTGGCTCAAACCAGGGGAGGCGGCGGTGGCGGCGGTTTTGGTGGCGGCGGCGGCGGCGGTTTTGGCGGTGGTGGCGCCGCTCGAAGTTCCAGTGGTGGCTCTTCCAGCGTGAGTTCCAGTTCCAGCGACGTCAACCGCCCGCCCAACGGCCAGGTTTCCACTCCCCAATTCTATGTGGACCCGGATACACGCACGGTCGTGGTCCTTGGCGATTCAAACACCACGGAGGCTGTCCGGCAGGTCATAGCAAATCTCGACCGTCCCAAGCCCCAGGTATTGATCAAGGTCGTGTTCCTCGAAGTCACGTATAACAAAGGATCGGACATCGGAATCGAAGGCACCATCACCAGGAACATCAACGCCACGACGACCAACACCGGCTCAAGCCTCTTCGGTCTCGCCCAACAAGGCATCACGCCCAATGCCGCGGGTGTCAATACTCTTCCCGGCGCCGGCATTTACACCATTTCCGGCAACAACTTCACGGCCACCTTGCGCGCAATCGAGGAAGTCGGAAAGGTGGACGTCCTTTCGCGCCCCACGATCCTGGCCCGCAACAATCAGCAGGCCACCATCGTGGTGGGACAGCAAGTGCCTCTCATTACCAGCGTCACTTATGATACTTTTGGCAATGAACACAACGGCATCCAGTACCAAAATGTCGGGATTATTTTGCAGGTCACTCCCTTCATCAGCGACAACGGAATGGTGGAAATGATTCTCGCTCCCCAAATCTCCGAAGTCGATGCCACCCATTCCCAGGCCATTGCTTACGCCACTAACGGCGCCGCCATCACCGCTCCCTACATCGATATCCGTTCGGCTAACACGGTCGTCGTGACACCAGACGGCCAGACGGTTGTTATTGGCGGCTTGATGCAGGACAGCAAAACCAGCACCGACAGCAAGGTGCCCATCCTGGGCGACATTCCCGGCATCGGTTTATTGTTCCATCACAAGATTCAATCCGATGCCAAAACCGAATTGATCATTCTGCTGACCCCGTATGTTGTGCGGACGCCCAGTGACCTCGCTCACATGAGCGACGACGAGCGCGGCCGCAGCGAACTGGCGCCGAAAGCATTTCCTCAAAAGGAATACAACGAGTACCTCGAACCAGGGCAGGCTTCGCCGCCGCCGGTTTATCCGGCAGGCAGCCCGCACGCGCGATAAAAACCTTTACGCATGATCACTCGTCGCAGTTGGTTGGTTTATGGAGTGTTGGCGGCCGTTTGGGGCATGTTAATCGGCTGGCAGGCTGCCGAGCATTTGCATGCCCGAAAGGCGTTTCACCATATGCTCATCGACCGCGGCCGCAACATTTCCACCACCTGTGGCCTGCTGATGCGCTCCCACCGGTTTATCGGCGGCGTCGTCAACAAGGAACGCCTTGAAGCCGGCTTGAATGAATTGGTCGCCAGTTACACCAACGAACTTCAATCCGTCGAACTTCTCAACAGCGCCGGCGAAGTCGTCGCGGCCGCGGGGGAGCCTATCGAGATGCCGTCCCGTAGCGAGTTCAATGGGGGTGTTTTTTGGGAAGGGCCTATCGCCATTTTGCAAAACCCCATTGATCTGGGGACCAACATGGCCGAGCTGGTCATGCCCGGGGAAGAAGTTCGTTCGCTGGTCACCAATCGTCTCAATTCCGCCAGCAACACCGTTCCTCCCATTCCGCAAATGAGCACCAATGCACCACGTCGCCGCTTTGATTGGCGCCGCGAACGCCCTTACTGGATGACGGAGCAAGACTACAAAACCCTCCTTGAAAAAAAGGGCGTCCACAGTTTCGTTCTCGTCATGAAAACCCGCTTTGTCCATCAGGCTGAAAGCTACGATCTTTGGCTCCGGTCGATCATCGGCCTCCTCGGCACTGGCGCTGTTTTCGGCTATGGTTTCGGCTGGCGCAACCTCGCCCGCACTTCCGAATTGCAACTCCGCCTCGTCCGCGCAAGCGAGCAAAATCTTCACCTTAAGGAAATGAACCTCGCCGCCGCCGGACTCGCCCACGAAACCCGCAATCCCCTTAATATCATTCGCGGCCTGGCCCAACTCATTTCCAAAGTCCAGGATGCCTCTCCGGAAGTCCGCTCCAAATCCAAGGAGATCATCAACGAGACCGACCGCGTCACGGCGCAGTTGAATGAATTCATCAATTACTCGCGCCCCCGCGAAGTTCGCCGCGCTCCCACCGACCTCAGCGCCGTCGCCACCGAAGTCGCCCGTGCCCTCAATTACGACCTCGAGGAGAAAAAGATAAAACTGGAAAACCTGGTCGAGTCTGTCGTGATTGAAGCCGACGAACAATTGCTTCGCCAGGCCCTCTTCAACCTCGTCCTCAACGCGGTCCAGGCGGTTCCAGCCCAAGGCACCATCCGCATCCGCGCCAGCCGCCGCAACAACGAAGAGGCCTTCATCGAAATTTCCGATAACGGCCCCGGCGTCTCTTCGGAAAATCGCTCCGAAATTTTCAAACCCTATTTTACCACCCATGCCGAGGGCACGGGATTGGGCCTGGCCGTCGTCCAGCAGATTGTTTTGGCGCATGGTTGGGAAATCGAATGCGTACCCAACGATTCCGCCGGCGCGCTCTTTCGCATTTCTCACGTCAAGCTTAAGCTGAAGGAGTGAAACAAGTGCCCATCGAAGCGATTCAGGAAAATACGCGTGCTCCACGCCTCCTGATCGTTGATGACGACGCCGGCCAGCGCAGCCTTCTGGATTCCTTTCTCTCGAGCCAGGGTTTTGAAACCGTCCCCGTCTCCTCCGGCGAACGCGCCCTTGAAGTCCTCCGCCAGCAAAAGATCAACATGATGATTTCAGACGTGCGCATGCCCGGACTCACCGGGCTGGACACGTTGCGGCTCGCCCGCAAGGAGCACGGGTCGTTTCCCATTCTCCTGGTCACCGCGTTCGCCGATGTCCGCGATGCCGTCGGCGCCATCCGCGACGGCGCTGTCAATTATCTTTCCAAACCCATTGACCTGGACGAACTCCTCGCCTCCGTCCGCCAGGCCACCGGCCTGTCGCAACTCGCCCCGTTGAAGTTCGACGCCGGCAAACAGCTCCCTCCCAATATCGTCGCCGCAAGTCCGTTGATGCAGGCCCTTTTTCACGACGTCTCACTCATTGCCGCCTCGGAAAGCCGCGTTCTCATTGCGGGCGAAAGCGGCGTCGGCAAGGAAGTCGTCGCGGATGTCATCCATCTCTGGAGCCCGCGTTCCGCCGGCAAGCTTGTCAAAGTCAACTGCGCCGCCATCCCCGAAACTCTCCTCGAGGCCGAACTTTTCGGACATGAAAAGGGCGCTTTCACCGGCGCGACCTCCCAGCGCATCGGCCGATTCGAGGTGGCCGACGACGGGACGATATTTCTGGATGAAATTGCCGACATGGCTCCCCAGCTTCAGGCCAAGCTGTTGCGTGTCGCCCAGGATGGCCGTTTCCAGCGGATCGGCTCCAACAGCGAAATTCATGTCAACGCCCGCATCCTCGCTGCGACCAACCGCAACCTTGAGGAGGAAGTCAAAGCAGGGCGCTTCCGCGAAGACCTTTTCTACCGCCTCAACGTCGTAGAATTGACAGTACCGCCCTTGCGCGAGCGTTGCGAGGATATTTTGCCATTGGCCAACCGGTTCGTCGCCGAATTTACCCAGGGCAAGGCGCGGCTTTCGTCTTCCGTGGCCGATTGCCTCCAAAGCTATTCCTGGCCCGGCAACGTCCGCGAGTTGCGCAACGCCATGGAGCGCGCCGCACTGTTGTCGCGCGGCGACCTGATCGTTGCCGAGCATCTTCCCAGCCGCGTCCGTTCCGGCGCTCGTCCCCGTTCCCCCGCCGAATCCATCGACGCCGGCAAGCTCGAAGAGATCGAAGCCCAGGCCGTTCTGCAAGCCCTTCGAAAAAACGATTTCAACCGCACCGTCACCGCCAAGGCGCTGGGCATCAGCCGCCGCGCGATGATCTACAAATTGCAGCGCCTGCGCGAACTCGGCCACAACGTGGACTCGGCCGGGCCGTAACCGTTCTTCTACGCCGCCGGTCCCAGCGAACCTGATTTCACATCCCAACGCTGCACGTCCCTTCCCAATTCGCGCGGCCAATTCTCCTCCGTGCAGGTCATGAAAACCTGGCTCCGGGCATGTTGCGCCCGGCTCAATAACGGCAAAAATCCCGCCCGCCTCCGTGCATCCAATTCCCCCATGATATCATCAATCAACAAAACCGGCGGCGCCCCGTGAATGCCCGAAAGATACTCCGCCTGCGCCATTTTCAATGCGATGGCAATCGACCGCTTCTGACCTTCGCTGGCATATTTCGCCGCCGATTTCCCACTGAGGCGCAGGCTCAAGTCATCGCGATGCGGGCCCAGCAGCGTCGAGCGAAAGGCTCTTTCACGCGCTCGGTTCTTCGCCAATTCCAACGCGAAATCCTCCCGTACCGAAGGCTGGTATTCCAATTCCAGTGATTCTGCGCTTCCCGCCACCCGGTCGTGCGCTTCCTTTGCCAGCGGGAATATGCGCGGCGCCAAGTCGCGGCGGAAATCCATCAATCGCGTCCCTGCTTCGATAAGCTGCCGTGTGAACCCTTCCAACGTGGCTTCGTCCGCCCGCGGATCTTTCAAAAGCGCGTTGCGCGAACGCAACGCCGCTGCGTAGCGTTGCAACAACGAAAGATAACCCGGATGCGTTTGTGTCAGCAGCAAATCCATGAAGCGCCGCCGCAACCGTCCGGTGCCTTTGATCAATTGCAAATCCTCGGTGCAAAATACCACCGCGCGCAATGTCCCAAGGTACTCGCCGAGCCGCCGGACCGGCTGGCCATCCAGCGTCAAATTGCGTTCGCGCGCCGACCAGTAGATTTTGACCTCGTGGCGGGCTTGCGACATCACATTCGCCCCGATGAAATATCCCTTGTGCCCATGCCGGATCATTTGCGCGCCGCCGACACCGCGAAAAGAGCGGAGGGTCGCAATGAGATAGATGGCTTCGAGAATATTTGTTTTACCCTGAGCGTTGTCCCCGAGGAGCAGATGGAATCCCGCTGGAAAATCGGCGTCCAGACGCCCGTAATTGCGAAAGTCGCGCAGCCTGAGATGAGCCAAATGCACCGCACCAGCATTCAGAATTCGCGCGCGGATGCCAGAAGAATTACAGTCTCAATAAAGGCTTTTGATCTTGGTGGTTTGCGGCTTGGAAACCAACAGCGCCCCGCGCGCCCCCACCGGATAGCTAAAGTCGTGATTCGGATTGTCGAATTTGACCACGATCAATGCGCTGGAAAATTGATACTCCTCGCACAATGCTTCAGCCTGGGCAACGTTGTCGAATGTTCTCGCTCGCTCCAATTCATGGTCCCACCCAGAGCCGTCGAAAAACGCCTTGCTGGTTGGATCTTGCACTAAAATCCGCATACTCTCGTACAGTAAGGGTTTCCCTCGCACCTTTGCAAGTTAAACCCTTAAAAATCTTCATTTATTTTAAATAAGGCTTGAATCGCCCAGGCCGATACCTCATTTTATCCGGCTCTGAGAAGACTTTTATGACTCGACATTGTGAAATTACAGGCGTTGGCCCCATCAAGGGCAGCCACATTTGGCGCAGCGGCAAAGCTAAGAAAAAGGGCGGCATCGGCACCCATATCACCGCCATTACCAAGCGCCGGTTTCTTCCTAACTTGCAGCGGGTCAAGGCTTTGATTGACGGCGAAGTGCGTTACATCCGCGTTTCCGCCAAGGCGATCAAAAAGGGCCTGGTTGTTAAGGCACCCAAGCGCAAATGGAGCAAATCCCAGGCTGCGGCCTAGGCTTTTCTTTTTAGGTGGTGCATCGTGGCGCGCTTGAGTTCCCGGTCGGATTCGCGCTGCTTGATGTCTGCCCGTTTGTCGAACTCCACTTTCCCTTTTCCGACCCCTAGCGCCACTTTGACTTTCCCATTTTTCCAGTAAAGGGAAAGCGGAACCAGCGCATTTCCTTTCACCGCCGCGAGCCCGAACAGCTTGCGGATTTCCGATTTGTGCAGCAGCAGTTTCCGCGGCGCTTTCGGCGCGTGGCCGAACCGATTGGCCTGCGCGTATTCGTCGATGTGCGCGTTGTAAAGCCACACCTCGCCCTTTTCCACCCGCGCAAACGCATCGCTGATTTGGGCTTTGCCCGACCGGAGAGTTTTGACCTCGGACCCGTGCAGGACGATGCCTGCCTCAAATGTCTCAAGGATACTGTAATCGCGCCGGGCTTTGGAATTGTGCAGGATTTCAGCCATAGTAATGGTCAAACGGCCAACCCTGCGCGGCGCCCAACAAGGGGGAACTGCCGAATCAGCGTCCGCGCCGCTTCTTGGAAACCGTCTGGATTTCCTCTTCGGCCTCGGGGGTGGCGTCCCATGCCATTTTGCCCTCGATCACTTCCAGCAACGCGATGTCCGCCGCCCCCAGCGTTCCCGCCTGCTCGATGAGCGGACGACTGTTCCCTCCGCCGGAAGTCAGTTGCCGGACGCGGCGTGAAACCAGGTTCACCAGGACGTTAGGGTTGCCGACCTTCACCAACGCTTGCTTCATGTATTCGCTATTCACGAGTCGTTCACAATAATCGCTATGTTTCACAGCGCAACCATAAAAAGAAGAAAATTTTCCGCCGATTTCACTGCCACCCTCCTCCCAACGCTTTGTAAAGCGAAACCAAATCCGTCGAGATCGATTCCTTGCTTTGGGAAAGCGCCGTCTCCGATGCGTATAACGAACGTTCCGCGTCCAGCACCGTGAGAAAATCGATCGTGCCCTGCGCATAAAGTTGATTGGAAAGATCAACCGCCTTGCGGTTTTGCACCACCGCTTCGTTCAGGGATTGGCGGTGGTTCCATTCGTTGGCAAAGGCCACCAGTTGGTTCTCAACCTCGTCCAGTGCCGTGAGCACCGTTTTGCGATACGACAAAAATGCCTGCGTGGTCAATTCCCGTTGCACTCGCACGTTGGCGGTCAGCGCGCCCCCTTGGAAAATGTTCCACGTCATCGTCGGGCCAACGTCCCAAAAACGGCTCGAGCCGGCGAACAGCGTCCTCGCGAGGTCGCTGGAGTAGCCGCCGGTTCCCGTCAGCGAAAATTGCGGAAAATATTGCGCCTCCGCCACGCCAATTTGCGCGTTCGCCGCATGCAATTGCGCTTCCGCCTCCCGAATGTCCGGACGCCGCCGCACCAAATCAGACGGCAAACCGATCGGCACTTCCGGCGGCGTGAGGGGGACGGCGCCCGGCTTGGACAGCTCCTCCACCAAATCCCCCGGCGGCCGCGCCAGCAAAAGGCTCAATGCGTAAATAGTTTGACGGGCGGAAGTTTCCAGCACGGGGATCGTGGCCTCCGTCGTCGCCACCTCCGCCTCGGCGTTCGCCACATCGAGGGCGCTGGCGAATCCCGCCGCCAGCTTTTCCTGGGTCAGCTTCGCGGTGCGCTCCTCGGAGTGCAGGTTTTCCTTCGCAATCCCGATCTGCTCCTGGTAGGAGCGAAGCTGGATGTAATCCAGCGCAATCTCTGCGCTCAACGTCACGCGAACATCATGCAGATTTTCCTGTTGCGCAACGACGGTCGCGGTCGCGGATTCAACGTTCCTGCGTGTGCCGCCAAAAATATCCAATTCCCACGCCGCATCCAGGCTCGCGGTGACATCGTTGGGCACGCCGCGAAGATACGAGCCGTTCCCGCTCAATGAAGGAAACAGCGCCCCTGCAACGACCGTCCGCTCGGCGCGGGCTTGCCGCAAAACCGACTCCGCAATTTTCAAATCAAGATTCGTGCGGAACCCTTCATTGATGAGCGAAACCAGATGGGGATCGTTGAATTTTTTCCACCAATCCGTCAAGTCCGCTGGCGCGGCTGTTGCAACCGACCCCGATGCCGTCGTCGCATTGGTCAAGCCGACCCACGATGGCGGCGCGTCGGGTTGTGGCGGCTTAAAGTTCGGCCCAACCGCGCATCCCCCCAGCAATATGCCTGCGAGAATGGTTGGGAGAAAGAGGGGATGAAGTTTCATCATTCGTAGCGAAGTGCGTCGATGGGGTCCAATCGCGAGGCTTTCCACGCCGGGTAAAATCCAAACACGATTCCCACCGTCGCCGAAACCACCACCGCCGCAACGATGGCGCCAATGGATGTCGCCGTCGGCCAGTGTTTGATCACGCGCACGAGCCACGAAGTCGTGCGACCCAATAAAATCCCAAAAATTCCCCCAAGAAGACATAGCAGCACGGCCTCCACCAAAAATTGGCGCAGAATGTCCGCCCCTTGCGCGCCGACGGCCATGCGCAAACCGATTTCGCGCGTTCGTTCCGTCACCGAGACCAGCATGATGTTCATGATTCCCACCCCGCCCACTACCAGCGAAATCAGCGCCACAATCAACAGCAGGTTTGTCATCAATTCCGTCGTCGAACTCATCGTTTTCATGATTTCCGTCAGGTCCCGGATAGTGAAGTCGTCCGGCGCGCTCCCGCGAATGTGGTGCCGTTCGCGCAGTAGTGATGTCACCTCATCGATCGACTCAGAAACCTGGTCGCCGCCTCGCGCCGCCACGACAATCTCGTCGATGTTGGCGAACCTCACCTGCGCAGGGGTATCGGACTGCTCCGTCGCGGACGGCACGGAGTAAAGGCTGAGCGATGTGTTGGGGTACACCTGGCTTGGCAGCACAGTCGCGGCCGCGGCGGCGGTCGCGGCCGCGCTCTGGTTGACGTTTCCTGCCGACGATCCTGTCACCCTGTATTTGATTGTCGTCCACGGCGCAATCACGATGTCATCCTGATCGGACCCCATCATGTTCGCTCCTTTCGGGCGCAGGACCCCGATGACCTTGAAGCTCACGTTTTGCATGCGGATTTCTTTTCCGATGGGCGATTCGCCGTCGAAAAGTTCCCGCACAATGGTCGCGCCGACCAGGCACACTTTGCTGCAATTGCGGACGTCGCTCGCGGTGAACGCTTCCCCCTCGGCCATATCATTCCAATTCCGCACGTCTAGAAACGCCGGCGTCGTCCCATACATGCTGTTGGGCACCCAATTCCGGTTGCCATACACAATTTGCGTCCGCACGCGGTCCACCGGCGCAGCCGCCGCCACGGACGGGCATTCCCGCAATATCGCGTCCGCGTCCAGCGGCGTCAGGGTCATCATGCTCCCATTTCCAAAACTCACCCCGGATGCCGCGAGATTGCCGGGAAATACCAAAATATTGTAGGCGCCCATCGTCGCAATCGTTCGCTGGATCGCCACCGTCGAGCCTCGGCCAATTTCCATCATCGCGATCACAGCCGCCACTCCGATGACGATCCCCAATGTCGTCAGCGCCGCCCGCAACACATTTCGGCGAAGCGCCCGCAACGCGGTGTCAAGTATGCGATAGAATTTCATGCGCCGTTGGAGTGTTCGATCAATCCATCGCGAATCCGGATGACCCGCTGCGCGTGTTCCGCCACCGTGGGATCGTGTGTGACAAGGATAATGGTCAAGCCCTCGGTGCGGTTGAGATCGCGAAACATTTGCAAAATCTCCTCGCTGGTCTGTGAATCCAGGTTCCCCGTCGGCTCGTCGGCCAAAAGAAGCCGGGGACGGTTGACGAGGGAGCGCGCAATCGCCACCCGTTGTTGCTGTCCGCCGGAAAGTTGCGACGGCTGATGGTCCAAACGTTCCGCCAGCCCAACCTTGCCCAGCAAATGAGTCGCCCGGTCGCGCATTTCCTTTTCCGCCAAATGCTCGGCGGAATAGGAAAGCGGCATGATGACATTCTCCAAAGCTGTTGTTCGCGCCAGCAGGTTGAAATTCTGAAAAACGAATCCGATCAGCCGGTTCCTTAATCTCGCCCGCTCGTCGGAGGACGCCCCGGAGATTTCCTGCCCATCCAGCCAATACTCCCCCGCGGTGGGATGGTCCAGGCAGCCCAGGATATTCATCAAGGTGCTTTTGCCAGATCCGCTGGCGCCCATCAACGCCACTAATTCCCCGCTGCCAATCTCCATCGAAACCCCTTTGAGCACCGGCAAATCCACCTCCCCCAAATGGTAGGTCTTTCGAACGCCGCGCAGGTCAAGCAATGCCATAACGGTCGGACTACGGCGAATTGGTCCGGTGCGACCGCGGATGCCGCCACGGATTCTGCGGGGCGAATGGGTTATTCGCGGCGTCCGCGTCTGTCGCCTCGCCCGGCAATTGCACGCCCAGCACGACGCTCGTTCCCTCCGTAATCCCGCCGCCCTGAATTTCCGTCAGCGTTTCATCGGTTAACCCCGTTGTGATCTGCACAGGTTTCACAAAGTCTCCGTCCTCGACCCATACGGTGCCCGCGTGTTCGGCATCCGCCGCATCGCTGCGCGGAGCAGTCATCGCGGCCTCGCGAAATTCCGGCGCAATCAAGTCCGTTTGCGGCCGCCAGCGCAACGCCGCGTTGGGAATCAGCAACACCTGGTGCCGCTCGCCCGTCAGGAATTGCGCGTTCGCTGTCAGGTAAGGCAACAGCTTCCCATCCTTGTTGTCGGTATTGACCTCCACGGTATAGGTCACCACGTTCTGCGTCATCGTCGCATTTAAACGAATTTTCCCCACGGTTCCGTGAAACGTGCGATTCGGAAACGCATCCACCGTAAATGTAACTTGCTGCCCCGGATGCACGCTCCCGATGTCCGCTTCATTGACCGAAATCCAAACCTGCATCCGCGTCAGGTCGCGGGCGATCAGGAAAAGGCTCGGCGTATTGAAACTGGAAACCACCGTTTCGCCAATCGTCACCCGGCGATCAATGATCACGCCGTTGACAGGCGAGGTGATGGTGCAATAGTCGAGGGTTCGCTGCGATTTATCCAGCGTGGCCGCCGCCGCAACCGTCGTGGCCCGGGCCTGTTTCAAGGAAGCTTCGTCCAGGTCCACGTTGGCTTTGGCGATTTCGTAATTCGCCTTGTAGGAATCGTAGGTCGTCGGCGCCAGTGCTTCGGAAGGACCAAGCTTTTGCGCCCGGTTCCAATCCGCCTCCGCCTGGACCAACTTCGCCTTCATCTGTTCCAGGTCCGCCTCCGCCCGCACTTCGCCCGCCTTGTCCTGGTCCAATTCCGCCTTGCCAAGCGCGACATCCGCCGCGTAAAGGGAGTCGTCAATTTTTGCCAGCACGGTCCCTTCCTCCACAACCGAACCGTAATCAATGGTTTTGCCGCTTTTGTCTTTTCCAAAAACATTCACCTGCCCCGCCACCTGCGCTCCGACATCGACAACCTCCTCCGGTTCGACGGTGCCCGTGGCCGTGATCGTCACATAAAGATCGCCCCTCTTGACCGTTGCATCGCGAAAGGAAGTTTTATGGGCGGCATGGGCACGCCATTGCCAGGCCCCGACGCCGGCCAGGATCGCCAGAATGAGGACACCCATCGTCACTGATTTGAGGGAACGTCGCATGTTCAGTCGATTCTGCTCTCACCAAGGGGTTGAAAACCGCGCTACTCCATCGAGCGGCAGAACCGGATTTTAGATGCCTAAAACACCCGGATTATTCAATCGTTTTTTCACCGCCAACGTCCCCGCACCCAAACCCGCCGGCCATGGCGCCGGTCCCAATGTCCCCCCCACCAAACCGCCCCTGGATGCGGCGGCCTCAGCCACCTCCCGGGAAGCCAGAGCCACGCCGCGCCATTCCAATCGTAATACCCTGCCGTCCAGACATATCCCGGCCCTGGAGCCGCCACCAAGACATCCGCTTGCGGTGCGGGTTGCGGAGCCGAAGGTTCCATTGTAGGCGGTGGAACCTGGGGGCCGGAAGGAGGGGGTTCCGAGCTGGCAACCGGTGCAGGTTGTTGCACATAAACCCTTTCCGTGCATCCTGCCCCCACCAAAGCACCCGTCACGGCGAAAACCGACAACAGCCATAGTCTTTTTTTCATATCTGCATCATAGATACTGAACAGTCGTTTCCGTTCAAACACGAAACACCGTCACGCTGCTCGTCCCAAATCCATCAACTGCAATAGCGCGGTTTGATGATACGGCCCGGGACGATGCGCCAGTTCCGCGTGCGTGCCCGTTTGGATCAGCCTCCCCTCTTCCAATACCAGGATGACATCGGCCCGCCGCAGCAGACTCAGGCGGCTCGATACCACGAAGGTCGTCCGATCCGACATCGCCTCTCGCAACGCCGTCACGATCTCGTGCTCGGTTTTGGAATCCACCGAAGCCGTCGGATCGTCAAGAATAAGAACGGGAGGCGAAAGCAACAGCGCGCGGGCCAGCGCCAATCGCTGACGTTGCCCGCCGGAAAGGTCCACGCCCGATTCACCAAGCACCGTCGAGTAGCCGCGCGGCAATTCCGTGATGAACTCGTGCGCGCACGCAATCCGCGCCGCGTTCTCTATCTCGGCCTGCGTGGCCTGCGGATTGCCGAACGCGATATTCGCGCTGACGGTGTTCGAGAAGAGAAAACTCTCTTGGTACACAATGCCGATTTGCCTCCGAAAGGCATCCAGGTCGAGATCGCGCAAATCCCGGCCATCGGCAAGGATGCGCCCCTGCTGGGGATCGTAAAATCGCGGGAGCAAACTGAGCACCGTGCTCTTGCCCGCGCCCGTCATCCCAAAAATCCCGACGACCTGCCCCGGCTTGGATTCAAAGGAAACGTCGCGCAACGCGGGATGTTCTGCGTGATAACCAAACGTCACATTCTCAAACACCATGCTGCCGGTCAAACGCCCGGGGATGATCGCGTTGGGCTTGGTCTCAACCCCGACCGGCATGTCAAGCACTTCAAAGACGCGCCGCGCCGCCGCGAGGCTTTGTTGAACGGAGTTGGCGATGTTGGTGATATTGGCGACCTGCCCGTTGAATTGCTGGAGCAGCCCTGCGAAAACGACAAGACCGCTTCCAAGCGCGATCTCCCCTCGCACGTAAAGCCAGCCGCCGTAAGCGAAAAGTATCACCAGGCTCAGTTGCGAGAGCAGTTGCGTCACCGGCGTGAATAAGGAGATGTCCCAAAAAATCCGCCCCTGCTGCGTCGATACCATCGTGTTGCCCTCCTCAAACCGCCGAAACTGGTGCGGTTCCGCCGCGAAACCTTTGGTGGTTTGCATCCCCTTGACGCTTTCCGTAAAAAGTTGAACGAGGTTGTCCGACAATTCGCGATTTCGCAAATAGCCCGGACGCAGCCGCCCCGAATAATAATGCGTCACCCACCAGAGCGGCACGGCCACCGACAGGCAGGCGACAGTCAGCCCGGGTTGGATTCGCCACATAAAAATGCCGTATGCGACCAAAGTCAGCACCATGTTCGCCCCCTGCAACAAAACCCCATCCACGAACAGCCGCGTGTTTTGGACGTCGCCGGTGACGCGGTTGAAAATGGAACTGGACCCGTGAACGTCGAAGAAACGGAAACTCAGCCGTTGCAGCCGGTCGTAAATTTGATCGCGGAGGTCCGGGACGATTTCGCCCTGCATCAGCCGCGCGGTCGTAAAATTATATTTGTAAGTGAGGACCGCCCGCAAGAGCGCCTGGACCACGATTGCCAGCGAAAGCGCCGTGACGATTTCGACAGCCTTCCAACGGGCAGGGGGCATCCAGCCAAAAGGGTAGTGCGGCGCTTGTTGGCTCGGGTCGAGCGCATGGCGAATGACATCGATCACGACCCCCAGCAGTTGGAGACCGATGAGGCCCAGGATGAGCAGCACGAGACTCAGCACCAGGGACAGCACAAAATCCCCGCGATACTTCCACGCCATGGCGGTCAGGCGCCGGACGAGTTCTCCGGTGGA
>DATAXU010000102.1:0-11791 GCA_036272955.1 Verrucomicrobiia bacterium
GAGCGCCCGCCGACCACCGAACCCGGCACACGCGCGCTGATCGCGCCGCGTTTTCTGGACATCCATCGCATCACCGAAACGCATGAACACATCGGCATGAACTATTGGGCGCGCCCGAAGCGGGGGTCCGTGACGCTGGCGTCCGAGGAGCATCACGATATCCGCTGGTGTTCCTCCGCCGAGTTGGACACACTTCAACCCGCAATGTCCGATGCCGTGAAATGGTACTGCCGCAAAGCCCTCGAAGAAATCCAAAACGAAAACCCGCAATGAAATTCATCCGCCTGCTCTCCGTCGCCCTGTTTGTCCTGCCAGGATTTTGTCTCTCACAGAACAAAACGCCTCTGGCGCTTTATCCAGCATGCCCGTGTTATCATCTTCGCGGCGAAGGGGACGGGGAAACCCGCGTCGATGCCGCGATAAATTTGAGTCCTGGCCAGAACGCCGGTTCGATGTTGGTAATCCAGCTCGCGACCGCCAGCGGCAGCGTCCTTCAAACTGCTTCGGTCGATGCTTCGCAGGGAGGGATTGTCGGCACGACGCTTCACGTGCCGGTGGAAGCGACCGCAAGCTTTCGCATCAACGCGAGACTGCTCAACGGAGCGGGCAAACAGATTGCGAAGGCCGGGACGGATGTTCGGGTTTGTCCGCCCGAGCAATCGAAAGTCGAGATCGGTCCCGATGGGTTTCTGCGTGTGGCGGGCCAGCCGGAATTTCCCATCGGCCTGTATAGCGCCGCGCATTACGAAGAAATCGCGAAGGCCGGCTTCACTGTCACGCATAATTATGAGACCACCACGGGCGAAGCGGGGGAGGCAATCAACCCCAACGACATGCGCCTCAAAGAACTCATGGACCAATCTTGGGCCGACGGCATGAGAATGATGGTTGAATTGCCGCGGAAAGCGATTGAGCAGGCGCAGTGGGCGCAGGTGCGCCGGCGGATTGAAACCTTTCGACATCATCCGGGCCTGCTATGCTGGGATTCGGAGGAAAGGGTGGCGCGCGGCAAAGCGCCGCTGAAAAATATCGCCGAACTTTACCAACTGGTTCACTCGCTTGACCCGGACCATCCCTTTGTGCTGGGCGATTCGCGGGACATCAGCAAAAACATGCTCAAGGACCGGCGCGATTTTTTCCCCGTTGCCGATATGGACGCCGGCATTTGGTGGTGGTATCCCATTCCGTTAAGGAGCACTTACCCGACGTTGGAACCGCCCTCGTGGCTGACGACGACCGACTGCACCAAACCGCTATGGATTGCCATTCAGGCTTACGTCCAGCCTTGGGAACATTCACGTTATCCAACCCCGGTGGAGTATCGCGCGATGGCGTATTTGAGCATCATTAACGGAGTCAAGGGGCTGTGGTTTTACACGGGGTCAGGCGAGCATGATTTTCATCACAAATTGGCGGGGCTGCTCAACCAACCCGAGAACAGCCATTGGGCTTATGTGCAAACGCTGCTGCGAGAACTTCATGAAGCAACGCCAATCATCATGGCGCCCGCGGTATCCGACCGATTGACGCTTTCGCCGGAGAATGCCCCTGTGGAATTCACTGAACGGAAACTCAACGGAAACTTGTACTTGATAGCCGCCAACAAATCCGTTCACGCGCAAACCGTGGAGTTCATGGGGCCTGCACTGATTGGCCGACGCGCGCAGGTGCTTTTCGAAACGCATCCCGCAACCATCCAAGCCGGTGTGCTCAGGGAAAGCTTCGAGCCGCTTGAAGTGCATGTGTTCAAAATTGAGTAATTTGAGTCTCTGAAATTTCACCGCGTCTTTTCCTCACTGTCCCGTCGCGGCTCCGTTCGTGTCCGTCGATTGCGTGCGAAACCAATTGCGAAAACTGGACATTGCTTTTTTCACTCCGGAACTTGCCTCTCCGCCCAACCTGCGGGCCACGCCGACTCCGGAACTTACAAAAACGCCGCCCAAAGCTTTTTTATCCACGTCACTGGCAGGCTCGCCGATCGTGCCTTTGATCGTGACGAAGTTCTTGACCGGAACAAATGCGATGTTCGAAGCGGTATCGGCAGGCGCCAGACCGACGTTCAGGGCCAGCGAACGCCGAAGCGAAAGTTGAACGGGGAGATTCAACGGCGAATTGGACAAAACTTCCGCAATCGGAATTGCACCCTCCACGCTTGCCTCAAAAGCCGAGCTTCCGACGACGCAACGGCTGATGCTGATGTTGCCGCCTCCCATGTCGATTCTCGCATCAAGCGAGGTTAGCGGGTATGTTAGCAGTTCGTGCAGACCCAGCAGATTGGCAATTGGCCCGACAACTTTTTGCAGCTTCGGCCCGGTCAATTGAATGTCCGCATTGGTCAAAGTAAAATTGACCTGGCCGGCAAGATTTTTTTGGAGACTTGCCCCCGTAACACCCGCGCCAGTGATTTTAACGTCGGACAGAATCAGCCCTTTGTACCTTCCGGCATCGTCAGACGAAAATGAGTTCGCGATGGGCTCGAGCGGCACTTTGTCGAGCGCAACCCCGAGAGAGTAACGATAACCTGTCACACCAAAATCCACGTCAACCGTGCCATTAACGCGGCCTCCATTGAGGGTCAAACTGCACGGATCAAGAACAAGCTTGTCACCGCCCGCCTTGGCAGTCATCTGACAGTCCTCCATCGAAATTTCATGGAGCCAGGCGTGTTTGACGCTTACCCCCGCCGTCAATTCGAAGGGAAACTTGACGGGGACCGGCTCCGTGTTACCAGTCGCTTCTGCCGGAGAGGACTGAGGAATTTCGGGGGATGTTCCCTCGCTCTGAATCGTAACGGCATCGTACGCGGGCGATAGGTCCAACGTATCGGCGTCAACATCGAAATGGCCTCTGGTCAACGCGGGCAGCGACAAATCCACTTGTCCCTTAATGTGCAATTCATTATTGACAGCCCGCTCCGTGGCAGGAAGAGAAATGCTGATTTGGCCCAGATCAAAAATGTTTTTGGCGAAGGAACCGGAAACGGTCGCTCCAACTTTTAAAGGCGTCGCAGAACCTTTGCCCAACAATCGGGCGATGACCGCCTCGACCTGGCTCTGCGCGGTGAAAGCGGTGCCCTCGCAACTGCCGGAGGCAAGGATTTGTAAAGCCGGCTGCCCTTGTTCAGTAAGGTTGAACTGGCAATTTGTGAAAGTGCATTTCTTCAAGCCGGAGATTTCGGCGTCGAGACCGCAATCCACAGCGCCTTCAGGAATTCCATTTCCGCCCAGCTTCGCCGAAAGGCCGGCAACATGGGATTTGAATATCGCGTCAAGCAATTTTCCGCCTTGGTGGGAGGAAAGCCTGAAATTCATCGAAAATGTACCATCGGAAACGGCGTTCCCGATCAGTGCCTGCCACTGGGGAAGATTCAAATTCGAAACCGCCAGTTCAAAAACAGAATCGCTGGCCGGCGCCGCGTTATTTCCCCATGCCACCGTCATCGGTTGGGTCAGACTGCCGTGAAGAACAGAGCTTTGGTCCTGTTGGCCCTCCAACGACAATGTTTGGATTTGGGCGGAGCCATTTTTCAAGTCGAGCGCAATGTCACAGTCGCCGGTCACGTTGAGGGGTGGGGTGGGGTGGCCGTTGGAGTTGATGCTCAGGTTGGTCGCGCTGCCTTGTGCCTTAATCGCCACGAGCGAGCCGGAATCCTTTAACGTTATGGTCGATACAGAGGTAAACGCCGTTGTCCCGAAATCGATTCCAATTGCTGCGCCGACCAGGCCCAAAAGCTGGCGATTGATTGTCCCCACAGTCAGCGTTAACCGCCCTTCCTTTTTGGCGAGATCAAGCGGGCCTGCCAGGTTTACTTCACCGAGGACCGCGTCGTCGCGATAAACACGCTCGGATATTTCTTTGACTTCGTCCGGCGTGACATTTCCCCGAAATGTGGAACGAAATCCCGCGAGGTATTTGAAAGACCCCTCGGCATGTGAAACCTGCTCGTCCATTTTCGCCTTGAAGGAAACGGGAGCAAGGTCCTGGTTGAGCGTGAATTCCACGTCGGCGGATGCATTGGCTTCGACGACACTATTGGAAGGAGCGGAAATTTTGGCATTTGCGGAAGCCGTGAACTTGCCACTCTGGCCGTTCATCAATTGATCGAGAGCGACATTGATTCCCGACACATCCACCGTTCGCACGCCGCCCCCAGGCAGATTAAAGACGCAATGGACCACGGCATTTTTTATCGCGACATTTCTTAATTCGATTCGGCGCGGCTTCGAATTTTGAGGCGGGGCTGGTGCCGGACTGCCAGGCGCATTGTTAAACCCTTTACGCAACGGATCCACATTCAGCGTGCCATCCGCATTTTGGACGATTGTCAGCGAAGGTGAATCAACACTGATATTGTCCACCTTCAAAGTCCCGCCCAGGATGCGCATCAGGCTATAATCCAAGCGGATATCCGCAGCCTCAAAGAACGGTTCACCGCCCGGGCCGACGATTTTGACCTGTTTCAGGGAGATGTGAGAAAACGGACTGACCGACGCATCCGCCACAGTCATTTCCGCGCCAATCGCCCGGCTAATCCTGGGTAAAACGGCGCCTTTAAAAAAGGCTTCGCTCGTCACCACAAAATAAGCAAGAATCAAAAACAGAAACAAACCAACCGCCCCGTAAAGGAGAATTCGAAGCCGGAAGCGGCGTTTAATCGGCACTGGCGAAGTTGGCAGGACGGGCATAAAGGTTTATCGAACCTCGGCAAATATGACTCGTGATTTCAAGCCCGCAAGACGAAAATTGACGGGCCGACCTTTTTTAAAGCAGCGATAGTTCGCACAATATATGATTTCAAGGACAATCTTTTTGCCCTGTGAATAACTTTTGAAATGCTCTGCGTCAACTCTATTTCGCTCGCTTGTAAAGCGAAGTGTTTTTGTATCAGAAGCGCGAAGTTATTCACCAGTGGCTATGATTTCCGCTTGCTGTCAAACATCGCTGGTTCAGGCGAAACATTTCCCGCAAACGCGCTTGAAAGTGTAGTTCCTCCAGACCCAGTGGCGACGCTGCACCCTGCACTGATTCTTTTGGTGGTCAGGGAAGGGAACGGAGAAACAAATGTCCCTACGTCAAGTATAAACGGAAATTTGCCCCTCCGAAAACCTCAACGCGAAACTGGGGCGCGCCTGTAATGCCGCGCCCCAGTTTTCCCCACCTCCGCATTCACAACCAGCAACTTTCGTTGCCGCGCAAAATCGTCCAACGCCTCAGCATCCATGCATCCCATATACGAGGCACGCGTGACACCATTCGACGTGGTTTGCAACCACGCCCGACCTTCACTGTCGATAAGAATTGTGTCCCACATATTTTGAATTCCCCACCCCGCCGTTTCCACAAAACGAACGGGGCAGGGGACGTGCAACTCGTTGCACGCGCGGCCATCGCTGGCCATGAAATTATAATGACAGAAAACCGCCTCGCTGTCAAGCCTTTACGTCTTTTCGCCTTTCAACTCTAAACAACTTGCCGAAGTTGTTTATAGTGGACAAGGAGCGCGGGCAGGCGTGCGGCTTCGCCGCCCGCCCGCCCACGCTTCAACGTCCCTCAGATGCTTTTGGTTCTGGTAGGATGCGGATTTTCGGTTTGCGTTTACGTGCAGGCGTTACGCTGCGTAATTCCGCAAGCCGTCCCGCAATCAAATTCAACTTGAAGTCAATCTCTTCCAAATCCGATTTCCTTGCGCCTTTTGCCGTGCCCTTAGAATCTTTTGTGCGACCCTCGAAATACTCGCAACATTCCTTGTGAAGCGAATACGCCTCATCCCAAAGTTGCTTGCCATCGTATGGGAAAATGTCCTTGAGAGTTATATTCAATTGCGGATTTTCGTTCATGATCTCGCACAGTCCCGCGTTCATCACATAGCGTGCAAAATCGTTCGCGTCATCCACCTGGAAACCTTGACGCACGCGTTTGCGATACACTCGAATCCACTGCAACGTATGCTTGTGGAGCGTATGCAAATGGTTACTGTCCAAAGACATAAAACATATTGTATAACGCTTGTCAAGACCTTTGCAAAGGCAGTTACGCTGCGTAACCCGTGCAGTAAACAATAGTTTGCTCGCGGTTTTGCTTTGCTTGACTCGAAAACGTTATCCACAATTGTAGTTCGCACAATATATGTTATATGCAATATGTTCAACGCCCGTTCATAAGGTATCCCAATCAGCGCCACGATGGCTTGCAGCGTCGCGAGTGCGTTGCCTTCCAGTCGGTTGTTCACATATATATAAGTTTTGCTTCTCCCCTCATAACGCATTCCCTCAATAATCAATTCCGCGCCGGCGCACCGGGCTTCTTCGTTGATTTCTTGCGTTCGATCATACGGCTGGAACGATTTCACGGCCTCCTCGAATTTGCGACCGGGCTTAAGCAGGAATCGAGCGGCAATCAAGTCGTGATTGGTCCGGCTTTCGATAATCGCCATTTGCTCCGTGATGGATGGCATCAGCGTCCAGGAGTTAAACACGTGGGCGATGTTGTGGCGCGCCAGGCAACTAAAATACTCGGGTTGCAGCCAGTGCTTGTTTCGGATCTCGATCCCGTAGGGCCATCCAGGCGGTAGCGCGCCAAGGAATTGGTCCAGCGCGGCGACAAAATCCCGCCCGTGCGCAAAGTCCGACGGATGAAATCGCGAGAATTCAAAAATCAATATGCCGACGTAATTTCGGATCGAGTGGCACGGCGTCAAAAATTCCTTTTCGAAAGCCTCGGCCCGGAGAAAATTGTCGTTCACAGCCCCGGCCTTCGCTCCAAACCGGGGCAGATTCGGAAAACGCCTGACCGTGATTTCATCCGTCACCTTGAATGCGAACCGAAAATCCGTTGGCACCTGGGCCGCCAATCCCTCCAAATACTTGACAGATGGAAACGCGTAATAGGCGGCGTCAACGCAAACGGTTTTGAAGACCTCCGCATATTCCGCCAGGCAATTCCGCTCAAACCGGCTGACGGCAACTTTGCCCCGATACTCATATCGGGCCGGATCGTAAAGGTCTCCCAGCCAACCCTGGTATTTCCAACTTGATGTGCCTAAAAATACGTTGTGCCTCGCCAGACGTTCGGCGTCGGATTTCATTTTTTCCCGGTCAAAAATCAAAATATCGGCTGGTTCCAACGCAATGAATAAAAATGGTGGGCGATGAGGGATTCGAACCCCCGACCAACAGCGTGTAAAGCTGCTGCGCTACCGCTGCGCTAATCGCCCTGCCCTGCGATCTTACAATCCACTCCCGCCCGATGACGAGCCAAAAACTTTCGCTTGGAATCCTCCCCGCCAGATGTTATAATGGTGACACAGCATGACAACGACTACCGGCACCATTGGCACGATCTTGCACCACAAGGGCGCGGACGTGTGGACCATATCGCCGCAAGCGACCGTGTTCGAGGCGATTCAACTTTTGGCCAGGAAGAATATCGGCGCATTGCCGGTGATGGAGGGCGACAGGCTTGTCGGCATTTTTTCCGAGCGCGATTACACCAGGAAAGTCGCGCTGGAGGGAAAGACGTCCCATGCCACCAAGGTGTGCGAAATTCTTTCCGCCAATGTCGCCACCATCAGTCCGCAAGACTCGGTTGAAGAGGCGATGCGGTTGATGACGGAAAAACACGTTCGTCATTTGCCAGTCGTCGAGGAAGGACGGGTGATTGGGTTGGTGTCGATCGGGGACATGGTCAATTGGATTATCTTGGCCCAGACGGCTGCGATTGATCAATTGGAATCGTACCTGGCCGGGCGCTAACTGCGGTCTCGCAGCCGGGATCTGGCGCCTCCCTCGCATCTGACTTGCAGTGCCTGCCAAAACGCAACAGCTTTATCTTTAATGATGAAGTTGCTTCACGCCAATTTGCGGTTTCATGCCCGGAGCCATCTAGGGACCTTCCTTGGGGTTGCCGTGGCCAGCGCCATTCTCGTGGGAGCGTTGGCTGTTGGCGACTGCGTTCGCGGCAGCCTTCATGACCTGGCTTTGGCTCGGGTCGGACGGGCGGGATTTGCACTGGCGTCCACAGACCGGTTTTTTCGCTCGGCGCTGGCGGATGATTTGCGGGGGGATGTTTCCAATGGGTTGGCGGCGGCTCTGCTCCAGTTGCCTGGCACGGCGGCGACGCCGGATGGGACGGCGCGGGCGAATCGCGTTCAGATTCTAGGCGTCGATTCGCATTTTTGGGGGATGGCTCAAGAACCGCCGCCATTCACCAATATTCCCGCGGACTCTGTAGTTCTCAATGTCGCGCTGGCCCGCCAACTACGGGTCAACGCGGGAGGCGTGATCGTCCTTCACGTGCAACGACCATCGCTTTTGTCGTCGGAGGCGCCAATTTCGCCGCGGGAAGATGTATCGACTGGGTTTCGTGTTACGGTGGCGGCGGTGGTTTCCGACGCGCAATTTGGGCGGTTTGGGTTGCAGGCCAATCAAGCGGCGCCGATGAACGCGTTCCTTCCCCTGCCCTTTCTTCAGGCCAAAGTCGATCAGCCCGGCAAGGCCAATCTCCTCTTGACAGGCTCTTCCGCGCCGAGCATTGAACGGCATTGGACCCTGGCTGACGCGGACCTCGAACTGCGCCGAATCACGAACGGGTTGGAATTGCGCACAGGCCGCGTGTTTCTCGACAAGCCCACGGTTGCCGCCGCCATTTCCGTAGCCTCCAATTACTTTCTGACACTGACGTATTTCGTCAACGAACTGCGTGACGGCACGAACACGACGCCTTATTCGATCGTGACGGGGATGGATTCCCGAGGAATTCCGGACGATAAAATCGTTCTCAGCCAATGGCTGGCCGACGATTTGCAGGCGAAAAAGGATGATCCCATAACGTTGACGTATTTCGTGCTGGGGGCGAATCATCGTTTGGAGGAAAAGCGCGAAAGTTTTCGCGTGTCCGGTGTTTTGGGCATGGAAAATTTCGACCGGTCATTGATGCCGGATTTTCCCGGTATCGCCAAGGCCGAAAGGACCGAGAATTGGGACGCGGGTTTTGCAATCGACATGGGAAAAATTCGGCCCAAGGACGAACAATATTGGAAGGAATATCGAGGCACGCCCAAAGCCTATGTGTCGCTCGAGGCGGCACAGCGGATGTGGGGAAATCGATTTGGCGACGCGACATCGGTCCGGTATCCGGGGGCCGCATCGCGCGAGGTCCTGGCGCATGATTTATTGGCGAAACTGGACCCGGCCGCGATTGGGCTGTCCTGGCTCCCCGTTCGAACGCAGGCGCTGGCCGCGAGTTCGCAGGCGGAGGATTTTGGCGGGCTTTTCATTGGGTTCAGCTTTTTTCTTGTCGTTGCGGCGCTGATTCTTTTGGCATTGCTCTTTCATTTTGCGATGGAGAAACGCGCGGTCGAGGTTGGCGTTCTTTTGGCGCTGGGATGGCGGCCGGCCGAGGTGCGCCGGTTGTTGCTGATGGAGGGCGCGGTGATTGCCATTGCGGGCGGCCTTGCGGGAATCGCCGGCGGCATTTTGTATGCGCGCGGCATTCTTTACGGGCTGACAACTTTGTGGAGCGCGGCCGTGGCGGATTCGCCGCTGCATTTTCATGTCACGGCCGGAACGCTGATCAACGGCGGCATCGCTGGCGTTGTCGTATGCACGATCGTGATTTGGTTCGCGTTGCGAAGCCAAACCAAACGTCCCGCGCGCGAATTGCTTGAACAGGGCAACGAACGGGAAATCGCCCCCGCACAACCGCGCCGCCGTGTCGCGGGCCTCCTCGCTTCCGGCAGCGCTCTGGGCGCGCTGGGTTTTGTCGGCAGCGCGCTTGCCACCCATGACACGGCGGACGTGGGGGCGTTTTTTTTCGGCGGCGCGCTGTTGCTGATTTCAGGAGCGGCGGCTGCGACTTTATGGCTGCGGGTCTTGGGTGCGCGCGCGGGGTCGCGCCCGATGACGTTGACGAGCCTGGGCATTCGTGGTTGCGCCCGGCAGCGAAAACGAAGCGTGGCCATCATTGCGTTGCTGGCGAGCGGCGCATTTTTGATCATCGCCGTGCAGGCCAATAAACTTGACGCCCGCCAGGCCAGCACCCGGCGCAGTTCAGGGACCGGCGGGTTTGCGTTCATCGGTGAATCCGCCCTTCCGATTGTTCAGGATCTTAACACACCGGCGGGCCGGCAATTTTTTGGACTTGATGAAAATCAACTGCATGGAATCTCGGTCGTGTCGCTACGTGTGCATGACGGCGACGATGCAAGCTGCCTGAACTTGAACCGCGCGCAGAGTCCCCGGTTGCTGGGCGTCGATCCAGCGGAACTGGCATCGCGAATGGCATTCACCTTTGCCGCACCCGCAGGAAACACGAATGCGTGGTTACTGCTGAATGGCGACAGCGAGGAAATTCCAGCCATCGGGGATGAGGCGACGATTACCTGGGCGCTTCATAAAAAAATCGGCGACACCGTCACTTATACCGATGAACATGGAAAACCCTTTGTTGTCCGAATCGTTGGGTCGGTGGCCAACTCGATTTTGCAAGGGAGCCTTATCATTTCCGACTCGGCTTTCACACGACATTTCCCCGGCGAAACGGGATGGCGCATGTTTCTTATTGACGTCCCGCAAGGAGGCGGCGTGGCGGCGGCCGCGGAATTGAGCCGCGGCTTGCAGGATCGCGGGCTGGAATTGACCCCGGCAGCGGACCGGCTCAATGCCTTTAACGCCGTGCAGAACACCTATCTGGACACGTTTTTGGTTCTGGGCGCTTTGGGGCTGTTGCTGGGCAGCGCCGGCATGGGCGTTGTTGTGTTGCGCAATGTGCTCGAACGACGGGGCGAACTGGCGCTGATGGCGGCAGTGGGTTTTCGTCCGCGCGTTTTACGACGGCTGGTGATCAGCGAGCACGCCGCATTGCAGTGCTGTGGCCTGTTATTGGGCGTGGCCGCCGCCGTGTTGGCGGTGCTGCCCGCCTTGATTTCGTCATCCGCGCAAATATCCTACGGGACGTTGGCGGCGGCTTTGGCAATTGTTTTTGTCAGCGGAATTTTTTGGACGTGGGTCGCGGCCCGGATGGCTTTGCGCGGGGAAATTTTGCGGGCGCTGCGAAATGAATAATCTGGAGATCATGAAACCAAGGAACTTCCTTATGGCCACAGTGAAAACGCTCGGCGAGCTTTTAATAGTATTGACGTTATGCGCGGCGCCGGTCCATGCGCAAACCACGTTGTACGAAAATGATTTTGAAAAGGCCGCCGTTGGCCAGGTGCCCGCTGAGTTTCTTGTGCTCGACGGCGATTTTTCTGTCAAAGAGAGCGATGGGAATAAGTACCTGGAATTGCCGGGCGCGCCGCTGGAGACCTTTGGCTTGCTGTTCGGGCCGACCACCAATGCGGGCGTCTGCGTCAGTGCGCGAATGTACGGCACGGCCAAGGGCCGGCGCTACCCGAGATTTTCGGTCGGACTTAACGGTCCGAGCGGCTACAAATTGAGCGTGTCCCCCCAAATTGGTGCGATTGAGATATTCAAAGGCGATGAGGCCTTAACGAGTGTTCCTTTCGCGTGGAAATCGGGCACATGGACGATGCTCAAACTGCGAGTCCGGTTCGTCGGCGACAATCTTTGGAAGATCGAAGGCAAGGCATGGCGGGAATCGGAACCTGAACCCGTCATTTGGATGATTTCCCAGGAAGAAAAAACGGCGCCCCACCCCGGGCGGGCTTCGCTATGGGGCGCTCCCTACTCCGGCACGCCGATTCGATTCGACGATATATTATTGACATCGGAATGACCATCAATATCAACCGGTCAAGCCTTGACGTTTTTTGCCGAGGCAAGGCACTGCAATA
>DATAXU010000103.1:0-2061 GCA_036272955.1 Verrucomicrobiia bacterium
GCCAGAAGGCGGATGTCCTCCTCGCGGTCGCGCAACGGGGGCAAGGTGAGCACAACGACGCTTAACCTGTAAAAGAGGTCCTCCCGAAATGTTCCCGAAGTCATGCCTTTGCGCAGATCGGCATTGGTGGCAGTCACGACGCGGGCATCGATGGGTATGGCTTGCCGACCGCCGACCCGCTCGATGCATTGTTCGGCCAGGAAGCGAAGCAGCTTGACTTGCAGCGGCAGCGGGATTTCCCCAATTTCGTCCAGGAAGAGTGTCCCGCCGTTCGCCATTTCAAACCGGCCTTTGCGCTGGGCGTGCGCGCCGGTGAAAGAGCCTTTCTCGTGGCCGAATAATTCACTTTCCAGGAGCGTTTCGGGAATCGCACTGCAATTGATGGCGATAAAAGGGCCGTTCTTGCGCCCGCTGCACTGGTGGATGGCGCGGGCGGCCATTTCCTTGCCCGTCCCGCTTTCGCCCAAAAGAAGGACCGGGGCATCCGTTGTGGCCACTTTCCGGATGGCGTCAAAAACACTGCGGATCGCGCGGCTGTTTCCCATCATGTTTTCGAAGGAGGTGCCGGAAATCATTTGCTGCATCTGCCGGAATTCGATTTCCAAGGTGGCCATCGCGAAGGCGTGCCGGACAACGAGTTTTACTTCCTCCATGTCCGCCG
Organism: Verrucomicrobiia bacterium; assembly: GCA_036272955.1. Taxonomy (GTDB): domain Bacteria; phylum Verrucomicrobiota; class Verrucomicrobiia; order Limisphaerales; family Palsa-1400; genus DATAUD01. The sequence continues at coordinate 662 of DATAXU010000103.1, forward strand.
GCTTGACCAAAAACCCGTACGCGCCGGAGCCGACGGCCCGCAACGCCACACCTTTTTCGCCCTGGCCGGTAATCACAATCACCTTGGCGAGTCTTTCGAGCGATAAAATATCGGAAAGGGTCGCCAGGCCTTCGTCCGGATCGCCGGGACGGGGGGGCAAACCCAAATCCAGCAACACCACCAGCGGATGATGAGTTTGGTAGGCCTCAATGGCGGTGGAGCGGTCTTCGGCGAGTACAATTTCGTGGTCCTGGGCCAGGCCCCACTTCATTTGCGTGCGTATTTCCTCGTCGTCATCAACGATCAGCAGTTTGGGTTTCATGGGCTAGTTTTCAATGGGTAACAATACTTTGAAGATAGTGCCCTTCTTAAGTTCACTTTCAACTTCAATCCGCCCCCCGTGAGCTTCGACAATCATCTTGCTTTGGAACATCCCGATGCCGAATCCCTTCTTCTTCGTTGTTTGAAACGGGCGGAACAGGGCGCGATTCAGAAATTCGGGAGTCATCCCGCAACCATTGTCGGTCACGGTCAGCACGGCCCATCCGTTGTTTTGCTGGGTTTCGACCCGGATTTCTCCGCCGTCGGAAACCGCTTCGGTCGCGTTAATGACGAGGTTGGTGACGACTTTGTGGAATTGCTCCTGGTCGAGCAACAGGCGCGGGCAGGGCCGCAAATTCTTGGTCAGCGTCACGCCGGAGACTCCATTCCAGGCGGCCAGCACACGGCCGATGACGTCGTTGATGTCTGATGCCGCGGCTTTGATCTGCAAATCGTGCCGCAACAAACTCAGCCGGCTGATGAGATGATTGATGTGCTCGCACGTTTTGCCGACGCCCCGCAACGCATCCGCCCGGAATTCCGGGTTGTCAAAATGGATCGGCAGGTTCTGCAACATCAGGTTCAGCGTGGAAGCGGTGTTCTTCAAATCATGAACGAAAAACGCGGACATCGTCTGGAACGCCTCCAGTTCCTTTGCCTGCAAAAGTTTCTGGGAAAGCTGGACGTTGAGCAATTGCGCGGCGATCTGGTCGCCCACGCAATGCAACAGGTCAAAATCCTGCAGCGAAAGAAAAACACCCCCCACGCGGTCGGCCAGCACGATCATCCCCAGCAATTGCCCGCCGGCGGTCAAAGGCACGCACACGCGACTGCCGCCCGTTCGGAACCGTGTGGGGTTGATGCGCCTGAGGGCGACGGCCCACGTCTGGTCGGACATTTCGATATCCACCGGGTCCGCGTGATTTTGCAACGCTTGAAGGATGGCCAGCGCCTCGTCCCTGGGCGGCTGGAGCGCTGTGCCGGCGGCGGACGAAAGCGAGGTCGAAACCGCAAAAACCAGCCCCTCCCGTTTTTCATCGACGAGCCAGACGGTCACTGTGAGCACCTCAAAAACCTGG
>DATAXU010000104.1:0-20632 GCA_036272955.1 Verrucomicrobiia bacterium
ACGGAGCGCATGGCCGTGATGCAGGCGCATCAGAAGAAATTGCTCGAGGTGTCGGAAGATTGCAAAGCGCAGGTCATGCAGGCGCGGCGCCAGGCGGCCGATGCGGAATTGGCCGCGATGGAAACAACGGCCAAGCTAACGAATGATTTGAAGGAAGCGTTTGAAGCCCGCGATTTGGCGGAAGCCCAATTGCACCAGCAGGGGGACACGCTTTCGCTGCGGGTGTCGCAAGCCAAAGAAGAGGCGGCCCGGGAGATGGACAAGGCGATTCGCCAGGAGAAACACCGTTCGGAACGGCTGCAATTGGACTCCGCAAAGGCGTTGCGCCAACGCGAGGAGGAGTTTGGCCATCAAATGAAGCAGCGTGAACAGGAATTGACGCTCGCATTTGAGGCGCGCCTGTCGGAGGAGCAAACGCGAATCGAACAGGATGCCCGGCGTCGTGAGGCGGAGCTTGACCGGCAGATCGAGTCCCGCGCTGTCGAAGTGGACGCGCGCTGGAAACAAGAGGCGCTCCAACGGGAGGAGGCGGCTCAAGTCCGGCTCAGGCAGCGGGAGCAGCAATTGCAGGTGCAGGCGGAAGTCCGCTTGAACGAAGTGCAAACGCTGGCCAACCAGGAGGCGCGCCGGCTGGAAGCGGAATTGGAACGGCAGCTTGAAACGCAATCACGGGAGGCCAGCATCCGATTGAAACAGGAATTGCAGCAGAAGGACCTGGCTTATCAGGCCAAGCTCAAGCAGCGCGAACAGGAATTGACGATCCGTGCCGAAGCGCGGGAAACAGAATTGCAGAATCAATGGGCGTCGGATTTGCGGGTGCGCCAGGAGGAATGGGAGCGCCAGGCCGAATCGCTGGTCCATGCCGCCGAAACGCGTTTGGGTCTGGAAGGGCAACAGAAGGAAGAATCTTTACTGGCCAAATCACGTCAGCGCGACCAGCAATGGCAGTCGAAGCTGGACGCCGTCCGGGGCGAGGTGCAGGCGCAGGCCGATGAGGTGCTTCGCCGCCGCGAGTCAGAAGCGGAAGCGACCCGTCGCGATCTGGAAGTCCAACTGCGCAAGGAAATGCAGCAGAAAGAGGATGTTTTTGTAGCGAAGGCCAGGCAGCGGGAACAGGATTTGCAGGATCAATTGACCGCCCAGGCGGAGATGCGACAGATGGCCGAGCGCGCGCAATGGGAATCGGAGACGGAGGTCAAGATTCGCACCACCATCGAACCGTTGAAAGCGCTGTTATCGCGCACCGAGAAGGAGCGCGACGAAGCCAGACAATCCTCCACGGAAAGCGGCACGCAGGTGATGCACCTGGAGAAGAAATTGACGGAAGCATCCGTGTTCCTGAATGGCTGGCGGAACGGGAACGGGAAGCACGTGGTCACGGCAGGCTGACGAAAGAGTGTGAAACCACGGGAATGGGTCCCGTGGTTTCTTTGAAGTAACGGCCTCTCAAGGTTCAATGCCTTGTGAGGCTGATTTTTTTAGGATTCGCAACGTTCATATCGCGAAAGACCCTCGTCGGTGCTTTTTGAAACCGATCATCAACTCATCGTGCGCTCGTATTAAAAGGGAATTTTCATATTAGTCATCTCCGACCCCTTTTCGACCCGAGGAAGGCGGTCATGGCCGCGCGGTTGCGGGCGGAAACGACGATGACCTGGGCATGGATCGCGGAGGGTCTTGCCATGGGGCATTGGCGGACCGCCCACAACGCCGTCCGCACGGCGGCCAGAAAGTAAGAGATGAACCGTGAATCGCGATATTTCATATTAGTAAGCTCTGACCCCTTTGACGGCGTGGTTCAATATCTGGACCTTGCCACTGGAAAGTCGGGAGTGCTTTTAAAGACCCTTGGAGAATTAAGTATTTGGCGCCTGGAGTTGACCGCTGATAAGCAAGCCCTTTGTTGCCACTGCACGACTCGTCCCAAAGTGGGTCCACGAAGTGAAGCGGCCACTTGCGTCCAAGTGTGGAACTATCCAGCCGTTTGTCGGGCCGCCGGAATTGAGTAAGAACGCTGTGATTCCGACGATTTATGACCCAGTCTTAACGTCCGGTTAGCCACCCGCCCGGCATCCTATTGTCGAATCTGATCATATCCCGTTGGCCGAGCGGCCGAGGCATTTAAAGTCAGGGCTGACTAATTGACTATTGACTGAGGGGCGGGTTGCTGGTGGACTGAAACGATGCCGCGCAAGTTGCGAGTAGAGTACGAAGGGGCAATCTATCATGTTATGAATCGTGGAGATCGCCACGAAGCCATCTTCCTTGAGGACAGGGACCGGGTGCTTTTTCTCGAAACCCTGGAAGAAGCCTGTCAAAAGACCGGGTGGAAGGTTCATGCCTATTGCCTTATGTCCAATCATTTCCATTTGGTGGTTGAAACGCCTCGCGCCAACCTAGTTGCCGGCATGAGGTGGTTCTTGGGAACTTACACAACCCGCTTCAACCGCCGCCACAAGTGCATTGGACACCTTTTCAGCGGGCGTTACAAATCGCTGCTCGTCGCTGGGAGCCAGAACGGATACTTGAAAACGGTCTGCAATTACGTCCACCTCAATCCGGTCCGTGCCCGGCTCCTTCAACCGGGGCAACGACTCAAGGCTTATCGGTGGAGCAGTTGGCCGGCATATTTGCAACAGCCCAGCAAACGTCCGCCGTGGTTGCGCGTGGATCGATGGCTGGGAGAATTGGGCATGGCGGGCGATACCGTCGCGACGCGGCGATGCCTTGAACGGGAACTGGAGCGCCTTCGGCAATTGGAAGCCACAAAAGAAGACCCCGCATGGAAGCAATTGCGACGGGCCTGGTATTGGGGACCGGAGTCCTATCGGGATGAATTGCTGGGAATGATTGACAGAAAGCGGGGGCCCCACCATTCCGGGGAGGAACTGAAAGAGGCGGATGAACAAAAGGCGCAACGGTTGGTTTTGCAAATGCTGCAAAAGGGAGGATGGAACGCCGCTGAACTAAAAGAATGGCGCAAGGGAGACACGAGGAAGGCGGTCATGGCCGCGCGGTTGCGGGCGGAAACGACGATGACCTTGGGCATGGATCGCGGAGGGTCTTGCCATGGGGCATTGGCGGACCGCCCACAACGCCGTGCGCACGGCGGCCAGAAAGTAAGAGATGAACCGTGAATCGCGATATTTCATATTAGTAAGCTCTGACCCCTTTGACCTTTGACGAGCACGCTGGTATCGAGAAATACCTTCATGCTCTTCGCTTCGGCGCGCGGAATCTTTGAAGACTTTGTTCAAGGCGTTCGTCCCGGCCCTCTTCCAAAATGTCGTTTACGACCTCCTGGGTTAAGGTCACGTCGCTTGCGGTCGAGAAGACGAGGGCGCGGCCTTTTCTTACAAAGCCCGTTGCTTCCTTGTTGGGCGTAAGCGTCACAGACGATCCGTGGAGCGAAAGTTTAAAGGTATCGCCCGGTTTAATTGCAAGCTCCCGGCGCACGTCCTTTGGCAGAACGATCCGGCCAGCTTGGTCAATTGGCACTGTCATTTCCTTCATACCATTTAAGGATACCATTACCATTATAATGTGGCAAGAAATCAGCCCGAAGAAATAAGACGTGGCAAAATGCCAGATTTCACTCAAATGTTGAAAGTATGAAGTTGACCCCAAAAACCTCATGAAGTTGACCCCAAAAACCTCAAAAACCTGTTGGTATGCGCGAGTTGCGTTTGACGGTGTTCAAACGCCACGGTGTTACGCGAAATGCCATGCGCATAAAACTGGTTTTAATGTCGGTGATCTTTACAGAAGCATCTCAAACTCAATGAAAACGGATTCCGTCTGTGTTTTTCGCAAGTATCTTGCAGTGAAATAGATACATGCAATTCGAAGGGTCCGCTCCGTTCGGTGGCGCGAGACAAGCTTACCCCGAATCGATTCCTTAGTCTCAATGTTAGAAAAAGCTACTACGTTTGGTTGGTCACTCATGACCAAAAAAAAGGATACTATGAAGCTGGTTTGTTCCGCGATAAAGTGGGGCCGCAATGGGTTGCTTGGGTTGTGCGCCGTGGCGTCGTTTTGCATGGCTGTTCAAGCGGCTGTTTGCGCGCCTCCGCCCTGCCCAGTTTCCATCTCGCCGCCAGACAACACTGCCACTGTCACGCTGAGTCTGCCGCCCTGGCTTAATGGAGACACCAATGAGGCGGACAATTCTGCCATAGGTATTTTTACGGTCTCTTCCTCCACCTCGCCCGGTGTTCCAAACGGTTCTTATCCGGGATGGTGCATTCTCGAAACGGCGGATTTCGATGTGGGGATCAATTATGCCACAACGCTATGGGCGAGCTGTGATCCAGAGTTGGACGCCGCGTTGGTGGACCTCTATAACCCCGGAGTCTTTGCGGCTTCTTCTGCTGATCAAGGGCCTGGGGTGTGGCAGCAGGTAAACTACATCATCAATCACCAAAGCGGCCATTATTTTTTTGACATCCAAATGGCCATCTGGAACCTCATCGGTGGCCCCCCGCCTTCGTTGCCCCTGGCCCAAAGCCCCAACCTGAATAGCGATCCCGCTGCCGTCGCAGAAATCCTGGCGGATGCGACTGCCAATGCAGGCTGCTTCGTGCCCCAATGCGGCGACGTTGTCGCTGTGGTGGTTGACATTGAGGGTGATCCCGCCGAGCAAGACCAACTGGTGATCATTCAAGTCCCGATCGTCTGTTCAACCCCTCCCAGTCTGGGATTCGGCAAAACAGGAACGCAGATAATCGACGGGGCCGAGGGCGAAGTGCTGTACACCTACTCGGTCACGAACACGGGAGGGACGACCGTCTCCAACATCACTATTGTTGACGACAACGGAACGCCCGGCTATACCGCCGACGATTTCACGGTGGCGAGCGGTCTAACGCTGGCCCCCGGACAATCGCAGTCCTTCGAGGTGACCACGATTCCGCCGATCGCCCTATGCACGGACATTGACGGCACTAATTTGTCGATTGGCACTTTGTGGATCTATAACAATCTGGACAACCCCCCGGATGGCGGCGGCAGTGTTCGCGTGGTATTCCGCCAATCCACCGACATCGTCGATAACACCTATGGCACCAACGCCGTTGGCTGGGGCAATCAAGGCCATAAGTTCAGCGATTTGACAGGAAGCGACGGCGCGGCATTCCTGTTTACCGACGCCAAGACCAATACCGTTCTGGAATTCGAGTGTGATTACATCTCGCAATCCTCCCTGTTCCCCTCCGACTATGGAACGTTGGGCGCCACCGGTGGTGACGGGCAAATGATTGTCGGCTCCACGTCAAATATTCTGAGCGCCGATACCACACTCACCGCCGATTTAAACCAATCTCCCGCATTCTACGAATACACGGTCAATTCGCCGGCGCCTTCGAGCCCCAATTATGCCAACTGGGACGTGGTGGATGGGTACGACATTACGGTTAGTGGCAGCGTCTTTTCCAACGGGTTTGGGGGCGTGAGCATCCCGTACGTGCATAACTCGCCGTCGAAGATCAACGGAATCATCAGATTCCTGCCTGTGCCTTGCGGTAGTTGTGTTAGTAATACTGCGGTTGTCACTGGGTCTGCCGGAAGCGCAGCGCCCACTGCGACGGCTAGCGCATCAGTCTGCACCGGCACCAATCTAATCATTGGAGCGTCTTCCGGTTCAGGCGGACCGCCAGCACCTCCGCCGCCGGGACCGCCGGCACCTCCACCGCCCGGACCACCGGCGCCTCCGCCGCCCGGACCACCGGCGCCTCCGCCGCCAGGACCACCGGCGCCTCCGCCGCCAGGACCACCGGCGCCTCCACCGCCAGGACCACCGGCGCCTCCACCGCCAGGACCACCGGCGCCTCCACCGCCAGGCCCGCATCCGTAGTATAATCCGAGAGAGATTATCGAGGTCCGCCACATGAGGGGAGAGGGAGAAGTTGGCAATGCGGCTAGACTGCCAACGGCAAGAATACCCGCCGGCAGCTCCAGCGCGGTGTCACGCAACATGGCCGCCTTATCTAAATTTCTGGGCTTCTTCTCTAGACATCTCTGGGGCGTCAGCCACTAAATCTCCCAACTTCTCACGCACGGTGGCGAGCCGTTTTGGGTCGATGAGAGGCCGGCTGGCTTGCATTTCCTGGTCTATAAGCGCGACCAGAAACATCAAGTCTCCGCGATTCAATGGCCATGTCTTGTCAACACTTTTCTCTCGTTTATCACGGCGGCTTAATAGAAAAGCGCCGGCTGTTTCGTAATGTTTGCGTTGTGCGTCAGTTATCATGCGTTTTGCGAATGTGACCCAATGCTTCAAAGCTGAATTACTAACGAAAAAAAACTGAGCCACCGACGACTCGCGAGGGAAGGCGGCCTCCGGCAATTTGTCAGGCGGCGTCATTTGCGAGAGGATAGCAATCGGACTCCACACAGGACGAGTGCCGCGCCAAAAATGCGCTCAAGCCATGCGGACCAGCGGGACGCGCGAAAGGACTGGATGCCTCGCTGCGCGAAGTAGGCGTAGGATGAAAGCACAATCGAATCAACCGCAACGGTAGTGAATAGAAGAATGACTAGCTGTACCGGAACGGAATGATGCGGGTCAATGAATTGCGGCAGCAATGCGGAAACAAAAAGCAATGCCTTCGGGTTCGTAAGCTGGATGAGCAATCCTTGAAGAAAAAGATTGCGACGTGCCGGCAACGGGATCATCGGCTGTACCGCTTTTGGTCGCGAATGTCGAAACGTGGAAATGATGATGCGGACACCCAGGCAAAAGAGGTAAATCGCGCCGACAGTGCGGAGGATGGTGAAGGCGGTCGTGGCCGTCGCGAGTAATGTGCCAAGGCCGAGGGTAATACAGACAAAGAACACAAAATGACCAAGCTGGATGCCGGATATGCCAGCCAGACTGGATCTGAAGCCATAGCGAGTGGACTGCGCCATCGAACACATCACGGCTGGTCCGGGACTCAGTGCGACAAGCGACCAAGTCGCAAAATAAAGCAAAAAGGTTTGTAAGCTCATTTCAAGAGTTCGCCAAGCCGCCCTCAGCCGGGCGAAGATTCGTTGCTTTTCTGAAAATTTGGGGGTAGCGTTGATTCGGACCCCAATCAACGCGAACACAAATTTAACTCACGCGAATATGAAAACAAGCACGGGCCGTAATCGGACTCCTGGTTCTAAAAAGCAACAGACCAAAACCCGCATCCATTCCAGCAATGGCCATGGCACTGGCAATGGAAAAGGGAACGGGGGTTCGGCGCACGCGCCGGGCGCGGGGCCGACGGTCGCGGCCTGGCTGCAAACGCCGAAGCGGAATCTTATCGGGGGCAAGTGGATGCCGGCGGCTTCGGGCAAGATGTTTGATGTGTTTAATCCGGCGGATGGGTCTGTGATTGCAACTGTTCCGGATAGCGGGCGGGAAACCATCAATGGCGCGGTGGCGGCGGCGCGGCGGGCTTTTGAGTCCGGGCCTTGGCGGCGCATGACGCCGAGTGAACGCGGGAAAATTCTTTGGCGCGTTGGTGATTTGCTTCTTAAACACGCGGACGAGATTGCGGAGTTGGAATCGCTGGATAATGGGAAACCGCGGGCGGTCGCGCGCGGGGCGGATGTGCCGCTGGCGGCAGACCTGTTTCATTATATGGCGGGGTGGGCGACGAAGATCGAGGGGAACACGATTTCCATTTCTGTTCCTTACGCGCCGAATGCGCGCTTCCATGCTTATACGCTTCGGGAGCCGGTGGGGGTGGTTGGGCAGATTATTCCCTGGAATTTTCCGCTTCTGATGGCGGCCTGGAAACTTGGGCCGGCGCTGGCCACTGGTAATTGCGTCGTGCTTAAACCCGCGGAACAAACGCCGCTGTCGGCGTTGCGCCTTGGGGAGTTGCTTCTCGAAGCGGGGTTGCCGGAGGGGGTGGCGAATGTTGTCACAGGCTTCGGGGAAACGGCGGGGGCGGCGTTGGCGGGACATCCGGACGTGGACAAGATTGCTTTTACGGGGTCCACGGAAGTTGGGAAAATCGTCGTGCGTGCGGCGGCGGGGAATTTGAAAAAGGTGTCGCTCGAATTGGGCGGGAAATCGCCGAATATTATTTTCAAGGACGCCGGGGACATTGAGGCGGCAATCGCGGGGGCGGCGAATGCGATCTTTTTTAATCACGGGCAATGCTGTTGCGCGGGGTCGAGATTGATGGTGGAGCGCGATATTTTTGACGAGGTTGTGGAAGGGGTTGCCGAGCGCGCGAAGAAAATCAAGCTTGGCCCGGGCTTGAGCCAGGACACCGAGATGGGGCCGCTGGTTTCGGAGGAACAATTGCAGCGGGTGACGCGATATCTCAGCCAGGGGAAACAAGATGGCGCCTGCTACGTGACCGGGGGGAAGAGGGTGGGGGAGCGCGGATATTTTGTGCAGCCGACGGTCATCAAGGACGCAAATCCGAAAATGAGCATCGTGCGCGAGGAGATTTTTGGGCCGGTGGTGGTCGCGGAGCCGTTTACGAGAATGGAAGAGGTCATCCCGCGCGCCAACGAGACCAACTACGGGCTTGCGGCAGGCGTGTGGACGGCGGACGTGAGCAAGGCGCATCGCGTTGCGGCGGCGTTGCGGGCGGGAACGGTGTGGGTGAATTGCTATAATGTGTTTGACGCGGCGCTTCCGTTCGGCGGCTACAAGGAGTCCGGCTGGGGACGGGAAATGGGGCACGAAGTGCTGAACCTTTACACGGAGACGAAGGCGGTTGTGATCGGCCTCTGACTATTTCGGCGCATAGACGGACATGGTCCCGACCTGGGCGGTTTTTTTGTAGTTGACGCTAAAATAGTCAACGATTGCGGGAGCGTAGAGGCGGAGTTGATTTTCTTCCACGATGAAGACGAGGGTCGGAGGGTCGTGTCGGGCTTCGTCGATCAGCGTTTGGTGGTCTTCGGGGGATTGGTCGCCGGGCCAGAGATAATTCCAGCGGGTGGGATTGCGGCGCTGGCTCAAAAAATAGAGCATCGGCTGGTAGGGCAGGCAGAGGATTGGACGGTTGGGGGGGACCTGGGACTGGACGCTCCGCACGAAGGCCGCCAGCGCGGCGCCACCTTTGGCGAAGACGCCGGCGCGCGGGAGATCGACTTTTTGTTCGCCGGCGGTTTCCGGAAAAACAGCGGGCGCGGCAGTCCAGAGCAAAGCCGCGACGGCGCAGGCGGCGGAGATGTGCCAGGCCAGTCCCGCGTGCAGCGCGTTCCAGGCCCATGCGCACATCACAAAAAAGGGAACCAGCGTTATCAAGAGATGGGACAAATCGGAACGCGTTATCGCCTGGCAGAAAAAGAGCGCGGACCAGATGGTCGCGAACGCAAGGCGGGTCTCCCGGAGACTCCAACCGCGTTTGCGTACCTGGCGCCTGAGACCGATGACACACAGGATGACAACGAACGGCACGCAGTAAAACAGGTTAATCAACACGTCCTGGGCCGGTGAAGTCAGGAGGCTGAATCGTGGAAATGGCGCGGAACTGGTTTTGGCGTACGTGGTCAGAGGGGCCAGCACCAATTGGCGGAACATCGCCGGCAGCGCGCCCTCGACGGCCCAAAGAATTGCGCACGGTAGCAGCACCAGGGCGATGCCGACAATCCAACCGAGGGCGAGTTTTGTTGTTGACGATTTGGACGCGGGATCAACGGCGGCTTTTAGTAGCATTGCGATGTAGGCGACAATTGAGATGATGAGATAGACGCCCTGGTCCTGCCGTAACAGCAGGGATGCGCCTGTGAATATGCCCGATAGCAGCGCCAATCGGGGGCGGCCGTAGTCGGTTGCCAAAAGGATAAGCAGGGCGGCGGCGGTTGTGGCTGTTATCCCTTGCCAAACGGCGAACGGGACGAAATTAAAATAGGGAATTCCGAGGATGAGGGTCGGGATCGCGCCGGCGAACGCGAGCACTGGGCCGGTCATGCGCCGAATAATCGCGTAAGCCAAAATGGGAATTGTAACGTAAAGGGTCAAACCGAAAATGCGCAATGACACGAGGGAAGTTCCAAAGAGTTTGAAGATTGCCGTCGCGGTGTAAAATGAACCCGGCGGCTGGAGGCTTTCGAAATCGCGATTTGGAATTTGACCTTGTGCCACCCGCTCGGCGCCGTAGGCCAAAAAGCCTTCGTCCCTGATATCAAGGCCGGAACGGAAGCGGGGGCATGCGATTGCCAGGGCGAGCGCGATGAGAAGGGCGATCGCAATCAAATCACGTTTGTGGAGCATGGGCGCTTTTCACGGGTGCATCATCCGGTAAAAGACATTGGTCGCGCCGGGCGCAATTGTAACCTGGACGTTGTCGGTTTGGGCGGATCCGGGTACGGTCAGCCAGTCGTTGGAAAGCGCGAGGCCGAGCGAGTTGGATTGAAGCAGCCAACCGATGTAATTGGAGGGCCAGGCGAGGTTTAAAACATTGCCGGAGATGCTGACGGTGATGTTGGTTGCGGCGGCCGGAAGGGCGACTGGATTCAGCAGGATCGCACTGATGGGGGGCACCTGGATGGTGAGTTGTCCATCGCTGGCGGGAATGACGGATTGGACGCCGCCGGCCCACGAACCGTTGGCGTTGATGGGAGCGCCGCCGATTGTGTAGGCGTTGGTGGCATCGAGGGCGGGGCCTGTCAATTCTATCATTTCCGCGGAGCCGATGTCCGATCCTAAATTGACGGACACCTGGGCCGCGTGGTTCGTGTCTTTGTTGATGAGAACGGCGCTGATGCCGCCGCCGGCGCGCCTGACGCCGTAGGCCGTGAAATTTATGTTTGACGAGAGCGAGACGGTCGCGGGAACCAACGCGCCTTCGGAGACGAGCGAGAACATCTTCAGCCCGTAAAACTCGGGGCGGGCCTGGACGACCGCGGAGCCGTTGTCGGCGATTGGGGTGTATCCGGTGCCGTCGCCGCCGCCGTGGAAATTGATGCCCTGGGCGCCGTTGAGGGCGCAGGTGAACATGAAATCGAGCGCCCAAAGCCCGGTTCCGTAGGCGTCGCTGACATTGGGGGCGCCGCCGTTGTAGAAGGAACCGCATTCGGCCATGCGAAAACCGAGGGGCAGTTTGGCGGTGTTGGCGGCGGCGACGATGTTGCTCACGATGCCGGGGAGGCTGGGGTCGGGTTCCAGAAGAAGAGTCAATGTCGAGGAGGGGGATTGGCCGTTGGCACGATAGTAATGCTGCGTCGCCATCGAAATGACGCCGGCTTCATCTTTGACGAAGGGAACGGTGTATCCCTCCGTACTGCTGGCGGAGGCGGGGCCGGTGAGGGTCCAGCCGCCGCCGGAATTGGTGATGATCCAGCCGGGGACGGTATTGGTGATCGCCGCCGCGAAGGTCTGCCATTGCGGAAGGAAATCCGCAAAGGTGTAACTGGAGGTGCGAATCCCGTTCTCGTAATACAAATCGGGTTCGTTGCCGATTTCGAATCCGAGCAGGCTGGGTCCGAGGGCGTTGGCGACGAAGGCGGCTTCGGCGGCGCAGTTGGTGGGATTGTTGACAGACATGTTGATGCCGTAGATGACGCGCCAATTGGCCGGCAAGGCTTTGACGAAACCGGCGAATGCAGTGACCTGGGCGGGGGTGATCGGAATTGAATTTGACAGGCCGCCCCAGCAGGTGGTGTTCACGCTATTGCCGCCGACGCGCAGGACGGCGGGAGCAATCTGGCTGAACATCTGGATGAGGGAGGTGTCGGTGGAGATAAATAAATTGCCTGTCAACTCTGATTTTTCGTAACTGAGGCCGCAGAATGCGGGATTCAACGGCAGGCCCGCATTGGTGGGGGAGAAACTGACGGTCGAATCAACCACGGCGAGAGGGCCGGACGCGAGCGTCAGCACGATGGCGTTGCCGCTCGCGATGAGAGGCCCGCTGTAAGGCGGATTGGCGGGGGGAAGAGAGCCCAGGACGAAATTGTTGCCGTTGATGGCGGAGGCGGATTGAATGAGCGTGATATTCGTTGGGTAAATAAATATGGGGGGCGGCGGGACGGTGATGTTTATCGTGTTGCGCGAACCTCCCAGATTCAAGGCGGAAACACTGACCGCCGCCGCGCCGAGGGTGATGACGCCGTTGGTCATGTTCAATTGTCCCAGGGGCGTCTGTCCGGACGCGGCCGAGACGTCCAGCGTCGCATTGCTGACCACAACAATGGTGCTGTTGGGAAGCGCGCCGGAACCGGCCAGGGCGAGCGTCCCCTGGTTAACAAACGTGACGCCGGAATAAGTATTGACATTGCTGAGTTCCAGAGTTCCTTTGCCGTTCTGCGTCAGGGAACCGGCGCCGGAAATTGCGGCGGAGAGGATATTGGTCAGGCTTTGGTTGAAGACCAGTGAGCCGTTATCGTTGACAGCGCCGAGAGGCAGGCTGCCGTTGGTGTTCCCGTTGCCGATTTGGACCGTTGCGCCGGCGGAGATGGTCAGGCCGCCGGAAATGGCGCCGGCGGGTTGATTGAGGATCAGCGTGCCGCCGTTGACGGTGATGCCGCCACTGAAGCTGTCGCCGCTTTCCGAGAGCGTCAATGTTGCCGCTCCGGATTTGAGGAGGGGGGCCTGGCCGGCGATGCCGTTGGAGCCTGCAAACGTGTAATTTAAGACGTTATTGGTGACAGTCCAGCTATAGGGCGTGTGCGGGGCGGTCCCGACGATATTGACCGTCGCGGTTTGGGCGGAGTCGTTGAAAATGACGAAATCATTTTCGTTATACGCAACGGCGATTTGGTTGTTGGTCCAGTTTAAAGTGTTGGTGTCCCAATTGTCGCTGATGCCGCCGCCCCATTCGTCGGTCTTGGGCAACGCAGGACCGTTGGTGATGACGAGCCAGATCGTCGCGGAGTTGTCGTTTGAAATGTAACCTTTGAAAATTCCCGGCAACGTGCCCATCACGAATGTGATTCCGCTTGCGGCGCCGCGCGGGCAGGCAATCAGCGGGAATTGCGAAGGGTAGCTTAGGACGATGGGCAGGGAACCGATGTTGATTACGGCGCTGTTGTCGCTCGACAGCGCGGTTGTTGCGGCGTTCGTCAACTGATTGACAACGGAGAATTGGAGCGTTGCGCCGTTGTCGAGAGCCAGGGAACTTAGCGGCGCGGCGGGCGAACCCATCGTATTGCTGACGACCAGCAGACCGCCGCTCATATGGATTATGCTGACGCCTCCGCCTGCCGCAATATTAGTGGCGAGGACGGTTCCGTTGGTGATGTTCAAAGTGCCGGAAGCGACGGCCGACGCTCCCGGAGTGTAGCCGAGGACCATGTTGGAATTGACCGTGAGAGTCCCGCCAGTGACACTCACGATGCCGGTGACATTTCCGACCGCGGCGGTGGCCTGGACGTCTCCGACATTCAGCGTGTCAATGTTGAACGACCCGGTGCCGAGATTCAAAATACCGGTGGTCGTGCCGACCCCGTTGCCCGTCTGCCCCAGGCCCACATGACACGTGCTGACCTGCGCGGTGGTTTTGCCGGAGATCAAATTCACCGTGCCGAAACACGTGGACCCGCTGGTGGATTGGGCGGAGAAATCGCCGACGGTGAAAGTGGTCACTTTCGCATTGGTGTTGCCAGCGAGGGAAAGAACGGGATTGCTGCCGGCGAGGGCCGGATTGAAGCTCAGGGTGGCGGTGCATTTCTGGCCGGCGACGGTCACGGAGTCGGCAAAGATCACATTACTCTGGCCCAAATAGAGGTACTCAGTGGCACCATTCATTGGGCCGACCCCCAAATCGATCGCCGGGGAGTTGCCATTGAGCCGGATATTATTCGTGCCGGCGAGATAGAGAGTGCCGGCGGGGCGATTGTCCTCGCCCACCGTTCCGCCCGCGCCGCCGACGAGAAGCTGGCCCGCTGTCAAGTTGAAATGTGCCAACCCGGACAGATCGAGCGTGGCCATGTGACTGCCGCTGTTTTCGGAGCCTTGTTGGACACTGATCGCCGATCCGGTGTTGGTGTCCGTGACGGTCAAAGCGCCGGGGCCCGTCATCGTTGAATACAGGGTTTGATTCACTCCATTGTCTGTGCCGGTTCCAACGAAAATAAGATCTGTCGCCGCGTTATTGGACACGGTCAACGTTATGGTTGAATTGATTTCCGTGGTGTGAAACCCGTTCGTGTTCCCGTATTGGAGGGACAGAATCGTGGTGTTGCCATTTACGATATTATCCACGACGCCCTGTGTGGCGTTGGCACCCGCGTCGAAGAAATCAATGCTCTCGGTGTGTCCGGGGACGCCGCCGGTCCAATTGTTGGCATCGGTCCAATTGGTGCTCACATCCGCCAGAGCGTCCGCGCCGCTCCAAATGACGGTTTGCGCCGGTGCGGACTTGCACGCGAGGAACACGGCCCACGCCATGGCGAATCGAACAAGAAGCTTTTGGGCGACGATGAATTGTAACTGCCTCATGGCTTCGGATAATTGTCTGCATGAAGTGACAAAAGTCCAGCAATTCCCGGCCCGGCAGGCGTGTGGGCCGTCAATTCAGTTTCGCGGCAAAATCAGAGTCGGTCTTATCACGCCTGGTATTGTTCGTCGCTGACCGTTTCCAGCCAATCGACGACTTTGCCGTCGAGGCTTTCCTGAATGGCGATGTGCGTCATGGCCGTTTTTGGCGCGGCGCCGTGCCAGTGCTTTTCTCCCGGCGGAAACCACACGAGGTCGCCAGGACGAATTTCTTCAATGGGACCGCCTTCGCGCTGCGCCCGGCCGCAACCGGATGTGACAATCAAGGTCTGGCCCAGGGGGTGGGTGTGCCATGCGGTTCGCGCCCCCGGCTCGAATGTGACGCTGGCGCCGGCCACACGCGCCGGAGCATTTGCCTGGAATAGAGGGTCGATGCGCACCGCGCCGGTAAACCAATCGGCCGGTCCTTTGTTGGATGGCTTTGAGCCAATTCTTGTGATTTCCATATTTGAATTCCTGTTGTTTTGCCTGCAATCAATCGAATGGTCAACGGTTGGTCATTTGCTCCATTTTTTCCGGATACCGCGCGCCAATTACTTTGATCTCCGACGCGGCGCTTTCAATTTCCCGCAGGTCGTCCGGGGTGAGTTTAACAGAAAGCGCCCCGATATTTTCGTCCAAACGATTCAGCTTCGTGGTTCCTGGAATTGGAACGATCCACGGTTTCTGCGCCAGCAACCAAGCCAACGCGATTTGGGCCGGCGTGGCCTTCTTTCGCGTTGCGATTCCGGCCAGCAAATCAATCAATGCCTGGTTTGCCTTGAGCGCCTCCGGCGTGAAGCGGGGCAGGGTACTGCGAAAGTCGGAGCTGTCAAACTTCGAGCTTTCGTCAATTTTGCCCGTGAGAAAACCTTTGCCCAGCGGGCTGAAGGGAACGAAGCCGATGCCGAGTTCTTCGAGCGTGGGAATCACTTCCGCTTCCGGCCGCCGCCACCACAACGAGTATTCGCTTTGGAGGGCGGTGACGGGCTGGATTTTGTGGGCGCGGCGGATGGATTGCACGCTGGCTTCAGAAAGGCCGAAGTGCTTGACCTTGCCGGCTTGAATCAACTCCTTCACCACTCCCGCCACGTCTTCGATCGGGACGTTCGGATCCACCCGATGTTGATAGAGCAAATCAATCGTTTCGACCTTAAGCCGCTTGAGCGAGCCTTCGACGGCCTGCTGGATGTGCCCGGGCTGGCAGTTCAGCCCCGCTGCCCCCGGTCGGTGGTCACTGCCACTCAGGTCGAAGCCGAACTTGGTGGCAATGACAATCTGCTTGCGAAACGGGGCGAGGGCTTCGCCGACGAGTTCTTCATTTATGAACGGGCCATAGATTTCCGCCGTGTCGAAGAACGTGACGCCGCGTTCAACGGCTGCGCGAAGCAGAGCGGTCATTTCTTTTTTATCCTTGGGCGGGCCGTAGGAAAAACTCATTCCCATGCAGCCGAGTCCGATGGCCGAGACTTCCAAATTACTTTTTCCGAGTTTTCGCTTTTGCATTTTGAATCCTTTCCTTGAATTAAATATTAAATCCCGCAGCGAACTTACTCCTTATCGGCGCGCTTGTCGCATGCGCTCGTTGGCAACGGCCTGCGCGATGCCTGGAAGCGTTGTCAACCCTACCGCCATCAGGGGATGGAATGAGGGGAACGCCGTCCACTGGTTGAAACGGGATAAGGGGGCTTGCCAAGAGACTTTGAAATTGTAACCTTTTCCGGATGACTCGGCCCATCAGCATCTTCGGCATCGCCGGCAGTCTCCGGCGTCAATCTTATAATCGGGCGGCTCTGCGCGCGGCGACGCAACTTACACCGCCCGGCGCGACCATTGATGTCTTTGAGGCGGACGGCATTCCGCTCTTCAATCAGGACGAAGAGAAAAACCCGCCCGCAAAGGTTACGGAGTTAAAGAAGCGGATTTGCGCCGCGGATGCGGTTTTGATCGTGACGCCCGAGTATAATCATTCCATTCCGGGGGTGCTGAAGAACGTCATCGACTGGGCTACGCGGCCTTACGGGGACAATTCCTGGTCCGGGAAGCCGGTGGCTATCATGGGTGCTTCCCCGGGGATGTTCGGCACCGTCCGCGCTCAAAATCATCTGCGCCAAATATTAGGAGCCCTGAATATGTTTCTCATCAACGAACCGGAAGTAACGATCGGCAATGCTTCCGAGCGGTTTGATGCGCAGGGGAACTTGACGGACGAAAAAACTAAAGACCACATCCGCAAGCTGCTCCATAATCTGGCGGAGTGGACGGAGTGAATCCAGCAGCCGCAAATTAAGCCGCGGCGATCAAAGCGGGGCGGGACCAGCGCCCCCAAAAGACACTTATGAATAAAAATGAACAGCCAGTCGCGAAGATCGAAATCTCCAAAAACGGCCCGTACATCGTCAGCGGTAATTTGCCGTTGAGCGAGCAGCGGATTGTCGTCAACGCAGAGGGCGAATCCCTCGAATACAAAGAAGGAAAGGAATACCCCTCCAAGTCGCCGTATGCGCTCTGCCGTTGCGGCCATTCCGCGAACAAGCCCTACTGTGACGGCACTCACGCGAAGGTTCGATTCGACGGCACTGAAACGGCCGACCGCGAGGCTTACCTTGCGCAGGCGAAAACCGTTACAGGACCGACGATGTTGCTTACGGACGTCGAAAACCTTTGTGCCTTCGCGCGATTCTGCGATCCGAAAGGCAGCGTATGGAATCTTGTCCAACAAGCCGATGATCCCGAAACTCGCAAACTCGTCGAACACGAGGCGGGGCATTGTCCTTCCGGCCGGTTGGTCGTGTGGGACCGGGAAACCGGCAAGGCCATCGAACCGAAGTTTGAGCCATCGCTGGGACTGATCGAGGACACGGCCAAGGAAGTTAGCGGGCCGATCTGGGTGCGCGGGGGAGTCCCGGTCATATCCGCCGATGGCAGCACCTATGAAATTCGCAATCGAGTGACCTTGTGCCGATGCGGACGGTCCACGAATAAGCCGTTTTGCGATGGCGCGCACGCGGGGTGAAGAAAGTGCGCCCTTCGTTGTGAATGGTTCGACGCTTCATACAATTTACTCAATACACTGAGTAATTTTACTCAATGAAATGAGTATATTTAAATCGTAGAGTCGTGGATTATTATGGAGCGGGTGAAGGGAATCGAACCCTCGTGTGAAGCTTGGAAGGCTTCCGTTCTACCATTGAACTACACCCGCGCTCACGAAAGTCATCTTACCAACCACGCTCCCCTTGTCAATCCGCCTCTTCTCGCTGTATCCTCTGCGCTCGATGAATTCCTTGCTCGTAACCGGCGGACGCGTGATCGACCCTTCCACCCGCTTCGACGCGGTGGCCGATGTTCTTCTTTTGGACGGGAAAATCAAATCTATCGGTGCCGATGCCGGCGCGCAGGCGCCCCCGGATGTCCCGCGCTTTGACGCCGCCGGAATGGTGGTGTGCGCTGGGCTGATCGATTTGCATGCGCATTTGCGCGAGCCGGGGCAATCCGCCAAGGAAACGATCGCCACAGGCGCGGCGTCCGCGGCGCGAGGGGGTTTTGCCTCGGTCGTTTGCATGCCCAATACCTCCCCGGCAATTGACAACGCGGGCACTGTTGCGCTGATTCGCGAGCGCGCGGCCCGCGAGAGCAAGATCAATGTCTTCGTGGCCGGGGCCATCACGCGGAATATTGCGGGCGAGGAATTGGCGCCGATTGGTTCGCTCAAGAGCGCGGGGGTCATCGCCATTACGGATGACGGCCATTGCGTGCAGAATAATGACCTGATGCGCCGGGCGCTGGAGTACGCCCGCATGTTCGATTTGCCGGTGATGGACCATTGCCAGGATTATTCGCTCGTCACGGACGGTGTCGTGCATGAAGGGTATTGGAGCGCGGCGCTGGGGTTGCGCGGATGGCCCGCCTCTGGCGAGGAAATGATCGTGGCGCGAAATATCCTCCTGGCGGAGTTGACCCAGACGCCCGTGCATTGCCAGCATTTGAGTTCGGCGGGCAGCGTGCAATTGCTTCGGGACGCCAAAAAGCGCGGCGTGCCGATTTCGGGCGAGGCCTGCCCGCATCATTTCACCTTGACAGATACGGTGCTGGCCGGCAGCGATAAATTTTGGGAAGCCGACGGGAAGGATTTGTTGCCGGGCGGCGCCGGGGAGCGCCCGCGCTGGCCGTCGTACGATACCAATTTTAAAATGAACCCGCCGTTGCGGACGGCGGAAGATCGCAACGCCCTGATCGACGGCCTTGCCGATGGCACGCTGGAGATTATCGGCAGCGACCACGCGCCGCATTGCGATTACGAAAAGGAAGTGGAGTTCGATTACGCGCCGTTTGGCATCGTGGGATTTGAAACGGAACTGGCGCTCTCGCTGATGCAGCTTTACCACTCCGGCAAAATGCCGCTGCCCGATTTGATTGCGAAGTTCACGACGGGACCGGCGCGCCTGCTGCGGTTGCGAAACAAAGGGCACCTGGGCGTCGGGGCGGACGGCGATTTGACGGTGATCGATCTTGCGCGCGAATGGGTCTTTGACGCCGACGCTTCCGCCAGTAAATCGCGCAACAGCCCGTTCGGCGGCTGGCGGATGAAGGGGAAGGCGGCGGCCACGATTGTCAACGGCGCGATTGCCTGGGCGGAGCGAAATTAAAGTTGCAGGAAGAGGGGAAGTGGGGGAAGTTGCGCCTGACGGAAGGAATTATGAAAAAAATAATGCTTGGCCTGTTGATGTGCTGTATGACGGGGAGTCTGGCTGTTGCCGAAACTTCGTGGCTGACGAGTCTTCCGGAAGCGCAGGCCCTTGCGAAGAAGGAACACAAATTGGTCTTGATGGATTTTACCGGCTCGGATTGGTGTCCTGGCTGCATCGCACTTGAAAAGGAAGTGTTGAGCAAACCGGAATTCCTCGAGTACGCGAAGAAGAATCTTGTGCTGGTTCAGGTTGATTTCCCGGTGCAAAAAAAGCAATCCGCCGAGTTGAAGAAGGCCAATGACGACCTGCAAGCCAGATATAAAATCGACGGTTTTCCCACGCTGGTCGCGCTGAATCCTGATGGCAAAATCGTCTGGCAAACGATCGGCTACCCGGGGGGCGGCCCGTCGGCTGTGCTACCGGACCTGGACAAGGCCAGGAAGAAAAACGAATCAGGCTCCTAGCGTCTTTTCCTCGCGAGTGGCGAGGTTTTTGATCTTGACATCCAATCCCCCGTCCGGGGTCGGCGCCAGTTTGCAAGTGAACCGTGCGCCCAGTTCCATTGCACGTTTGAATTGCTTGTCGGATTTCGCGGCGCTTAACGGATATTCGACCGAAAACCCGTTGTCGCGCAAGTGCTGGATCAAACTCAGCGAAGCCTCCCGCAATGTCTCGTCTTCGATCAAACAATAGGCCTCGATTTGGGAATCAAACTTTGGCAGCAGGCCGCGCGCTTTGAGCAATTCCAAAAGCACCACGTCGCCCATGCCGAATCCGAGCGCGGGCGAATCCACTTTCCCGTCGGAAATGAGTTTGATCAAATTGTCATAGCGGCCGCCGCCGGCAATCGCGCGAAAATCCCCCTTTCTGTCGAACGCTTCAAACACCACGCCCGTGTAGTAGGCCAGGCCCCGAATCACGCGATAGTCAATTCGCACGAAATCCGCCATGTCGCGCGCCGCCAGGTTCCGGGTGATCGAATCCAGCTCTGCGGTCGGCGGGCCGGCGGTGATGAACTGCTTGACGTCGTCGAAGGAAATTCCCAGCGCGCCGAGTTTGGCACGGGTGTCGTCCGGCGATTCGCGCTCCAGTTTGTCGATGGCCTGGTAGAACGCGTATTCGTTTTCCGTTTTGGAGGAGCGCTTGCGAAAAAATTCCTGCCACGCATTGCGGCTGCTTAACCGGATGACGAAATCGTCCGCTGTCAAGCCAAAGGACCGCAACGCGTCGATCAGCAGGGCGATCAATTCGGCGTCCGCCGCGGAGCTGGGGTCGCCGATGATGTCGGCGTTGAATTGAAAATGTTCGCGCAGGCGGCCCTTTTGCTGGCGCTCGTAGCGGAATAGCTGGGGGATGGCAAACCACTTGACGGGCTTTTTGTAATTGCGCCCGTGCGCGGCGATCATCCGGGCGAGGGTGGGGGTCATTTCAGGACGGAGCGCGACGCGGCGTTCGCCCTTGTCAATAAAATTATAAAGCTGGCCCACGATTTCCTCGCCGCTTTTTAGAGTGTACAGTTCCAGCGGCTCCA
>DATAXU010000105.1:0-2821 GCA_036272955.1 Verrucomicrobiia bacterium
AGCTTTTGCACGTCGTAGCCGGCCACATTTTTCACAACTTTCCCCCCGGAATGAATCAGCCGTCCATCCGCAAGAATCGCCGCAATCCCCAGCGTGTAATCTCGGATGGTTCCGAAGCCAAAACGTCGGGGGCCACTTAGATTTTCCGCCAGAAGTCGTTCTATTGTAACATTTTGTGGTGCAGGCGGATCGATGGGGAGCCATTGGCCGTTGCGCGCGATTTCCTCCTGCAACGCCGCCAGGGTGACGTCCGCAGCCACGGTCACGGTCATGTCTGAAGGGGCATGTTCGATCCGGGCTGGCATCACGCGGCAATTTGCTTTTTTGGCGCGAAATCGCCGCAGCGTTTCGATCCCGGAAATACCTTGTGCGGATTGCAGCGACCGCCCGGGTCAAAGACCCGCCGCAACGTGCGCATCGCATCCAAGTCGTTGCGTGTGAACTGCTTCTCCATGAAGTCTATTTTTTCGACACCGATGCCGTGTTCGCCGGTGACACTGCCCCCCATTTCCACGCATTTTTCCAGAATCGCGTGCCCGGCGGCGAGGGCGCGCCGCACTTGATCGGCATCGCGTTCGTCGTAAAGGATCAGGGGATGGATGTTGCCGTCGCCAGCATGGAAAACGTTGGGAATGCGCAAGTTAGCCTTGGCTGCGCAAACGGCGATGAAGCGCATCATTTCCGGCAGTTTGGAGCGGGGAACTACGCCGTCCTGCGTCAAAAAGTTCGGGCTGAGCCGCCCGATTGCGCCGAAAGCTCGTTTGCGCGATTTCCACAAATCAGCCCGCTCCTGTTCTGTTTTGGCAGTGCGGACTTCCCGAGCGTGGTTTCGTTTGCAAATTTCGGCGACCCTCTCCGCCTGTGCCTGCAACCCCGCTTCCTGTCCGTCCAATTCGATGATCAACGCCGCGCCCGCATCCAGAGGAAACCCGAAATGATACGCCGCCTCAACCGCCTGCGTAATAAGCTGATCCATCATTTCCAACGCGCCCGGAACGATCCCGGCGGCGATAATATCGCTGACGGTCTGGCTGGCATCATCCACGTTTTCAAAAATCCCCAGCAATGTCTTGAAAGCCTGTGGCGCGCGAATCAATCGGACCAGCACCCGCGTGACGATGCCAAACATCCCCTCACAACCAATGACCGCCCCGCGCAAATCGTATCCCTCGACATCCTCACCGCCGTCGGGAGTCGTGCCCAGCCAGACCACTTCGCCGTCCGGCAGCACCAATTCCAATCCAAGCACGTGATTGGTCGTCACCCCGTATTTGAGCGTGTGCGGGCCGCCGGAGTTCATCGCGACGTTCCCGCCGATGGTGCAGGCGCTTTGGCTGGAAGGATCGGGGGCGAAGAGCAAACCGTGGCCGCGCACGGCCTTGGTAATCCAGGCGTTGACGCAACCCGCTTCCACCAACGCCCGGCGGTTTCGATAATCGACCGACAGGACGCGGTTCATTCGCGTCAACGCAATCATCACCCCGCCCGTGACGGCGAGCACCGAACCGCTCAAGCTGGTTCCAGCGCCGCGCGGAATGATGGGGACGTTCTCGGCGGCGCAAATCCGGGCAATCTCAGCCACCTGTTCGGTCGTGCGCGGAAGCACGACGATGGAAGGCAGATTGCGTTCGAGCGTGTAAGCATCGCACTCATAGACAAGCAATTCCTGCGGCTTGTCCACGACCGCATCCTCGCCGGCGACCCGCCGAAGTTTCCCCGCCAGATCAGGGCTGGGCGCGCACTCAGTGGGCGCCGTCTCTGGCGGAGGCGATGACTTCATTCAATCAACGTCAATGAAACGTCTTTCCTTCCAGGTGCGCAACGGCGGCCTGCATTTCGCGCAAATGGACGGCGGGGTCCGGCGAATCGGTGATATGGTCGATTCGTCCATCCGGCCCGATCAGAAAACTCACGCGGCGGTCCATGTCCTTATGCGGCATGCGGACGCCGTAGAGGTCGGCGATTTTACCCTTGGTATCGACTAGGAGTGGGAAGTTCAGGTTGTATTTGAAGATAAAGCGCTGATGGCTGTCCGCATCGTCGAAGCTGACCCCGACAACCTGGACATCGCGCTGTTTGAATTCGGACATCTTATCCCGGATGCTGCAAGCCTCCGCCGTGCAGCCCTTGGTATCGTCCTTCGGATAAAAATAGAGAAGCACAGCCTCCTTGCCGATGTGGGATTTGAGCGACCATTTGTTGCCATCCTGATCGTGGCCGGTGAACAAGGGCGCCTGAAAGCCGACCTCTGGCCGAAGATCCGCCAAAACCGTCGCAGCCGACATCGCAAACGCCGCCGCGAACGCCGAGTAGAGAAATGTCCGAAATGTTTTCATAGTTTCATAGATTTCACAAAATTGCTGATAATTGCTGTCCTTTAATGGTGTACGTCATCTCCGCCAGTTTACAAGGTCGCTGCCCCGTATTTTGGCCGGGGGAATGTTGACAGCAAGTTAATTCGCCCTTCGCTGGCCGCTGAATCACCGGTGTTTCGACTTTTCTCCAAGCCTCCCGTTTGTGGTATTGTCTGGCTGATGAGCGCAAATGGACGTTTGGAGCAAGTGAGGAAGCGGGAATTTAATCAACTGGATATTCTCATCATCGAGCGTGATGTAGGCTTGCTTTGACGCAGTCAGGACGGCGGCGCATCGGCCTAGAGGATCAAACGCAACACCAGTAAAATAAGCAGCCAGACCCACCCAACTCGTTCCGCAATTCTTGAGCGGGTGGTCCCCACCAGGATCAAAACGAGCGGGGCAACGATTTATGAATATACACATTCCATCTTGCCATCCATATGTGATTCCTTGTGGCTTTCCAC
>DATAXU010000106.1:0-48981 GCA_036272955.1 Verrucomicrobiia bacterium
GCCACCGCATAGTGGTTGGAAACCTGCAACGGACTCAGCGGGTAATTATAAAGCGCCACTTCGTCCACCGCCCCCACGAAATCCAGGTTTTCGCCCGGGTTCCCCGATCCCCTATTGCGCGCACCAATGCTGACCAAATTCGCGTACCAGAAGGCCGAGCCTACATCCGTCGGTTCGTGGATGCCCGTCAACGGGTAAATCACGCCGTTAGTGCCGGTCGTGCTGACCGAGGCGGCATGATTGATGTCATACGCGTAAGCCAAAGGCGGAACGACCCCGTTGGTGATGATGTTGGGTCCAATGAGTGTCCCATCAACGTAAAGAAGAATGTTGCTATTGGCTTGGTCGCACACTCCCACAAGATGATGCCAATTGCCGTCCATCTTCCAGCCCGTGGCAATACCGCCGAGCGTGAGCGCGCCCTGCGCTCCAGCAACAGAAGTCGCGGTGGCCTGGTTGCGCACGTAAAAACGGAACCCGGTATGAGCGTCCAGCGCGAATTGTTCATCCGCGTTGCCAACGCCCTTGCCGACTATCCCGCCTCCGCTGGTCTGGTTCACAGTCGTGGGACCTTCGACCCATGCTTCGACCGAAAACGCCCCGTTTTGGCCGTTCGGAACGGCAAAATCCACATTGGGGATCGTGCCCAAAAACGTGTCACTCACGTTATTGCTGCCGAAGTAGGCCGCCGTGTCCGCGTCATACAACGACCCGAAAGCTCCCGGAACATGGAATATTTCCGAGGTGTTGCTGTAAATGCCGTTGTTGCCACCCACATAATCGTAGCCAATCGTGCTCCCGTTGGTTTCATCCATCCGATAGTAAGCCACCGGATGATCGGCAATGACGGTCAGCGAATAAGGATTGGTCGGCGGTGGCACGACTCCCAGGACCGCCGTGCTGCTGTCAATCGTGCTGATGGAATTGCTGACGACGACGTAATAACTGCCGGCATCATTGGCCGTCAGGTTCGTGAGCGCATAGCTGGAACTGGTGGCACTTGGAACGGCAACTCCATTGGACCACCATTGATAACTCAAAGGCGCGCTGCCGGACGCAGTCACCGAGTAAGTAACCGACTCGCCCTCATAGAAGGAGGCAGCAAGCGGCTTCAAATCCGTGACAATGGCAGGCGGCCCGGACCCAACCGGGACCTGCACCGTGGTGCCAGCCGTGTTGGTCGAACCGTAAGCGTTCGATACCTTCAGCACGTAGGTGTTGGTGCCCCCGGCCAGATTGGTCAGGACCAAAGCCAGGTTGGTTTGGTTGAGAAGCGAGTTGTCCCCGATATACCATTGATTGGTTATCGGCTGGGAACCCAGGACGGATGCGGAAAGCGTCACACTTCCCCCGGCGTAGCTGACGACGTTCGTCGGAGGCTGGCTGGTGAAATAGGGCGCCTGCGGAGCGGCTTGGTAATGCGCAGCCACCTCACCCGCCGACAGCGCGTAATTATAAAGGGAAACTTCGTCGATGGTCCCATTGAATTGATATAAAAAATCCCCTCCGCTCGATTGCGCTCCCACCGAAACCGGCACAGGCGTCTCGGCAACTCCCGTTCCGCCAATCGCCGTAATCGTCCCGCTGGTTTGCCCGTCCACGTACAAAACCATTTCCCCATCCGTCTCGTCGCAAACGGCGACAAGATGATGCCAATTCCCATCCGGTCCGACCGGGCTATAGATCGCTCCCGCGCTCCCGCCCTTGGCGTTGCGAAGGTTGAAGCGGAACTTGCCCCCTGGCGCGCTCGCATCCACCGTGAACTGGTCGCTGCCGCTGTACCCCTTGGCTACAATGCACGAACCTGCCGGGTTTTGTCCGGGCGGCCCTTTCGCCCAAACCTCCACCGAGAAATCCGCATTCGACCCCTGCCCCGCAAAATCAATCAACGGCAGCCCTTGGGCAGAGTTGTCGATTTCCTGCATATAGCTGTCCGTGCTGAAACCGGCGTTGGTGCCCACCTCCACTGCCGTATCCGTGTCAACCGAGCTGTAGCCCGGAACGCCCAGCACAACCTGGCTGTAATTCCCGTCATGCCCGCCGACGTAATCGTTGGCGATGGTCGCCCCGTTGGTTTCATCCAGGCGCCAATAGGCCACCGGGTCATCCGAGAGAATCTTGGCCGGGTAAGGCGAGGTCGGCGCCGCGATGCCGACGAGGGCGGCGATCTGGCTCGGTTGAACGCTCACGCCATTGTAGTCGTTCGTAATATAAACCTGGTAGGTATTGCTGCCGCTGGCAATCGCCGTATAAAACGAATTGGTGGCGCCGGAAATGGCGCTCCCGTTTTCGAGCCACTGATAATAAAATGGTTCATTGCCCTCAACATCAACGGAATACGTCTTGGATTCACCGTTATAAAGAAGCAGCAGGGGCGGGCCGACATCGGTGAGGATTTGCGGCGGGCCAATATTGACGAAAAGGGTGGTCCCAGTGCTTTGGGCCAAACCGTAGGCATTGGTAACGTTAAGGATCAGCGTAGCGCCGTTTAAGGCGAACGAGATGTTGGTCACGTCGAAGGTCGCATTGGTCTGCCCCGCCATCGCCACGCCATTGGTGGTCCACTGGTAGGAGAGGGGCGCTGTGCCACTGGCGGCCGCGGGAATGATCACCGTCGAGCCGGCATCGACCGTCAGGGAATTGGTCGGCTCCTCGGTGATGGTCGGGACAATGCCCGCCGCGAGGTAATGCGCCTGCACCTGCGCGGGAGTCAACGCGTACGGATAGATCGCCACATCGCTGATGTCTCCCGCGAACTGGTCATTGTAGTCGGCGTGCGAGCTTTGCCGGCAACCGATTGTGACGTAGGGATTTGTCGTCGTGAAGATGCCGCCGCTGGCCGAGTTGCTCGCGATCAAAAGGCTGTCCAAGTAGAGATAAATGGAGCCGTGAATCTCATCGCAAACCCCCACGATATGATGCCAATTGCTATCGGGAAGAACAGTGCTGACCGCCGTGTACGCCGTCCCGGCGGCGTTGCGGACGAAAAAGCGGTATTGGCCGCCGGACCCGCCAAGGTCGAGATAAAATTCCTCTCCGCCTCCCCCCCAGCCTTTGCCCACAATGCCAGCACTCGGAGGGCCGCCGCCGTTGATCCACGCTTCCGCCGAGAAAGCCGTGTTGGCCGAGGAAGCCTCATCCAGAGTCATCCCGCCAACATAGCTGTCGGTGCTAAATCCCGTCGAAGGTCCGAATTCCGCTGCCAGTTCCGCCGGGTTGGAATTAGTGAACCCCTGCTGTCCGAGGACCACATTGGTATAATATCCGTTGTCGCTACCTGCTGAATCTAAGGCATTTGTGCCAGTGGTCTCTTGGAGCCGCCAATAAGCGGTCGGATGATCAGCGAGCACTGCGGTCGGATAAGGCTGGGCCTCGACCGTTGCGATGGTTGCCCCCAAAATCACTGCGGGCATGATCAATTGAGATAGTACGCGTGTCTTGTTTTTCATCATAATTAAACCATTATTTGGCGGGTCTATATTCCTCTTATTCCTGCGCGATTCTTGCCCGATATAAGGAAATTGCAAGCATTTTTTGCTTTCAAACTAACGGGCGGGTGAAATCCAACCGTTGGATTTTTTAACGATCTTTTGCGATCTTCTCACTTGCGCACCGTTCAGCGATGTCTGCCAGATCGCGCAAAAACTGTTCCCGCTTCCGCACCGACCATCCGCCCAGGACATCCGTTTGCAACGCAATGGCGATCTCCCGCACCCGTTCGTATTGTGCCAGCCCAGCCGGCAAAAGCCGCAGCCGGTAGGCGCGGCGATCCTCCTCGTGCCGCACCCGCTCGATCCACCCCGCGCTTTCCATCCGTTCCACCAGCGCCCCGATTGTGTTTGGGTCGCTGGCAATCAAACGAGTCAAACAACTTTGGGTCAACCCATCCGCGCCATGCTCATGCAAAGTGCGCATGGCCGTGAATTGGTCGGGCGTGACGCCCGTGTGGGCCAACCGCCGCCGGAACGTCTGGTTGAGACTGAACCACGCCCGACGCAGAAGAATCGGCAAACGCCGCCGGGAAGGTGAGTCGATGTCTGTCTTTGAACCTTTGCGGCGGGGCATGGCTGGATTAGTACGTGTAAGTATTAATTGCGTTAATTCGGGAAGAGATGTAGAACAAACCTCACAGTCTTGGAAGCCCAATAATCATGAAACTGAAAATTCCGGTTGTCTTGAGCCTTCTCGGTATTTTTCTCGCAAACACATCGCATGGCGCGCCCCCCACGGGCTGGTTCAGTTGGCGCGGCCCAAATCAAAACGGAACCTCCGCGGAAAAAAACCTTCCGCAAACTTTTGACGCCGATCACCCATTGTGGACGGCGGATTTTCCCGGAATGTCCACAGTGACCGCCTGCAATGGCCGCGTATATATCATGGGCTACCTGGGCGACGGCCCGAACCTCGCGGAGGGCATCGCCTGCTTCGACGCGGACACGGGCAAAAAACTTTGGGAAAAGCTGTATGCGGATTTTCTGAGCGACGTTATTTATTTCCGCTATGCCACCTCCAGCCCGGCGATCGACCCCGAAACGGGCAACGTCTATATGCAGGACACGCAGGGGATTTTTTCCGGGTTCACCGCTGACGGCAAACCGCTTTGGGAACATTCGTTGATGGAGGAGTTTGGACGGTTGACCTTTCCCAACGGACGCACCGCGTCGCCGGTCGTCGATGGAGATTTGGTCATCACGCGCGGAATCACCGCCAACTGGGGAGCGCAAGGTCCCGCGGCGGACCGTTTCTATGCCTTCGATAAAACAACCGGCGCTGCCGTCTGGGCCTCCACGCCGGGTGGCCGGCCCAAGGATAATTCCTATTCGCACCCCGTGCTCGCGTGGCTGGATGGCAAACGGGTTTTTTACTCGGCCACGGGCGACGGCGCGGTCGTCTGCGTCAATGCGCGGACAGGACAGCCGATATTTCAAATTCCCATTTTCAAGGCCGGCATCAACTCGTCCCTATTGCTTCATAATGACGATGAGATCATCGCCATTTACGGGACGCCTTACGAGCCAGGCCAAATGGTCGGGTTGAAAATTCCGCACGTCACGCCGACCAATGCCACAATGCCCGTGATCGTGCAACGCAAGGATGTGGAATTGTGGGACAATCAAATCCGCACCTCGGCCAGTTCGCCGATCCTCGTAGGCGACCGCGTTTATGTCACCAGCGAAATCGGCTACCTGGTTGCGGTGGATGCGCTGAGCGGAAAACTGATGTGGCGTCTGAAGCTCGGCACAGAGCAGCGCAATTCCTGTCCGCTTTTCGCCGATGGAAAAATCTACGCGCCCATCCTGAACGACCCCACGCTTTCAGCCTCCGTTGGCGAAGAGAGCGCGGCGGGCGGCCACGGCTGCCTTTACGTCATCCAGCCCGGTGACACGGACGCAAAAGTAATTTCCCGCACCACCCTCGACGGACGCTGTTACGGGACGCCGACCGCCTACAACGGCCGGATTTATTTGCAAACGACGAAGAAACTTTACTGCTTCGGCGATGCCAAACCGGCCTCGGCGTCGTTTGAAACGGCGGACGTCGCGCCGGACGTTAAATGGCCGGAGGCAGGTCCCGCCAAATCGTTGCAGGTCGTTCCCTCCGAGGTTTTGCTGCAACCCGGCGAGAGCGTATCATTTCACATCCGCGCGCTGGACGCCAATGGATTGACAGCCCGGGAAATCGACGATCCAAAGTCCATCCAGTGGAGTTCGTTCATTCCGCCGACGGCGAAGGTCAAATCGACAATGAAAGCGTCCTTCAACGCGGAAGGTCAATTGGTCGCCACAGCCGACAAGACGCCATCGGCCGGGGCGTTCCAGGCGAAATCCGACGCCCTCAAGGGCTACATTCGGGGCCGCGTGTTGCCGGGATTGCCAATCCTCCAGGATTTTGAAGGGTTCGCCCTGACGGAAACCACCGCCAACAGCGTCGAGCCGCCGACGGCATTCGCGTACCCGCCGCTGCCGTGGATCGGGGCGCGGTTCAAATTTGACGTCCGGGAAAAAGACGGCAACAAGTGCCTTGTCAAGACAGTGGACAATCCATTCTTCCAGCGCGCGATGGTATTCATGGGAACGCCGGACTTGAAGAATTACACCATCCAGGCCGACGTCATGAGCGACGGCAACAAGCGGAAAATGTCCACCGTCGGAGTGATCAATCAGCGCTACCGCATTTCGCTCAAAGGCAATGAGCAGGTGCTGGAAACGACTTCCAATGAGGAGTTGATGCACGTCGCGGTGCCGTTCAGTTGGAAGCCCAATGAGTGGTACGTATTGAAGGCGCGCGTGGATGTCGCCGCGGACGGATCCGGGGTCATCCGGGGCAAGGCCTGGAAAAAAGGCGATGCGGAGCCTGATGGGTGGACGAGCGAGGTCCCGGTAGCGCGCGCGAACGATTGCGGGTCCCCTGGATTGTTCGGGTTCTCGCCGCAAAATATGCGAATCTACATTGATAACATTGCCGTAACAGCGAATTGAATCCATGAAAAATCTTTCCACGCTCGCCGCCGCCCTTGCGCTGTGCGGTTTAACATCCCAGGCCGCGGATTGGCCGCGTTGGGGAGGACCCAGCCTCGGACGCAATATGTATTCGCCGGAAACAGGGCTGCCGGACCACTTCACCGCGAACACCAACGGCTCCATCGATTTCAAGCCCGGCAGCGACGAAGCGGAATTGAATAATGTTCCCAACGCGAAATGGGTCGTCAAGGTAGGTTCGCAAAGCTACGGAAATGTCGTGGTCGCCGACGGCAAGGTGTTCATCGGCACCAACAATGAAAATCCGCGCGACCCGCAACATCAGGGCGACCGCAGCATTCTGATGTGCTTTGATGAAAAAACCGGCGCGTTCCTGTGGCAATTGGTTGTGCCCAAACTTGCCTCCGGCAAAGTCAACGATTGGGAAAACCTCGGCATTCTTTCGTCACCGTGCGTGGAGCGCAATCGCGTTTACCTGGTGACCAGCCGGTGTGAAGTGATGTGCTTGGACGCCGATGGAATGGCAAACGGGAACCAGGGGCCGTTTATGGATGAGGCGCATTATGTCGCCGGCCCGGGCAATCCGCCGATGAAAATTGGGCCGCACGACGCGGACATCATTTGGAAATATGACATGATGGACGAATTGGGCGTCTTCCCGCATAACGCCTCCAATTGCTCCGTGCTCATCGTGGGGGATTTGGTGTATGCCTGCACTTCCAACGGGCAGGACTGGACGCACGTAAACATTCCCTCGCCCAATTCGCCGAGCCTCATCGCCATCAACAAAGTCACCGGGCAACTGGCCGGCGAGGACAACGCGGGGATCGGGCCTCGGATTTTCCACGGCGAATGGAGTTCGCCCTCCAGCGGTGTGGTCAACGGACGAACTTTGATTTTCTTCGGCGGCGGCGACGGAATTTGTTACGCATTTAATGCCACGCCGGAAAAAGGCGACGGTTCGCCCATCGTGCCGGTCGTTCCCGGCCCCCCCATCAACCGCACGGAAGACAAAGACACGGAGTATTTGAAAAAAGTGTGGTGGTACGATTGCAACCCGCCCGAACGGCGCGCCCATGATGAGATGCACAAATACCCCGCGCCGGACAGCGCCAGCGAAGTCAACGCCACCCCGGTTTTTTGGAATAACCGCGTCTATGTGGCCGTCGGACAGGACCCGGAACACGGGGAGGGCGTCGGAATGCTGAATTGCATTGATGCCACCAAAACCGGCGACATCACCAAGAGCGGCAAAATTTGGAGCTACGACAAGATTCACCGGAGTCTTTCGACCGTTTCCATTACGCCGGACGGGTTGATGTTTATTGGCGATTTTTCGGGATTCGTCCACTGCCTCGATGCCGCGACGGGCAAAGTGTATTGGGTGCATGACATGAAAGCGCACATGTGGGGCTCGACGATGGTCGCGGATGGCAAAGTGTATTGCGGCGATGAAGACGGGGACTTTGTCGTGTTTGCGGCGAGCAAGGAAGAGAAAGTACTGAGCACGACCAACCTGGGCGCGCCGATTTACTCAACGCCCGTGGTGGCCAACGGGGTTCTGTATGTGCATTCCAACACGCACCTCTTCGCGTTTTACGATTCGCAACACAAGCGGATGGCCAGCGACGAAAAACCAAACGTCGAAATCGACGGAAATAAATAATGAAGAAGTTCCTGCTGTTTCTTCTCATCGTCGCGGTCTATCTGGCGCACCAGGACAGTTGGAACTGGAATAAATCCGAGCCGATGCTCTTTGGCTTTCTGCCTCCGGGATTGGCCTATCATGCGGCGTATTCCATCGGGACGGCCGTGATGATGGCTATCCTGGTCAAGTTCGCCTGGCCCAAAAATCTCGAGGAACCGGAAGTCAAGCCGCCTCAATGATTCCCGTCATTGTCATCCTGGCGTACCTGGTGCTGATCGCCTTCATCGGCGGCATTGCGTTTAAGCGCAGCAAGGAAAACACGGAGGACTTCTTCCTCGCCAACCGCTCCATTGGGCCGCTGGTTTTTTTCCTGTCGATTTTTGCGACGAATATGACGGCGTTCGCCATCCTCGGCAGTTCCGGACAGGCCTATCGCCAGGGAATTGGGATTTACGGGTTGATGGCGTCCTCCTCGTGTTTTGTCATTCCGCTGACGATTTTTTTTATCGGCACCCGCCTGTGGGCGCTTGGGAAAAAATTCGGCCACCAAACGCAGGTCGCTTTCTTCCGCGACCGCTGGGAATGCAATCATATCGGGACGGTCATTTTTGCCTTGAGCGCGGCAATGCTGGTTCCCTACATGATTATCAGCATCATGGGCGGCGGCACGGTCCTGGCGGAGATTTCAACCTCCGATGTGACACACAAGGCCATCATTCCCTATGCGTGGGGATGCGCGGTCGTCGCGGTGGTCGTCACGCTGAATGTGTTTCTCGGCGGGATGCGCGGGACGGTGTGGGTGAATATCCTGCAAACGATCCTGTTCCTCTGCTTCGGGGCGGTTGCTGTGGCGGTGATCAGCCACGCGCTGCCGCACAGCTTCAGCTATTACATGGAGAACCTGGCGTCGAATCCGAAGACGCGGCCTTTGGTGACACGGGAAAAAATGCCGCCGCAGGTTTTCTGGAGTTATACGTTGATACCCCTCTCCTCGATTATGTTTCCCCACATGGCAATCATGTGTTTTTCAGCGCGCCGCGTCTCGGCGTTCAAGCAGACGGTGGTCGCGTATCCGCTGGCGATCCTGGCCATCTGGCTGCCGTGCGTTTTTCTTGGCGTGCTGGGGGCGGCCGCCCTCGGAAAAATTCCCGATCCGGACGGCGTGCTGCTGCGCATGTTGAACACTTACGCCCCGGCATGGCTGGCCGGCATCCTGGGGGCCGGAGTCATTTCAGCGGTCATGGGATCGGACGCCCATCAGGTGCTGGCGTTGAGCACGATGTTTACCAAGGACGTTTTTGCGCATTACGGCGGACAGGAGAAATTCGGAGAAAAGCGTTCGGTGCATTTTGCGAGAGGATTTATCGTGGTGGTCACGCTGGTGGCCTACTTTGTCGCGCTGGGCTTGAAGGAAAAACAGGGCATTTTTGAAATCGCCGTGCGCTACGCCTTTTCCGGTTTCGCGGCGATGGCGCCAGTGATGGTGGCGGCGCTTTTCTGGAAACGAAGCACCAAGTGGGGTGCGCTGGCGGCGACGGTATTCGTCGCGGCGTTTCTCGTTTGGACGGCATGGATGCAGACCAGCCATCACGCAGCCGATGTTCTGTTGAAGATGGGCGAGGTCAAAGTTTTCTTCATCAATCCGCGCGGCGATGTCGCGTTCTGGAACGGTTTCATGACGGTCGTGCCGATGGTGTTTGGCTCCGCCGCGTGCGTGCTTCTTTTTTCCCTCATCACTCCGCCGCCGAGCCAGGCGACCATCACGAAATACTTTTCCTTCAAATGACGGAAGCAGCCCAAAATCAACTCGACTCCCATGTCCGCGAAATCGTGCAATGGCATTTTTCGCCGGAAACCGCTTCGCCGTTTTGGCTCGAATGGGCGGGGAAAGCAGGGTGGAATCCCGCCACGGAAGTCAAATGCTTCGCCGATCTGCAACGTTTTCCGCATTTTCAGGACGAGTGGCTGCGGGATTTGCAGCCGGAAGTCTGGGCGCCAAAGAAATTCAAGGGGCGTCCATTCAATATTTTTGAGACGGGCGGCACCACCGGCATGCCCAAACAACGCATCGGCTGGGACGATTACAAAACGGACTACGAGGAATTCTCCGCCAAGCTTTCGGACGCCCATTTTCCGCGCCGCGCATCGTGGCTGATGGTCGGACCCACCGGCCCGCGGCGCCTGCGACTGGCCATCGAGCACCTTGCCAATATTCGGGGCAGCTCCTGCTATTTCATCGATCTGGACCCGCGTTGGGTCAAAAGAGTCCTGGCGTCAAAGCAATTCGAGGTGGCGCGGGCCTACATGGATCATGTTGTGGAACAGGCTGTTACCATTCTAAAGCATCGCGAGGTCGCGGGATTGTTCACCACGCCAAAACTGCTGGAGGCGCTCGGGGAGAAAATCGACCTTTGGGAAGCGGGAATCCGCGGTGTGTTTTGCGGCGGCACAACGATGGCCCCTCAATACGTGCGCTACATCGTCGAGGAGGTGCTGGAAAACCGCATCGGCTTTTATCCAACTTACGGCAATACATTGATGGGCCTGGCGGCCAGCGTTCCCTTGCGGCCGGAGGATAATTTCTCGGTTACCTACTACGCGCCGCAGCCGCGGGCCGTCCTGCGCGTCGTCAATCCGGCCAAAACCAGTGAACTTGTCGAATACGGCCAGTGGGGGCGCGTCGAATTGACGACGTTGACACGGGAATTTTTCATGCCCCGCTTTTTGGAGCGGGACGAAGCCATCCGGCGCGAGCCACGCGCTCCCTACGGATGGGACGGAGTTGCGGAAGTGCGCCCTTTTGGAGCGATGGAAAAAACCATCGTCGAAGGGGTTTATTGATGCCGAATGCTGCCCCATATTCCAGCTCTGCGACGCGGACGAGCCTACGAAAGTCTCGAAAAAACCAACGTCGTTGATTGGCGCACAGGCCAAACGGTGGCCACCCTCAGCCAGGTCAATGCGGGCATCATTCGCAAAGACCTCGCGCGCATCGGCGACTCTCGCGCCGCCTTGAAGCAACTGAGCGTTGCGCTCCTGATCGAGATTTGTGCCGAAGCGGGCCGCCAATTCCTCGAAGGCACGCTGCTTCAAACGCCCGTTCAATACGTCGAAACGCTTTCGGCCACAAGCGGCCTTCCCCACGTCATGGTGCGCCGCAACATGGCCAAAATTCATCGCGCCCTCACCCACACCGAGACAATTTTGCGCGGCCTGACCCGCGGGCTTGACCTGACCGTTTTGGACTCAGGTTTCGGCGAGCGCCTCTGTTTTTATCCGGCCTCCAAGTGCCTGGGGCTGGTCATGCCGAGCAATTCCCCCGCTGTCAATTCGCTTTGGCTTCCGGCGATTGCGTTGAAAATTCCCGTGATTATAAAACCGGGCCGCGAGGAACCTTGGACCCCGTACCGGCTGATCCAGGCTTTTATCGCGGCGGGCTGCCCGGCGGAGGCGTTTGGATTTTATCCGACCGATCACGAAGGGGCTGCGGAAATCCTGCGCGACTGCGGACGCGCCCTCATTTTTGGCGATAAAAACTCGACCTCCGCTTACGCCAATAACCCTTCCATCCAAATCCACGGTCCCGGCTACAGCAAAGTATTGATTGGCGACGACGAGATTGAACGATGGCCGGAATTCATCGACTTGATCGCCTCCACCATTTCCGACAACGGAGGCCGCAGTTGCATCAACGCCTCGGCGGTCGTCGTGCCCAAATACGCCGATGAAATTGCTGAGGCTCTCGCGCAAAAATTGGGCCCAATCGCCCCCCTGCCGGCTTCGGACGAAAATGCCAAACTGGCGGGCTTCGCCAATCTGAAAATGGTGGATTTCATCGATTCCGCCATCGAAGAGGGTCTAATAACCCCGGGGGCTGCCGATGTCACGGCGGCGTTCCGCAACGGCCCGCGCAAAACGCAGTTTGACGGCGGCACTTACTTGCGGCCCACCGTCGTGCGCTGTGATTCGTTTGACCACCCGCTGGCCAACCGCGAATTTCTTTTCCCCTACGCCAGCGTCCTCCAGGCGCCGCAAGCCGCGATGCTGGAAAAAATCGGCCCCTCACTGGCGGTGACGGCGATCACTCGGAATAAGGATTTCATCGGGCAACTGGTCGAATCCCCCCTGATCGAGAGATTGAACATCGGGCCGATTTCCACGATGACAGTTTCCTGGGACCAACCGCACGAGGGAAACATGTTTGAGTTTCTTTACAAACGTCGTTCGATCGAAATTGCAAAATGAACGGTTTCCCCTCCTTTGACCATTCTCCGCGCACGCGCATCATTTTCGGCGACGGGGCGGCGGATGGCGCCGGCGACCTGGCGCGCCAGATCGATGTTAAAAAGGCGCTGCTCGTCACCGATCCGGGAGTCCTCGCAGCCGGTCACGCGGAACGCGTGTGCAAGTCATTGCGCGCGAGCAAGATCGATGTGGTCGTGTTTGCCAGCGTTCGGGAAAACCCAACAACAGCCGACGTTGACGCCTGCCTGGCCATTGCGCGGGCGGGCGGCTTCGATGGAATTATCGGCCTCGGCGGCGGCAGCAGCATGGATACTGCCAAAGGCTGCAACTTCCTCCTGACCAACGGCGGGCGAATGCAGGATTATTGGGGCGTCGGAAAGGCCGCGCGGCCGATGTTGCCGTTAATTGCCGTTCCTACCACCGCCGGCACCGGCAGCGAATGCCAATCCTTCGCGCTCATCGCCGATGCCGCGACGCACCAAAAAATGGCGTGCGGCGACCCAAAAGCCGCCGCGCGAATCGCAATTTTAGATCCGTCCCTCACCGTGTCCCAACCGCCGCGAGTCGCTGCCTGCACCGGCATCGACGCACTCTCCCACGCCTTGGAAACCGCCGTGACCCGCAAACGCAACGCCCTGTCGCTGGCCTACTCCCGCGAATCCTTCCGGCTTTGCCTGAACAGCCTGCCGCGCGTCCTGCAAAAAGGCGCCGACCTTGAAGCGCGGGCCGGAATGCTGGTGGGAGCCGCGCTGGCGGGCCTGGCAATCGAAAACAGCATGCTCGGCGCCGCCCACGCCGCCGCGAACCCCTTGACCGCCCATTTCCA
Source organism: Verrucomicrobiia bacterium (assembly GCA_036272955.1). Classification (GTDB taxonomy): domain Bacteria; phylum Verrucomicrobiota; class Verrucomicrobiia; order Limisphaerales; family Palsa-1400; genus DATAUD01. The sequence continues at coordinate 13,199 of DATAXU010000106.1, forward strand.
TCTCGTGCATGGACAAGCCGTTGGAATGATGCTGCCGGCCGTCATCCGATTCAACGCGGAAGACCCGGAAACAGCGCGGATTTACGAAGACCTGGATTTGTCATTGGCCGCGAAAGTGGACGAGTTGCTCAACCTGGCCGGGATGCCGCATTCCCTGGCTGATTGCGGTTTGAAACCCTCGGCAATACCGCAGCTTGCCGCCGAGGCCGCAAAACAATGGACCGCCGGTTTCAATCCCCGCCCCGTCGGCGAAAAGGACTTCGTCAAACTATTTGAGGCGGCGTTCAATCCGCGCCGCTGACGCTTACTTTCTGTCCGTGACCGTCAGGGAGTACTCGGGAGACATGAGGCTGTCCCAGTGCGGTTTCGATATGGCGTTAACCTCAAAATCGAATTTGTAACGGTAGAGAACGAAGTTGGTGTCCCCGGACACTGGAATAAACGCCTCCCATCTGTCTTGCACGACAGGAACCGGTTGCATGGGGTACGTATTGAAACCAATCATCACCAAAGGCTTGAATGTATCCGGCAGGATGGTGCTCCGCCTGCTGTTCCATTCCGCCTCGACCCGGTAGAATCCGGAACTTTCGCGAGGGTATTGGGACGGCGTGAGGTTCGTAATCGAGGAACAACCGGCCAGCAGCACCGGCAGCAGCAAGAGACAAAATATTTTCTTCATTTTATATTGGCCAGCATACGGACGAGACCGTCCCCAATTCAAGCGGTTTTCCGTTCTTGCGCAAAGGAAATTTGGCCATAATATTTCATTTCGCGTTTGACCCTGTCCAGCGGATGCGGTTAGGGTTCCGCGCTCTAAATTTTGAATCTTTAGTATGATTGGCACAATTAGACGGCACAGTAAGTGGCTTTGGTGGGTCGTTGCCGGCCTCACAATTATTACGTTTACCGCGTATCTTTCACCCACGCGCAAATATGGCGGCGGCGGCGGAAGCGCTCCTGACGCCGACCTCGGCTCCGTCAATGGAGTGGCCGTCACTCGCGATCAATACGCCGCCGCCGAGCGCGAGGGCGACCTCTTCTTCCGCTTGCGTTACGGCGAATGGCCCTCGACTTCCGAGCAGAAAAAAGCCGTTGACCGCTGGGCCGAACAACGCCTGCTCCTGGACGCCGAGATGAAGGAATACAATATCAACGTCACCCCGGAAGCCGCCACTCGCTTTGCCAAACAGATTTTCGGCGTGCCTGCCGATCAAGCCATGCCGATGGACAAATTCGGCGACTTCGTCCAAAATGAACTGACGCGCAAGGGCGGTTTGAGCCTGGACGATTTCAACCGCTTCGTTGTCCACCAGGCGGGCCAGGAATATCTGGTCGCCCTCTTTGGCCTTAGCGGCAAGCTGATCACCTCCGATGAAGCGGGGTTTTTCTATCGCCGCGAGAACACCCCGATGGTGACCGAACGCGTTTCCTTCCTGGCGACCAACTATTACGGAATGACCAAGCCCACCGAGCAGGAGTTGCAGGATTTCTACAACAAACACCAGGCCGATTACCGCCTGCCGGACCGGATTCAGGTCAATTATGTCTATTTCCCCGCCAGCAATTATTTTGCGCAAGTGGACAAAGTAATTTCGACAAACCTCAACGAACGCGTCGATCAGGCCTATCTTCAGGCAGGCCCCCAGGCGTTCAAGGATGACAATGGCAAGGAGATGTCCCCTGACGACGCCAAGGCCGAACTCAAAAAGAAAATTCGCATTTACGATGCCCTCATCGACGCCCGCAAGGACGCCAATTCGTTTCTAAACGATCTGTCGGCGAATCACGACGACCAACATCCTTATACCCGGGACGACTTGCGGCAACTGGCCAAAACCAAAAATCTCGCCGTCAAGACGACCGATGCGTTTGACGAGAAAAACGGCTCCAAGGAAATCGCGGTTCCGGAAAAAGCCATGGATATGCTTTTTGCTTTGCGTGAAAACGATCCGGACGACAAGGAACAATCGCTGCTTTATGCGCCGTCCCCCCTGGTCGGCGAGGACGGGGTTTACGTTGTCGGTTTGCAAAAGCAAATTCCCAGTCAATTGCAATCGCTGGCGCAAGTCCATGACTTGGCCGTGCGCGATTATCGCGAAGAAAAGGCCACGGAACTCGCGAAGGATGCCGGCGAAAAATTCGCCTCCGCCGCCCAGGTGGCGTTGGAGCAGGCCAAATCATTCGACGCGGTGTGCGCGTCGGAATTTATCCGGCCGCAGACTCTGCCTGCTTTCACGCTGAACACGCCGTCGATTCCCGAGATCACCAACCGGACCGAATTTGTCCAACTCCAGGAAACCGCATTTAATTTGCTGACCGGCCGCAGTTCGAGGTTCATACCGACCGATGACGGCGGCTACGTCGTGTATGTGAAAGAGCGTCTGGGAGTCGATGAAGCCAAGATGCGCGAAGACCTTCCGGCATACCTTGCCAAGATGCGCGAGCAGCGGCAGGTGGCGGCGTTCGAGGAATGGTTTGGACGCCAGATGCAACTCCACCTGGTCCCTCCCGCCAGCGAACGGAACCAGCCTGTGGGCTGACCCCGGTGAACGAGGCCGTCAAACTTTCCTCGCCCGCAACCGAAGAATTCTGGGAAATTCCGATCCTCTACGAGGACGACCAGCTCCTGGCATTGGACAAACCCAGCGGGTTGCTGATCTCGCCGGACCGCTACGACCCGCAGCGCCCCAACCTGATGAAGTTGCTCCACCGCGATATCGAACGCGGCGCCGCATGGACGCGGGAGCGGCATCTGACGTACTTGATGAATGCGCATCGCCTCGATTTCGAGACCAGCGGAGTTATCTTACTGGCCAAGAGCAAACCTGCCCTGGTTGAACTCGCCACCCAGTTCGGGTCGGAAAAACCGGCGAAAACATACGTCGCGCTTGTGCGCGGCTCCGCGGAGGAATCCAGTTTTTCCACCGATGCGCCGCTTGCGCCGCATCCCGCCAGGCCCGGGTTCGTTCGCGTGGACCCCAAATCCGGCAAACGCTCGCGCACGGAGTTTTCTGTCCGCGAAACATTTGGCCCCCGCTGCCTTCTGCTCGAGTGCCGGCCATTGACCGGGCGAACCCATCAAATCCGCGTCCACCTCCGCCATTTGCGCCTGCCGCTTATTGGCGACGAGAAGTACGGCGGCCCGCCGTTGCTTCTTTCAACTCTCAAAGACGATTACCGGCTGAAACCCGGCCAAACCGAAAGGCCGCTCATTTCGCGCGCCGCACTCCATGCCGAGCAACTCATCGTTCGCCGTCCCGGAAGCGAGGAGAACGTGAAAATTGAAGCCCCCTGGCCAAAGGATTTGACGGTGGCCGTCAAATACCTCCGTCGGTACGCGGCTTAACGCTTCACAGCGAGAGTCGGGAGATTTTCCTCTTGAATTGGGCGATTTTTGTGAGTCCTTTACAAGTGGTGTTATTTCCCTGCCAGGGACGCAAAAACTCAGCCACGCCGGTGCTCGTGACGGGCGTCGGTATTATTACCGCAATGGGCTGCGGTTGGAACGCCAATGCCGACGGCTTCCGCGTAGGCCGGCGTGAATTTCGCCCGGTGACCCTCTTTGATGTCTCCCGTCACCGCGTTAAAACGGCGGCGGAAATAACGATGCCAAAGTCCATTCCCACGGGAAGACTGCGCTCGCGTGCGGCGCAAAGGCTGGATCGTGCCACGCAGCTCCTCTTGGTCGCCGCGGACGAAGCGTGGCGGCAGGCGCGATTGGAGGGAACAAAGGAGTTGCCAGTTGTTTTAGGAACGACGAGCGGGGGGATGGGCCTGGGCGAAACCTATTATCGGCAGGCGCTCGAACACCCCCAAACCGCCTCCCGCCAGGCCACCCGTGTTTTGCATTACCTTGCCCAAACCCAGGCCATGGTTGTCGAGGAGGCATTTGGTTTTCACGGCCCAATTACGATCATCGCCAATGCCTGCGCTTCCGGGTCCAATGCGATCGGCCACGCGGCGGATTTAATTCGGTCCGGGCAATGCGAAATGGTTCTCACGGGAGGCTACGATGCGCTGAGCGAATTGGTGTTCACCGGTTTTGATTCATTGCAGGCGCTCTCGCCCACGCAATGCCGCCCATTCGACGCCCATCGTGACGGCTTGGCGCTCGGAGAGGGCGCGGCGGTTTTAATTTTGGAATCGGAAAAGCACGCCCGTGAGCGTGGCGCCCCCACTCTCGCAAAGCTCGCCGGCTACGGTGCCGCGACGGATTATCATCATTTGACCCAGCCGCAACCCCAGGGCAACGCGGCGCTCCACTCGATGCGATTGGCGTGCAAGGACGCCGGATTGACGCCGGGACAAATCAATTACGTCAACGCTCACGGCACCGGGACTCCTCTCAACGATTCAGCGGAAGCCGCGGCGATCAATCGCTGGGCGGACGGCGTGGCGGCGGACATTCCCGTCAGTTCCAATAAAGCGTGCGTCGGGCATTTGCTTGGCGCCGCGGGAGCCGTGGAAGCGGCGATTTGCGTCATGGCTCTTCAAGGGCAATGGCTCCCGCCGATGAGCATTAACGAACCGGATCCGGGCTGCCATTTTCCCCTCGTGCGTTCGCCATGCAGCGCGCCCCTGGAAAACGTCTTGAGCAACTCGTTTGGCTTCGGCGGCGCCAACGCAACGCTGATTTTCAGCAGGAACCCGTGAACCGCGTTTTTATTCGTGGCATCGGCGCCGTATCGCCGGCGGGTTGGGATGCCGCGTCTTTGCGCCAGGCATTGGAACGCGGATTGCCAATTGCCGCGGGGCCTCTCGAACGTCCCGGCTGGAAACAGCCCCTGCGGGTCCGGCGCGTCCCACAGCCGATGCCCAAACTGCCATTTCTTGGACATGCCCGGCTGCGCCGGACCAGTCCGGTTTCGCTCTACGCGGCGGCGGCTGGAATGGAAGCGTTGCGGAACGGCGGTTACGCGCCGAAAGAGGCGCACCGTCTTGGAGTTATTTTTTGCATCACGGCTGGATGCGTTCAATACTCGCGCCGATTTTACGACGAAGCATTGCGAAATCCGGCCACCGCCAGCCCGGTCATTTTCCCGGAAACAGTTTTCAACGCGCCGGGAAGCCATCTGGGCGCGATCCTCGAATCCGCCGCCATCAATTACACTTTGGTGGGCGATCCGGGGACGTTTTTGCAAGGCATTGCGCTGGCGGCGGGATGGCTTTCGGAGGGGAAGGCGGATTCCTGTCTCGTGGTGGGCGCGGAGGAAATCGATTGGCTGATGGCGGATGCATACCGTCATTTTTCGCGCGGCGTGGTTTGCGGCGAAGGCGCGGGGGCCGTTTACTTTTCGAACGAATCGCCCGCTGGCGCCAGCGGGGTCGAACTGCTTGCCATTACATCGCCAGGACTGTATTTGAATGGGATGTCAAGACTACAGGCGATCCGCCGGATGCGCGCCGAGCTTCCGTGCGCGGGACCGGGTGCGATGTTGTGCGACAGCATGGCCGGCTGGCCCGCACGCGATCGCGCGGAATCGGACGTGTGGTCAGACTGGAACGGTTCGCGTCTTTCGCCCAAACGGGTGCTCGGGGAAGGCTTGATGGCGGCCGGTGCCTGGCAGTGTGTGGCGGCGGTGGATCATTTGCGATCGGACGGCCATCGGACGGCATTGGTGAGCATTGCGGGAAGCCATCAGCAAGCAATTGGCGCCTGCTTTTCCACATACCAAAATGGATAAACGCATTGTCTTGATCACCGGGGGCAATGGCCAGCTTGGTTCCGAGATCGCCCGTCTATTTCTGGAAAAATCTCCCCGCGATTTCGTCTGGCTCGCCGTCCGTGAACGCCGCGAACGCGCGCTGGAACTGGCGGCGCGGTTTCCTGGACGATGCGACCTCGTTCCGCTGGACGTCACCCGGCAGGAGGATTGGAAACAGGCCGCCGCGCGCATCGAAGGCGAGTGCGGCCCCATCGGCGTCCTTGTCAATAATGCCGGAAAACACGACGATTCGCTCCTCGCGACAATGCCGCTAGAGACGTGGACCGACGTCCTTCAAACCAACCTGCAATCCGTCTTCATCGGCTGCCAGGCTGTCCTTCCCCAAATGATTTCGCGGCGGCGTGGGCGCATCGTCAACATCGCTTCGCTCAGCGCATTGCTGCCGCCGCCGGGCCAGACCAATTACGCCGCGGCCAAGGCCGGCGTGGTCGCGCTGACGCAATCCCTGGCCAAGGAAGTCGCGCGCATCGGCATCACCGTGAATGCACTTTGTCCCGGCTATCTCGATACGGAAGTTTTCAGCAAACTGCCTGAAAGCGAACTGGAGACCATCCGGCAGCGCGTCCCGATGCGGCGATTGGGCCGGCCGGAGGAGGTGGCGGCGGCGGTTTTTTTTCTTGCCAGCGACGAAGCGAGCTACATTACTGGCAGCCTTTTGAAAATTGACGGAGGACTACTGTAATGGATGAGACTGAGTTAAAGAAGCGAATCAAGGAAATGATGGTCGAAAACCTGATGCTGAAAATTTCCCCCGCGGAAATTGCCGACGACCAGCCGCTTTTCGGCCCAAACAGCCTCGGCCTGGATTCTGTCGATGCCTTGCAACTGGTCGTCGCGCTGGACAAAAACTTCGGCCTCAAAATTCCCGATCCAGCCGTCGCCAAGAAAACATTGGAAAATGTCAATTCCATGGCTACCGCGGTCCGCGACGCAAAAAAACCGTAGGCTCACTCCTCCTTTACCAAATCGCCAACGGTGGCATCGCCTGAGATGACGTCGGCCACGCTGTCACTATCGTGTTGCGGGCCGGTGATGCGAACTTCGCCCACATTCAGCCCGTTATGAAAGATGTTTAATCTCTGGCCGACGGGAGGAACTCCGCCCGGGGGGAAATTGATGACCACAAAACGCGCTTCGTTGTCCACCAGCGCCACGCGTCCGCTGGGGCGAAGGTCCGGCGTCACGGAAGGAGGGGGCGGCGCCGGGGCCACGTGATGTCGCGGGTGGAAACACCCGGTGAGCAAACAAATGGCGCAAAGCAATGCTATCGCGTTTCGCATGGCAAGATGACTTACTTTAGCCCGGGCCCGCTCGTCAAGGCGCAGAAGCATGTTTCCTCCAGCGGCTCAAGGTGCGTTCGATCTCTCTCTGGCGCTCGTCCCAATCGTGCCACGGGCCTTGCCACTTCGGGCCAGTCAATAGTTTTCGCGCGGTGGGGAGCGTCTTGAGATATTTTTCGTCCTCCCGCTCCGCTTGCGGCATTTGGTTCCACTTGATTTGCGACTCAATCAGGTTGAGATGATTTTCCGGGTACTCGGGACTTATCTCCACCGCGCGCATCAAGTGCTGGACGGCGTTCACGCGACTTCCGATGCTCAATGGCGAGCCGGGCGCATCGCGGTAGAGCATGCCGAGATTGCGGTCCGGACCGGCAAAATCCACGTGCTCATCCAGGTCGTGCGCGGTGAGCCACTCCTCCTCCATCTGGTGGACCAGGGAAAGCGCGCCCAGCGTTTTGGTTTGAGCCACCTGGCCGGTGTTCATTCCCAAATAATAATAAGCGGCCGCGGATTTCGGCTTCAGTTTCAGCGCGGCGCGGCAGGCTTCGATCCCTTCCTGCCCAAACGCCGCGCGATCGGAGTTTTTGACGGCGAGGTCCGCTGCGTCAAAACACGCGCGGCCAAATTGCCAGGCAGCCTCGGCATCGGAACTGTGGCTTTGATAGAATGACTTGGCTTCGTCGTACGCCTGTTCCACAACAATCTGCGCCTGGGTCACCGCCCGTATCGGTTCCGCCAAAACCGCAGTCCCGCAACAAAACAAAATGAAAAAAGCGCGGACCATAGCTCATGCGGGGACGGATTAGGACATCGCCCGGGCGATGGCGTTCCACCAGAGATCGTGCAGTTCGGCAACGGGGCATTTGATTTCGCCGCAGGAAATCTTAATGGTCAGTTCATTGCCGCCAACCGTCCCAATCCGGCGGGCCGGGACACCCAATATCTTTGCGCGCTCGACGACCTTTACAACGTTGCCGGCGGCCACGGAAATGATGACGCGCCCCTGGGATTCCCCGAACAAAAGCGCCTCGGCCGACGTTTTTTCGGGGGCTCCTTCTGTCAAATCTATTGTCGCCCCCAGCAATTGCGGCGTTTCCCGCGCGATTTGCCGCGACATGCAGCTTTCGGCCAGCGCCGCGGCAAGGCCGCCTTCACTGCAATCGTGCGCGCTCTTAACCAGGCCACAATGGATCAAACCCAGCAGCGTGTGATGCAGTTGCGATTCCTTTTCCAAATCGCAACGCGGCGGGACACCTGTCTTTAAGCCATGCACGCATTGCAAATAGGCGGAGCCGCCCAACCCGCGCAATGGATCGCTGGAATCCGCCGCCTCGCCGAGCAAAAGAACGGCGTCACCCTCATCTTTGAACCACTGCGTGGTGATGTGCTCGGGCTTCTCAATCAGGCCGACCATTGCGACGGTCGGGGTGGGATCGATGGGGCCGTTGGGGCTCTGATTGTAAAGACTGCAATTGCCACCGGTGACGGGCGCGCTGAAGGCCCTGCACGCCTCGGCCAACCCCCGCACCGATTCCGAAAGCTGCCAGAATAGCTCTGGATTGTGGGGGTTGCCGAAATTCAAATTGTCCGTTGTGCCCAATGGCGCGGCGCCGGAGCAGGCGAGATTCCGCGCCGCTTCCGCCACCGCGATTTTGGCGCCTTCGTAGGGATCGAGATAGACGTAGGTGGCATTGCAATCGACGCTGAGCGCAATGTATTTTTCCAGCACGGGAGCGGTTTTGTCCGCGGCGGATTCAGGCACGGAGTCGGCTTTGATACGCAGGACGGCAGCGTCCGACCCCGGACAAACCACCGTGCCGTCCCGCACCATGTGATCGTACTGGCGGTAAACCCAATTCTTGGAGGCAATCGTGGGCCACGCGAGCAATCGTTTCAAATCGCCGGCGAGGTCTGCCGAGGGGGGAAGTGAATCCGCTGAAAACGCGCGCACGGCCTGCAAATACGCCGGCTCGCGCGATTCCCGATGGTAAACGGGCGCTTCGTCCGCCAGCTTTTTTGCGGGAATGTCCACAACGACGTTTCCGTTAAATTTGACAACCATCTGGCCGGTATCCGTGACACGCCCGATTTCCGCCCACGGGAGGTCCCACTTTTCAAAAATGCGTTGGACTTCATGCGCGCGGCCCGCCTGGACGATAATCAGCATCCGCTCCTGCGATTCGCTGAGCATGATTTCGTAGGGGGTCATGTTCGGAGCGCGCTGCGGCACTTTCGCAAGCTCAATTTCTATTCCCGTTCCGGCGCGGGCCGCCGTTTCGCACGTGGAGCAGGTCAAGCCGGCCGCGCCCATGTCCTGGATGCCTGCGACGGCGTCGGTGGCGAGCAATTCCAGGCACGCTTCGCAGACCAGTTTTTCCATGAAGGGATCGCCCACCTGCACCGCGCCGCGTTGTCGATCGGCGGATTCCTCCGTCAAATCCTGGGAGGCGAACGCCGCGCCCGCAAGGCCATCGCGGCCGGTGGCGGGGCCGACGTAAAACACCGGGTTGCCGATCCCTTTGGCCGCGCCGCGGGCAATTTGTTCGTGGCGCAGCACGCCGAGGCAAAAGGCGTTGACCAGCGGATTACCCTCGTAGGACTTGTCAAAATAAACTTCGCCGGCCAGGGTCGGTATCCCGAAGCAATTGCCGTAATGGGCGATGCCGCTGACAACGCCGCCAAAGAGCCGTCGATTGTTGGCGGCGTTTCCGTTGCCCTCGATGGGGCCGAATCGCAACGAGTTGAGGGCGCAGACCGGGCGCGCGCCCATCGTGAAAATATCGCGGATAATCCCTCCGACACCTGTGGCCGCCCCCTGGAATGGCTCGACCGCGCTCGGATGATTGTGGGACTCGATTTTAAAGGCAATCGCCAGCCCATCGCCGATGTCGATGATGCCGGCATTTTCCTCGCCGGCGCCGACGAGGATGCGCGGGGATTTTGTCGGGAATGTTTTCAGCAAGGGCCGGGTATTTTTGTAGGAGCAATGCTCGCTCCACATCACGGAAAAGACGCCCAGTTCAGTGTAGCTCGGCTCGCGGCCCAGAATGGATTTGATCTTTCCGTATTCCTCCTCGGTGAGGTTGTGTTTTTTTACCAGTTCGGGCGTGATGGCGGGTTCGGTCATGAAATTACGCGGCTTTGGCCAGACGGTTTTCCATCCAGGAAACCATGCTCTCGAAAACGAGCCGGCCATCGTCGCAGCCCAACACGGATTCGCTGGCGCGTTCGGGGTGGGGCATTAGGCCGGCGACGTTTCGGGCTTCGTTGCAAATTCCGGCAATATTCAGCAATGAACCGTTGGGGTTGCTAAGCTCGGTTAACTCGCCGGCGGAATCGCAATACTGAAACAGGATCTGGGCGTTATTCTTAAGTTTCTCCAGCGCAGGCTCTTCCGCGAAATAGCAGCCTTCGCCGTGAGCGATGGGGACGCGCATGATTTTCCCGGGCGGGATTTTATTTGAAAAAGGCGAATCGGCGGTGGCGGTCCGCATGAGAATATGCTCGCAACGAAATTGCAGGGAGCGATTGCGAACGAGCGCGCCGGGAAGCAATTGGGCTTCGCACAAAATCTGGAACCCGTTGCAAATGCCAAGCACCGGGCCGCCGTTGGCGGCGAATTGCTGGACGGATTGCATGATCGGGCTGAATCGGGCGATTGCCCCGGTCCGCAAATAATCCCCGTAACTGAATCCGCCCGGAATGATCACGGCATCGAAGCCCGCGAGCGAATTTTCCTTGTGCCACACGAGTCGTCCCGCGTGGCCCAGCACGCCTTTGACGACGTGCAGGGCGTCCTGGTCGCAATTGGAAGCGGGAAACTGGAGGACGGCAAAATTCATATCACTCAATATCGAAACGATAATCCTCAATCACAGGATTGCTCAGGATTTTATGGCAGGCCTCGTCGATTTGTTTGCGCCACATTTCCTTGTCGGAGTCCGGAAGTTCGATTTCGAGGTATTTGCCGACATGCACCGCGCCAATGCCTTTGTAGCCCATGTGCTCAAGGGCGCCTTGAACAGTTTTCCCCTGGGGGTCAACCACGGCTTTTTTTGGTGTGACGATAATCTTCGCTTTCATTATAAGAACGCCCGCCAGCGGCGCACCTAAATGTTAAGGCACACTTAGTCACATGCCAGATTTTTCTGATGAAACCGCCGGCGCCGGTCTGGCTTGCAAAGCGGCTGGATTTTGCTACTGGTTGGAAAGGTGAGATGAGACGCTTCCTTCTATGCCTGATGCTGGCAGTCACGCATCCTGCCTTTGCCCTGCCAAGGCTCGAGGCGGTGCATGTGACGCTGGATTACGTCGCAAAAAAGGCCGAGTTGCGCGCCCGCAAGCCATTTCGCTCGCCCCGCGCCGATCTTCCCGCTTTTTTGAGCAAATTGACCTACGACGACTACCGGCAAATCGCCTTTCGCGACGAACAGGCGCTCTGGGCCAAGGACAAATCCCCGTTCCGGATCGAATTTTTCCATCTCGGCTACCTTTACCAGGAACCGGTGCATATCAACGAATTCTCGTCCACTCACGTCCAACCGGTGCGTTTTACGCCGGATTTCTTTGATTACCGGTCTCTACGTCTTCCGGCGGAAATCCCCGCAAACACCGGTTACGCCGGCTTCAAAATCCTTTATCCGCTCAATTCACCGGACAAGGAAGACGAGTTGGGGTCCTTTCTCGGCGCGAGCTATTTTCGGCTTCTCGGCCAGGGCCAGGTCTATGGACTTTCGGCGCGGGGCCTTGCCCTGGATTGCGGGGAGCAGGGGCGCCCGGAGGAATTCCCCATCTTCACCGATTGGTGGCTCGGCAGGCCGCAAAAGGACGATGACGTGCTTCTTCTTTATGCCATTCTCGACAGTGTCAGTTGCACCGGCGCCTACGAATTTCTGATTCACCCGGGCGCAACCACCGTCGCGGAAGTGGAGGCCATCCTTTATTTTCGCGATCCGGTCAACATCCTCGCCGCCGATCCGCAACGCAAGCCGCTGGCAACGATTGGCTACGCGCCACTGACTAGCATGTTCTGGTACGGGCCGGATTCAGAACGCAAGTTCGACGATTACCGCCCGCAAGTTCACGACAGTGATGGTTTGCTCATGCGAATGGACAACGGCTCGACGGTTTGGCGTCCGCTGGAAAACGGCGCGATGATGCAGCACCAGATTTTCGGCGCCACTAATGTTCGCGGCTTCGGGTTGATCCAGCGCGACCGCAATTTCAGCGATTACCAGGATTTGTTTCGCACCTATAACCTGGCCCCGAGCGTTTGGGTGGAGCCGCACGGCAATTGGGGAGAGGGCGACGTCCACCTCGTCGAGCTGAGCACGCAGTACGAAGGGCTGGACAACGTTGTGGCGTTCTGGAACCCCGCGTCCAAGCCGCCGCCGATGCAGCCGTTGCACTTCGGTTACACGCTCTATTGGACGCGCGAAACGGACATGACGCTCTCCACCAACGAGGTCGTTTCCACCCGCATCGGCCTCAACCCCCGCGAACAGCAGCAGCGCCAATTCGTCGTGGATTTCGACATCCCGAAACTCGCCGCCGAGGATGACCCGCCCAAGGCCGACGTCACATGCAGCACCAACGGCACGATCGCCGAGGTGCAAGTTTTCCGCGATACACCGGAAAAAACCTGGCGCGTCTTCATCAACATGCTTCCCAAGGCCGGCAGTCACGACCCGGTGGATTTGAAATGCACGCTGCGCAAAGGCGGCATCACCAGCGAAACCTGGACCTACCAGTGGACTCCGCCATGAGCGCAACCGCCAGAATCGACGCTCCCGGGCGCATGGGCGGCCGCCCGTTGGATGAATGGAACGCCGCATACTCGAAAGTCGAAAGCTATTTCCACGCGTTGCGCGTCCGCAACAAAGTGTTGCTCGGCCAACTGGTTGCGCTCGTTCTCGAACGCGCCATGCAACGGGCCGGGCACGAGCCGGAACGTTCCGCCACGGAATTGGCGGTCGAGGAAATGGATCATTTGGTCAATGAATGGTTTGCCGAGGTTTTGCAGGCGCCGCCCGCCGGCGCGGACATGCTTTCAACCCGCGGACGGCTCGCTTTGCTGCTTGCCGACATGCCGGGCAAATGGCAGGACCAATTCCTTCGCCCCGGCCCGTGGCCCAATGAATTTGTCGTCGCCATGCGCGAGAATTACCTGCGCGCCGGCCCGGATTTTCAACTCGTCAAAATGACCCCTCGACCGCTCGACCTCGGCCCCATCGCCACATTGACGCAGTTGAGCCGCCTGCCGTACGCGAAAATCGCGGCGTCCTGGCTGATTTTTGGGCTTTTATTGGTATTTTTGTTTTACATCACTCACTACCACTGAGCCATGTCTGTCGCTCCTCCGATCTCTCCGCCTGCCCAGGAGCCGGCCGCGTCGCCGATCGTGATGCAAATGCCCCGCATGCGCCGCAGTTGGCGGATTTTCATTTTTTATTCGTGCTCATTGCTCCTCACCGGCCTGGTCTCGATGCTCTTTGCGGACTTGCTTTGGCGCACAGGATGGTCGCAATCCAGCACCGTCCTGCTTTGCCTTTTCATCATGTTGTTCCTGCTGATCGCGATTGGCTGCATGCACGGGATTTTCGGTTTTGTCCTCCGTTTGACCAATGACCGGCGGCTGACGCGCCTCAAGGATTATCATTCCCAAAGCATCGAAGGCACCAGCACCGCCCTGGTTTTTCCCATCCACAATGAACAAGTCCTCCGCGTCTGCCAGGGATTGCGCGCGACTTACGAATCGCTCGAAAAAACCGGCTCCCTCGACCGATTCGACTTTTACATCCTGAGCGATTCCACCGACCCGGACAAATGGGTCGAGGAGGAGCGGTGCTGGTTTGATTTGACGCATGACCTCGACGCCCTGGGCCGGATTTATTACCGCCGGCGCCTTGCCAACGAGGGCAAAAAAAGCGGCAACATCCGCGATTTTTTGAGCACGTGGGGAATGCGTTACCGTTACTTCGTCGTGTTCGACGCCGACAGCGTGATGCGCGGGGAGACGCTCGTCGATCTGGTCAAATTGATGGAAGCGCACCCCGCCGTCGGCTTGATTCAGACGGTCCCGGCGCTCGTCAACGCCCAATCGATCTTTGGACGGATCCAGCAATTCGCGAATCGCCTTTACGCGCCGATTTTCATTACCGGCCTTAATTACTGGACGCAATCCTTCGGCAATTACTGGGGCCACAACGCCATCATCCGCCTGGAGCCGTTCATGCAGCATTGCGATTTGCCGCAATTGCCCGGTCGCAAACCATTCGGCGGCTCGATCCTGAGCCATGATTTCGTCGAGGCCGCCCTGTTGCTGCGTGGCAACTGGCAGGTCTGGCTGGCGTACGACCTGGAAGGAAGCTACGAGGAGGCGCCGCAAACAATGATCGAAAACGCCCAGCGCGACCGCCGCTGGTGTCAGGGAAACATGCAGCATGGGATGGTGATTTTGGCCCGCGGCCTGCGCGGAGTCAGCCGGGTGCATCTGGCACTGGGAATTTTTGGGTACCTGGCCAGCCCGCTCTGGTTATTTTTCCTCTTGACGTTCAATTGGATGCTTTGGTACGAAGGGCACACCGGCCTTTCCAAAATCACGGTGCGCCCTTTTACGCCGTTTCTTCACGTCAACGGCACCCAGCACGCCCTTCTCATTTTCAGTCTTTGCATGAGCGCCCTTTTTCTGCCCAAGATTCTGGCGCTGATCGATCTGGCATTGGACCGCCGGCGCCGCCGGGCTTTTGGCGGGATGATTCACGCCACGCTCGGCGCGGTGGTGGAGACGGCGTTTTCCGCATTGCACGCGCCGCTTCAAATGCTTTGGCACTCGCAATTCGTCGCGGCGTCCCTCCTCCTCTACGGCGTCCAGTGGGGACCGCAACGGCGAACAACCGACGGCACCTCCTGGCTTCATGCGCTGCGGCGGCATTGGACCCACACGGTCATCGGATTGGTTTGGGGCCTGGCGATATGGCGGCTGGATCGGCCAACCTTCTGGTGGTTCGTACCCGTCGTGGCCGGAATGGTTTTGAGCATCCCGTTGAGCGTGCTCACCAGCCGCGCCAGCATCGGCGAGCGCGCCCGGCAATTTGGATTATTCCTGACACCGGAGGAAACAGCGCCACCGCCGGAACTGGCGGCACTGCGAGCGCGAATGGATGAATTGGCCGCCACCGGCCAAACCGATCCGCGCCCGGCGGATTCCGGCATCGCCGACGTCGTGCTCGACCCCTACGTCAACGCCATTCACGTTTCGCTGTTGCGCGACAAGCGCCGGAATCCCGCCTACGCCCAGAAGTTGTCGGAAATGGGCGTTGGCCGTCCGGAGGTCCGGTCGCTGGGCGAGCGTTTATTGACGGAGGGGCCTGAACGATTGGGCCGCGCTGAAAAATTGCTCATTTTGAGTGACGCTGATTCGTTGCCCTGGCTTCACCGGCAAGCGTGGCTTCGCCCAAGCGGGACGCTGGCGAAATGGTGGCAAAACCAGATCCGGCAGTACGCGCGGTAGCAGCTCCGTCAAACAATTCCCCGCTCGCCATTCCGCTCCGCCGGTTTTACACTTCGACCCAAACTTTATGGCTCTCCAATTACGCGATGCTTCGAAATGCAAGTTTGACATCCTGGCTTTCGGCGAATGCATGGTGCGTCTCGCGCCGCCGGGGCATGGCCGCATCGAATTCGCCAAAACCCTGGAGGTGGATGTCGGCGGCGGCGAATTTAATGTGGCGTACGCCTGCGCCCGGCTTGGACTGCGCGCCGGGTTTGTCAGCAAGCTGCCGGAAAACCCGGTCGCCCGCATCATTCTCAATCACGCGCGCGCCGCCGGGTTGGATGTTTCCAATGTGCTGATCGAAAAATTCGACGGCGTCGGACGGGCGGGACGCGTGGGGCTTAATTTTACGGAAGTCGGCACCGGCGTCCGCGCCAGCGTGACAATGTACGATCGCGGCAATTCGTCCATCAGCCGCATGAAGCCGGGCGAAATCAAGTGGGACGCCATCTTCGGCGAACAGGGTGCCGTCTGGCTTCACACGGGCGGGATCATGGCCGCCCTTTCCGACGACGGCGCGGCGGCAACGAAGGCGGCCCTACAAGCGGCGCGCGCGGCGGATACGGTGACGAGTTACGATCTCAATTTCCGCAGCAAACTTTGGAGCAGCGAAAAAGCGATCGCGGTCACCAAAAGCATCATTCCCCACGTGCAGGTCCTCATCGGCAACGAGGAGGATTTTCAAAAAGTCCTGGGCTTCGAGGTCGAAGGGACGAAAGCGGATTTGCGCGATCTGCCGGTCGAGGCTTATAAGCGCATGGTCGGACGCGTGGTGGAAACGTTTCCCCATATCCAGGCCGTTTGCACCACGCTTCGCGAAGTGCGCAGCGGGCTTGTCAATAATTGGGGCGGAATTCTTTGGCATGATGGAAAATTTTTCGAGGCGCGGCAATTCAAGGACCTTGAGATCGAAGACCGCGTCGGCGGCGGGGACGGGTTCTCCAGCGGCATCGCGTACGGGTTCAGCAAGGGAATGGCGCCGGGGGAAATTGTCAATTTCGGCGCGGCGCATGGCGCCCTCCTGCAAACAACCCGGGGCGATACATCGCAGGTCGGGCTGGAGGAGGTCCTGCACGTTATGGGTGGAGGCTCGGCGCGCATTCAACGTTAAGTGATTGTCAAAAAATTTTCCCAAATGGTGTAACGAACCGGAAGTTCACCACGAAGGACAGAGAGAGCACGAAGAAAGCTATACTTGACTAATGGATCGGGCACGCAAATGGCATTGTCCTACCGGGGCAGATTGGCGCCTTCTCCAACGGGGTTTTTGCATCTTGGCCACGCGCGGACTTTTTGGACGGCGCAGGGAAGATGCGTGAACGCCGGTGGCACGCTGGTGCTTCGCAATGAGGACCTGGATCGTAGCCGGTCTCGCGCGGAGTTCGTCGCGGCGATGCTGGAGGATTTGCGCTGGTTTGGGTTTCAGTGGCAGGAAGGACCGGATTGCGGCGGGGCGTTCGGGCCGTATTCGCAAAGCGAGCGAGGCGCGTTTTATCGGGCGGGATTTGAGGCGCTTCGGTCCAGGGGACTTGTCTATCCTTGTTATTGCTCGCGCCAGGATGTGTTGCGCGCCCTGAACGCGCCCCATGCGGGTGATGACGAACCTTTGTATCCGGGCACTTGCCGTGGTTCCAGCGAGCGGACGGGGGCGCGTCCGCAAAGCTGGCGATTTCGTGTGCGGGATGGCGATGCGGTTGAATTTGAGGACGGCGGCTTTGGGCGGCAGCGATTTGTCGCGGGGCGGGATTTTGGCGACTTTGTGGTTTGGCGACTTGGCGATATTCCGTCGTATCAATTGGCCGTGGTGCTGGATGATGGCGCGATGAAAATCACGGAGGTGGTCCGGGGGGCGGATTTGCTTTTGTCCACCGCGCGCCAACTGTTGCTGTATCGCGCGCTGGGGTTGGAGCCGCCGGCGTTTTATCATTATCCGTTAATGACGAACGAGGCGGGAGAACGGCTTGCCAAGCGCGATGACGCCGCCAGCCTGCGAACGCTTCGAAAACAGGGAATGACGCCCGAGGAAATACGCGCCAGATGGTTTCGGTGAAAACCTTTTCTGGCCAATTTTGCGGGATTATGTAGTGTCTGGTTTATGAACGCGTTCGATGAGGAGTTGTGTTCTCGCTTAAAGGTTGTCCATGAACAGGGACTGTACCGGCAATTGCGCCGGATGGACTCTGCCCAAGGCTCCCGCATCGAAATCGACGGCAAGCCCCTTCTCAATTTTTCCTCCAACGATTACCTCGGCCTGGCCAATGATCCGGCGCTTAAAGAGGCGGCGATCGAGGCTGTCAAGAAGTTTGGCGCCGGGGCGGGGGCGTCGCGTCTGGTCTCCGGGTCGATGGGGCCGCATCATCAATTGGAGGAGGCCCTGGCGTCTTTCAAAGGGACGGAGGCCGCGCTGACATTTTCGTCCGGTTACGCCGCCGCCACGGGCACGATCGGCGCGCTGCTGGATAGCAACGATGTTGTGGTGGTCGATAAACTGGTCCACGCCTGCATTGTGGATGGAGCGCGGCTTTCCGGCGCAAAGCTGCGGGTTTTTGGACATAACAATCTGGATGACCTGGCGAAAATCCTTCGCTGGGCTGACCGCCGCCACGCAAGCCCGCCGCTTTCTCCCACCGACCGGCGTCCGCGCACCCTGATCATTACGGAAAGCATTTTTTCGATGGATGGCGACCAGGCGCCGTTGCGCGAAATGGTGGCCTTGAAGGAAAAATTTGGCGCGTGGCTCATGGTCGATGAAGCCCACGCCACCGGACTTTACGGAAAAATGCGGCGCGGCCTGGCCGAGGAACATGAGGTCTCGGATCGGATTGAAATCCAAATGGGCACGCTCGGAAAAGCTTTCGGCGCCTCCGGCGGATATATTTGCGGTTCGCGGCCCTTGATCGATTGCCTGATCAATCGCGCGCGGCCCTTTATTTTCACCACCGCACCCGTTCCGGCGGCCGCCGCTGCCGGAGCCGCCGGCGTGCGTACCGTCCAAAGCGATGCCGGCGAAAAGCTCCGCAACCGACTTTGGGCAAACGTGAGCCAGGTTTCGCGCCGCATCGAATCCAAGGGCAGCGCCATCATCCCGATAATGATCGGCGATGAACAGAAAGCGGGGCAAGTCGCCGGCACGTTGCGCGAGTACGGAATTTTTATTCCGGCCATCCGTTTTCCGACGGTCTCCCACGGCCAGGCGCGGATGCGCTTGACTGTTACGGCGGCGCACAGTCGCGAGGACATCGAGCAATTGCTCGGCGTCCTGAAGTCGCTCAACCTGGCGTCACGTTCCTGAATTTGCCCTCTCCCTCGCAGTTGGACCGGAAGTACGTGTGGCATCCATTCACGCAGATGCGCGATTGGCTGAAACACGAACCGGTCGTCATCATCGCCGGCAAGGGCGCGGTCCTGCGCGACGCCCGCGGAAAAGAATATTTGGACGCCAACTCTTCGATCTGGACCAACCTTCACGGCCACCGGCATCCCGCGATGGACGCCGCTGTCAAGAAACAATTAGGAAAGATAGCGCACTCCTCCGCCCTTGGACTCGCCAACGAACCCGCGTCGTTGCTGGCGGAAAAACTCGTGCGACTGGCAAATCCCTCGGCGCGCCCGGAATTGAGCAAGGTGTTTTTCTCCGACGATGGCTCGACCGCAATGGAGGCCGCGCTCAAAATGGCCTATGAATTCGCCCGCCGCGCCACCGGCGTCCGCCGGCCAAAATTTCTTTCGTTGAAATCGGCTTACCACGGCGACACGGTCGGAGCGGTGAGCCTGGGGCACATTGACCTTTTTCACAAAGCTTACAGCGGTTTGCTATTTAAGAGCGACAGTGTCGCGGCGCCGTTTTGTTATCGTTGTCCCTTTAACCGCGCCAAACCGGAGCGCGCGGATGCCCGGCTTTACCGCAAATGCAACTGGGAATGCACGGGCCAGTTGGAGCGCAAATTCGCAGCGCACAAGAAAACGGGGGCGCCTTACGCGGCGCTGGTCGTGGAGCCGCTCATCCAGGGAGCGGCCGGAATGGTTCCGCAGCCGGAAGGCTGGCTGCGCCGCGCGGCCGAAATCGCCCGCGGGCACGGGTCGTTATTGATCGCGGATGAAGTCATGACCGGGTTTGGCCGCACAGGCCCTCTGTTCGCCTGTCAAAAAGAATCTGTCATGCCGGACCTGATGGCCGTCGCAAAAGGAATGACGGGCGGTTACCTCCCGATGGCGGCGACATTGGCGTCAAGAAGGATTTTTGACGCATTCCTCGGCGACTACGTCGAGTTCAAGACATTCTTTCACGGGCACAGTTATACCGGGAATCAACTGGCCGCCGCCGCGTCGCTGGCAAGCCTGCGTCTGCTGCAATCCGGCGCGTCCGTTCGCGCCCGGGGGCGGTTGCAAAAAACTTTGGCGTCGGACCTTCCCTCGCTTTGGAATCTTCCGAACGTTGGGGACATCCGGCAAGTGGGGCTGATCGCCGGTGTGGAACTTGTCAAAAATTGGAAGACGCGGGAAGCCTTTCCGTTGCGCGACAAAGTGGGTATTCGTGTTTGCGAAGGCATGGCGCGCCGTGGTGTTTTGACGCGCCCCATCGGCAACGTCATTGTCATCATGCCGCCGTATTGCGCCACCCCGGCCCAGACGCGCCGGATGATTTCAGCGCTGCGCGAGAGCGTGGAAGAAATTTGCGGGGCCTGAGCTGGGAACCGGCGCCCGGCAAATTCTATTCTTCCACCGGTGGTATGGAATTGATGGATGGACCGTTGGTGTAAATATTATTGTCAGGCGCTTTGTGCTTCGCCGCTTCCTTCGCCCTCTTGGCTGCTTCCCTGGCCAGCTCGACTTCGATGGCCGCATTGCGCTGTTCCTCTTCCTGGCGAATCTCATACTCGGCTTGCTTGACACCGGAAAGCTTGTTCCGTTCGCGGGTTGCCACGAGGGCGGCGGCGGCGGGCGTCGGAAGCACGGTCGGGCGCATGAGCATGATCAATTCGGTGCGCAGGTTTTGGGTGGACTTGCTCTTGAATAAATTTCCGAGCACCGGGATGTCCTTCAAATACGGAATGCCGGAATCAGAGATTGTGCGGCTGTCGCTGATGAAACCGCCGAGGATGATCGTCTCGCCGTCGCGCACGGCGACTTTTGCGCCGGCTTCGCGCTTGGTCGTTGTCGGAACGCTGCCCACGCCCGCGATCTGCACGCCGGGGCCAAGTTGCTCGACGTCCGCCTGGATGTCCATCACCACAAGGCCGTCCGGATTGATGAGCGGCAGCACTTGTAAATGAATGCCGACCTCCAGTTGCGTGTATTGGGAACTTGGACCGGATCCGTAACCATAATTATATGTGCCCGTGACGTAGGGGACGGTGTTGCCGATGAACAAATCCGCCGGGACGGCATGGGAGGTTTGAATGCGCGGACGGGAAAGAACATTGACGCGGCTGTCTCCGGCGACGGCTTCAAGGACGACATTGAGGTCGTTCCCGAACTTGGCGAAATAGCTGAAGCCGCCCGGAAGATTGGCCAGCGTCGAACCCGAGGCGGTGGTCGTGGTGGCGCCGGTCGTGCCATTGGTGGCGCTTGTCGAGCCGCTCAGGAAGCTCGTCGCGGCGCTGCTCAAATTATTGATGCCGCCGGCGCCGGCAAAGGACCCGGCGTTCTGCCGTTGGACGAGATAACTGACGCCGGTGCTTTCGGTGCCTGTCAAGTTGATTTCCATGACAATCGCGTCAATCAGCACCTGCGCGAGGACGACGTCGAGCTTGCTGATGATGTCTTTGATCATCTTCATGTCGTCATCGTTGGCGAAGACCAGGAGGGAGTTGGTGCGTTCGTCGGCAATGATCTTGGTTTGGCCGAAAAGCTGGAATTGGCCGGCATTGGCGGCGCTGGAGACGATTTTCTGGAGGTTGTTTTGGAACGAACTTCGCGCGCTCGTCGCCGCGGAACCGATGCCGCTGGTTGACCCCATCGTGCTCGGTTGACCCGGGTAGCCGCCGCTGCTGCCGTTGTTGCCAAACCCGCCTGAGGACCCCCCCATGCCCTGAACGCCGTTGCCACTCCGGCTGCTTCCGAAATTCGCGCCCGAACTGCTCTTGCCAACGGATGTTCCGCCGCTGGCCCCCAATGCGCTGAGCGCCGAGGCGATGTCGCTGGCCAATGCGTACCGGATCGGGATGATTTCCGGTTTGACGATGAGGGGCGTCAGCACGTCGATTTTCTTCACCATCTCAATCATCCGGCTGACGTTTTCCGCGTAGTCCCGCAGGATCAGTGTTTGCGTGCTGGGCAGCGCAATGATGCTGTCGGGCATCCGCGAAAATGGCTGGAGCACTTTCACCAGGTCATCCACGGCCGCGTATTTGACTTGCACGATCCGCGTCACAAATTTGCCCGCCTCCGGCAGATTGAGGTTGGATGAAATCAGACCGCCCTCCTTCCCCGCCACCGCCTCGGTGACGACCTTGGCAAATTTGTCTCCAATGGGCACAATTGTGATTCCGTTCATGCCCAAAACGGTTTCCAACGCAACAATCGCTTCGCTCCGGGTCAGCGGGCTTTGCGTTTGCAGCGTGACTGTGGCGGTGGCTGGAATGGCCGAAGGGCCCGTGGTGGCGCGTAAGAGAGTCCGGCCCACAAGGTCCGCATAAATATCGAGAACTTGTTCCACGGGGATCGCGGGGAAATTGTAAGTACGGTCCGCCTTCTCAGCCGTCGGGCCGATCTGAGTCGTGTTTGTGGAAGCGGTCAATTTGGGCGGGCCGCCCGGCGCAGGAATCTTCGGCATTGTCGTGGGCGGTATGACCGGCTGACGCGGAACGAGCGGGATCGGCGGGCCGCCGGTCCGCCGGGTTGCGTTTGGGATGGGTTGGGCGGGCGCATTTGTCGTGATCCGGCGTTGCGGGATTTGAACCTGGGCCACCTGCCAACCGTCGGCGGGAAGAGAGTCCGCTGAAACGCCGATCCCCGTTGCCAGGGCGAACAGCAGACATAAAAACATCAGACTTTTTAGGTTCATAAATTAGGGCCCGTTTGATCTTTTTACGGGTGAAAAGGGATTTCTCGGCACTAAATTAGGCCCCGGCGGCCCACGCATACCCGGTGGTCCAGCGTGGCTTGGCAAACCGCGTTGACCCGGCAAGCCGTGTTGACCTGGCAATCCACGCTGGGCTGGCAATTGCCCCGGCCTGGGGAGGGAGCCGGGCAGCTTCTGTCCCGGCGCGAGCTTCGCGGGCAGCGGCCCCGGAGCGGTGTATTGTTTGATGCCCGGCTTTTTTGCGGCGGCGGCCCCCGGCGCGGGCGCTCTCTTGGTGTAATTGGCCGTCAAAGTAATCGCGCCCCGGAGCCGGTACCGGTTCTGGTCCTGCGGGGCTAACTCAAGTTCGCTGACCCGGATCATCGCCGGGTCGCCCCCGATGTTGTAGAGAAAGTTCACCAACTGCGGCTCCTGGCTGTCAATCGTTATTTTGATGGACTCCTCCTCGAAGAACTCATTGGTTTGCGGGTGCGACCCGCCGGGATTGTACGCGGAGACGTCCACGCCGGTCTTCCGCGCCTGCAGGCCAATTGTGTTCTGCAACTGGATTTGATTGTTCATCACCCCGGTGCCTTCGGCATGGACTAATTTGGCCAGTTGCTTTTGAAGACCGTTTTTGGGATCGGTGTCCTGCAGAATCTTCCGGTTGTAGTCCACCATGTTCGCGTGCATCCGATCGAGATCCGTGCGGATTTTGGTCCATTCGCCAAAATGCGGCCAAACGAACAACAAATTCAGAACCACAATCACCACCAGCCCGATCGCCACCACAACGCGCCGTTCCGCCGGAGTTAAATTGAGTTGATCCAGGAAATTATTCACTTCCGGCCTCCTTCAGCGCGCAACTGAATCTCCACTCCGTAACCGTGCCGTGGCTGCTCATGGTGGGCGGCGTAATATCCGTAAACATCGGCTGGTCGGGCCGGTCCGGATTCGTGACATGGCGCAGGTCTTCATTAAACTTCCCCACTGCGTCCGCATCTTCGGTCACCGCCGTGCCGCGAAGGTCAAGTTTCCCGCGCTGAAAATAAATGTCCTGCAAAGTGAGGCTGTCGGGCATGTTTTCGGCGACGGCCTTCCAGCAATCCAGCGCCTTGTATTTCAATTCCTGCCGGTCCTCCAGGATCCTGATTTCCTCCGCGTCTTTCAACGCGTTGGTGTAACTGCCGCTGATGCTGGCCAATTGTCCCTTGACCGTGTTGTATTTCAATTTCAACACATAGAGCGCCCCAAAATAAACCAGCACGCCAATGATATACGCGCTCAAAACCGCCACCAACCCGCGCATCCACAATCCGTCCACAAACTGCTGATGGTAACGCGCCGAAAATTCCCTCGGCAAAAGACTCGTTTTGCCCGAATCGGTCGCGCAACGCCTGGCCGTCAGCGCCGCCAGGTGCTGCTCCGGCGCGGGCTGATGAAGCTGCAACTGATCGCCCGCGTTTTTAAAGAACGGCTCCCAAAACCGCATTTCCACCGGCCCCGCCACCAGGTGGACTTTCGGCGCCCCAGGCAGCCAGCCTTCCAATTCCCCCGCCCACGCGATCTGCTCGATTTGCGATTTCAATTGCGGCCCGCGTTCTGGCCCCATCGGCAGTGAAACCAGCGTCAGGTTTTGCACCGAGCCGCCGTACCACCACGCCACCAGCACCGGTTCCGTTTCGCCCCCCGCAAAAACCCAGACCCCTTCCTCCTGGATATTCATCGCTAAAAGCTGGTCCAGCCCCGGCGCCTCCAATCGGTCGGCCAGGTAACCTTCCGTTTCCAATTGCCCGAGAAATTCCTCCACACTGGATCGCGCCGCGATCACAACGATTACCGGTTGCAGCGCCTCCGGCTTGTCCAGCGGCCGCGGCAGAAGGTAAAAGCTCCAGACCATTTGCGCCACCGGCAGCGGCGAGAGCTTCTCCATTTGCAGCTCGATCATCTGCTCGATTTCCGACGGCTCCGACGGCGGCAATTGCACCACGCGCAGAAAAACCCTGTCCGGCGGCAGCCACGCGATATTCAGCTTCCCCCGGAACAGCGTGTGCCAATCCTTCCCCGCGATATTCCACGGGATGGATTCATTGAGCAAAAGCGTCTTTTCGGTCTGGACCTCGAAGTCATCTTTGCCCGGGGCAAGCTGCCAGACACGCCGTCCGCTGGCGCTGGTGAGAAGGACATTTACGGTTTGCCAGCGGGCCATCAGTTACCTTTCGGCCAATTCGGTGATTTGGAATCCTCTACCAGCGATTTAAGATGTTCCTCGGTTTGCGTGACGCGCAGGACTTCTTCAATCGTCGTTTTCATTTCCTTTACTTTTTTCCATCCGTCGTCCCGCAGCGTTCGCATCCCATTTTCCATCGCCTTTTGCGCCAGGGTGGACGCCGCGGCGCGGTTCAAAATCAACGACCGAAGCTGTTCGTCGATAAACATCAGTTCGTAAATCCCCTGTCGCCCCTGGTAGCCGAATTGCCGGCACTCATCGCATCCGGCCCCCTTGCAAAATTTCGTCGTATCGATGTCCGCCTCCGGAAACCCGATCCGCTTCAGGTATGCCCGTTCCACTTTCTGTTCCCCTCTGCACTTGGGGCAAATCGTCCGCACCAGCCGTTGCGCCAAAATCGCCTCCACTGACGACGCCACCAGAAACGGTTCAATCCCCATATCGATCAACCGCGTGAAAGCGCTCGGCGCGTCGTTGGTGTGCAGCGTGCTGAACACAAGGTGTCCCGTCAACGCCGCGCGAATCGCAATCTCCGCCGTCTCAAGGTCGCGAATTTCCCCGACCATGATCACATTCGGGTCCTGCCGCAAAATATGCCGCAGCCCCATTGCAAACGTCAGCCCAATCTCCGACCTCACCGAAATCTGGTTGATCCCCTTCAATTCGTATTCGACCGGCTCTTCAATCGTGATGATTCGTTTCGTCACCGAATTGATCGAACTCAAAAACGCATAGAGCGAAGTCGATTTCCCCGATCCCGTCGGCCCCGTCACCAGAAAGATCCCGTGGGGCTTGATAATGATTTCACGAATGCGCGACTCTTCCGACATCGCAAAGCCCAGCTTGTCCAGGCTCAAAAAAATCTTTCCGCGCGTCAACAATCGCAAGGACACGCTCTCCCCGTGAACCGTCGGCACTGTCGAAACGCGAATGTCGATTTCCTCCCCCTTGATCCTCACATTGATGCGTCCGTCCTGCGGCAGCCGTTTTTCCGCGATGTTCATTCCCGACATGACTTTGATGCGCGAAATCAGCGAGGCCTGGAACCGCTTTAATTGCGGGGGCATCGGCGTTTGGTGCAAAATGCCGTCAATCCGGTAGCGGATACGCAATTCATCCTCCGCCGGCTCAAAATGAATGTCCGTCGCGCGGTCCTTGTAGGCTTCCCAAATGATCTGGTTGACAAACCGGATGA
Source organism: Verrucomicrobiia bacterium (assembly GCA_036272955.1). Classification (GTDB taxonomy): domain Bacteria; phylum Verrucomicrobiota; class Verrucomicrobiia; order Limisphaerales; family Palsa-1400; genus DATAUD01. The sequence goes on from DATAXU010000106.1 coordinate 39,187, forward strand.
CGCTCGCCTCCTGGTTGTCTTCCGTGATTTCACGGTCCTCCACCAGCACATCCAGGTCATCGTCGTCCTTGGCGATTTCATCCAGCGTCTCCGCGCCCACCCCGTAAAATTTCTTGAGCGACTTCTCGATCTCCACCCGGGGCGTCAGCGCGAAATTGACCGGCACGCGGGCGTCAAACTGCACCGCCCCCAGCATCGCCGCATCGAACGGATTGCTCACCGCCACCTGCAATTGTCCGTTCTCGAACGCAATCGGCAGCACAAAATACTGGAAAGCCACTTTGGTCGAAATTTTCTTACGGGCCTCCCCGGAGACTTCCATCTTGCCCAGGTCGATAAACGGCCAGCCCAGCGCCTTGGCAAGTTCTTGCAGGAACGCCTCTTCGGTGTTCCCTTTTTCTCGCGCGATGAATGAAAGCAGCGTTTCTTGCGAACCCGCTTCGAGGGCAACGCGCCACGCCTTATTCCAGTCGTCAAACTGGCGCGGAGTCGCCAAGTTGTTCTTATCCAGCAATGTTTTGATTGAAACTATAGCCATTTATCAGTGTTCCACAGCCTTTGAACAAAGCAGGATAAGAAAAGTTGCGCCAACGTCAAAGGAAATGGCGGGCGCGCCGCGGCAGACTATTGGGGACGGCGATTCGGAATCACCCATCCGTTGCACCAATAGTCATTCCAAAGGTGTTCCAGCGGCGTTTTCTCCACATGGCCATCAAATAAAGCGATGTCAATCACCCCCGGCAGCGTCTTGCTGATATCCACGTTCCGGGGCGCCGCCGAGGCAGGACGGTTTCCGTGCCGCGCAATGGTGATTCGCGGCATCATTGTGCCGATGGCGTCGCTGACTGTTTGGGAGGTATCCCCGTGGTACAGGTCTGTCGATGGCAAATCAGTGGCAAGCGGCCACGTCTGCGACAACATGCCGTCGCAAAACACCGGGGTTTGGGAAGGAAAATGCACCTCGTTCGCCGTCGCAAAATGAGCTGCCACGTCATCCACTTCAATGTTGTAAGGCAGGTCGCCCGTGTAAAACCAGCCGTTGAACGCATAGCTGCATTGGATGATCGGATTCCCCGCCTCCAACTCAACGGCCCATGCCTGGTCCGCCGTTCCAAGGGAGGCGCCGACGCTCGTTGGAGGCGACGGATTCTGAGGCGCCGAGGGACAAATCTGCGCGCTGAATGTATTCGTCGCGTAGGGCATCAAAGGCCCAAGCCACCCGAAATAGTACGGCATCGAGTCAAGGTATTGGAAATCCTTCCCGTAATCGTCGATATACAAAATGTGGCTTAAATCCAATTGCCGGAGATTGCTCACGCACTGGGTTTGCTGCGCCTGCAATTTCGCCACTCCCAACCCCGGCAGAAGCAACGCCGCAAGGATCGAAATAATGGCGATGACCACCAGCAGTTCGATCAATGTAAAACCCATCCGCTCATGCCCGCTTGCTCCCGGAAAACCAGGTTGGTTTATGGATTGTCCGTTCAATCATCCCAACCCTATCAAATAAGAGCAAAACGATCCATGAGCGTCTCGCCGCACACGCGAAAAATCACATCTTCAGCACCACGCGAAACCGCGCCTTCCCGCTCATCATGCGTTCGTAACCTTCCGTCACGCGATCCAACGGAACGACCTCGTTCATCGACTTCACTCCCGTAAGCACGCTGAACCGGAGGGTATCCTGCGAATCGATCGCCATGCCCGAGTACCATCCCTTCACCGAGCGCCGCCCGCCAATCAACAACAGCGGCGACACCTGCATCGCCCCCGCGGCCCCGATCACCATTAGCGTGCCGTTGAGTCCCAGTCCGCCTAGCGTCGCGCTCATTGCATCGCCGTTGGTAACGGTCGCAATGATCGCTTTTGCCCCGCCGAGCTTCGCGAGTTCCGCCGCCGGATCCTGCGCCTGGCTATCAATATAATGATGCGCCCCCAGTTTCCGCGCCAGCGCCGCCTTGTCCGCTCCCCGCGCGATGGCCGCCGTCCTGAAACCCATTTTCACCGCGTATTGCACGCCAAGATGCCCAAGACCGCCCAGTCCCAACACCCCGACCAGGTCACCCGCGCGCGCACCCGAATTCCGCAGCGCATTGTACGTCGTCACCCCCGCGCACATGAGCGGCGCCGCATCCTCGGCGGCAAGTTCGTCCGGAACCAGCGCCACCCCGATCGCCGGCGCAACCATGTACTCCCCGTAACCCCCGTCGAAGGAAATCCCGGTGATTTGCAGCGCGACCGTGCAGCCAAAGAAATCCCCGTTACGGCAGGCATCGCAAAGCCCGCAATTTCCCCCATGCCAGCCCACTCCCACGCGCTGCCCTGCTTTCAATTGCCCGGCGCCCTCGCCCACCGCATCGACAATTCCGATGACCTCATGTCCCGGCACGCGCGGATATTGCAACCCGGGCCAATGCCCTTCCTTCACAAGCGAGTCGCTATGGCAAATCCCGCAAGCCTGCACTTTGATCCGCACCCAGCCGGGCTTTGGCTCCGGCACAGGACGTTCAACGATTTCAAACGGCCCATTAGGCCGCGCAATTTGGGCAACACGCATAAGATAAAAATGGTCGATCACATGTCCTTGGGGGCACCAGACGGTTTTAGAGAACAAACAACAAATCCAAACTAACCGGCTTTCGTCTCGGTTTCAATGCCCTGCTTGCTAACGTTGCAAAATGCCGATACGTGCTTAAGTTCTTCCTGCGAAAACGATGAAATGCTATTGACCAGGTTTGATCCGAATGTTAAGATCGCGCCTCAAAACAGGGAATGAAGCGATCCGAAAAGACCAGGGAACAAGTGCTTTCTGGCACAGCGGATGCCAATGTCCATTTTAACGATCTTTGTAGAATGTTGGAGTCATTCGGATTTAGAGAGAGGACTAAAGGCAGTCATCACATCTTTACAAAACCCGGGGTCCGTGACATCATCAATTTACAACCTGAAGGAAATGGAAAGGCGAAGAAATATCAAGTGCGTCAAGTGCGATTTTTGATTCAAGCCTATGGCCTCGGACAATAAATACTCAATTGACATGGTCTGGAGCGTGGAGGACGAACGATACTTGGCACAAGTTAGAGAGTTGCCGGGATGCATCGCCGACGGACCCACAGCACAGGAAGCATTTCAAAACCTTCTGGTGGTGCTCTCGGAATGGCTCGAAACCGCGAAAGAGGAAAACCGGGAAATCCCACCTCCTCTAACCCTCGAGGCAATGGCTCAAGCCGATCAACTCGCCCGCCAGCAATTACAACGGCAGATGGAAAAAAGCGTTCGAGACACGGTTGCTGATGTCCTGCAAAAGGCGGAGACGAAAAAATCACCGCAAAATACTCCGGCTTGGCGTGAAGGTGGATTTTCTCGATTCACCCTCTCAGGGAAACACAAGGCTTAGTTTGGGACTTGCACGGTTTCGTTGCGCCTTCGTAGTTCTTGCGCCTTCCCCGCGCTCGGCTACACTCTGCCCCCAAAATGAGTGTTCTTATTGTTGGCTCAACCGCCCTGGATTCCATCAAAACCCCCAGCGCCCTCAACCCGCGCCTTCTCGGCGGCTCCGCCAGCCACGCCGCTGTCGCCGCCAGCTTTTTCTCCCCCGTCAAGCTCGTCGGGGTTGTCGGCGACGATTTCCCAAAAAATTATATCCGCCTCTATCGCAAACATAAGATCGACCTCGAAGGTCTCCAAATCATCCCCGGCAAAACCTTCCACTGGTCCGGCGAATACGAAGTCAATATGAATAATCGCCGCACGCTCGTCACCGAACTCGGCGTCTTTGAAACTTTCACCCCTCGCCTTCCGGCCAATTGCGTCAATGTCCCCTTTGTCCTCCTGGCCAATATCGCCCCCGCCTTGCAGCTCCACGTTTTGGACCAGATGCGCCGCCCCAAATTCGTCGTCGCCGACACCATGGATTTATGGCTCAACATCGCGCTGCCGGATTTGTTGAAACTCCTTCGGCGCGTCGATGGGTTCGTTTTGAACGAAAGCGAGGCCCGCCAATTGACCCAGGAGGACAACCTCTTTCGCGCCGCCAAAAAAATTCACAAACTCGGGCCCAAACACGTCATCGTCAAAAAAGGCGAGCATGGCGCCATTCTTTCAAATCGCGACGGCCTTTTTGTTTCCCCCGCCTTCCCGCTCCACGACGTGGTGGACCCCACCGGCGCCGGAGATTCCTTCGTCGGCGGCATGATGGGCTATTTGGCTGCGGCCAAAGGCCCGGTCGAGTCCCATTTGCGGCGGGCGATGATTTACGGCAGCGTTGTCGCATCCTTTTGCTGCGAGGATTTTGGGTTGAAACGCACCACGCGCGTCAACCGCGCCGCCATCGAAAAACGGGTGCGCGAACTCGAAAAACTGACCCGCTTTTAATTTAACGCGGCGTTATTTGGAGGACCGCTTTCGCGAATGTGCTCCTGCCCTGCGGGCGACTGAAAGCGGGGTTTGCGATGAACTGTGCTTTGCGGTCTTTTGTTTCGGTTTCGACGTCGTTTTCTTGTTTTTTGCCATTTCCCAGAGTGCCACGGGGTGTGCCGGAAATGAAATCAAAATAACATGAATCAGCGAATCAATTTCAGGTTGAATGTTTTACAGGTTTCCCCTATCTTACGCCGTTAACTTTTTTTTGACACTGCCCGTGGTCATTGATGCACTTCGGCAATAAATCGGATTTAACGGTCACGACAACCGGTTTCCTTCCTGAAGCCGCAATTGGTTTCCTTCCTGTGGTGGCCCCCTCTTTTTACTGGGTTCTCGCAATCGGCTTGGCGTTGGCAGTCGTCGTCGTTTGGCGCCTCGCGCAACGTTCACGCCAGCGCACAGCAAACCTCCAGCGCGAAATCGCCGAAGGCAAGCAGGCACAGCTCGCCTTGCGGGAGAGCCAGGAGTTTCTCCTGCGCCAGGAGCGTCTGGCCGGGGTGGGCCAATTGGCCGCCGGCCTCGCCCATGAATTCAATAATATCCTTACCGTTGTCCAGGGCCATGTCTGTCTCCTCATGGACAACACCGGTCTGGACGAGGAGTCCGTCAAGTCCCTCAATATCATCAACGATGGCGTCGAACGCACGGCCAAGCTTATCAAGCAAATGCTCGCTTTCAGCCGTCAGCAGGTCATGAAGGCGAAACCTCTGGACGTGAAGGAAACTCTTGGCCAGACCGCGGAAACCCTTCACCAGATCCTTGGCCAGCAGGCGACGCTTCAATTTGAAATTGCTCCCCGCCTCCCCGCAATCATGGCCGACCCAGCCATGTTCGAGCAGATCATCATTAACCTCGTCGGCAACGCCCGCGACGCCATGGCCGGCGGCGGCCAGTTGACTATCCGCGCTGATGAGGCCAAATTTGGTGCGGATGGCGTCAAATCTAATCGCAAGCCGGGTCGGTTCGTTCGATTGACCGTTAGCGACACTGGCTCAGGAATGGATACCGCCATCATTAACCGTTTGTTCGAACCGTTTTTTACAACCAAAGACGTCGGCAAAGGCTCCGGTCTTGGCTTGGCTACCGTCCACGGCATGGTCGAGCAGCACCAGGGATGGATCGAAGTGGACAGCAAAATCGGCAAAGGCACTAATTTCGACATCTACCTCCCCATTGCCGATCATGCCCCGGAAAAAACTCCTGTTCCCCGCGCCGCCCCGCTGGAAATTCGCGGCGGAAAGGAAACCATTCTCGTGGCCGAAGACAAACAGGAATTACGCGAGCTGGTGCGCGAGGTCCTCGTAGGCCGCGGCTATCACGTCCTCGAAGCCGAAAATGGCCTCCAGGCCTTGCAGCTTTGGCAAAATTCCCCCAACAAGGTGGATTTGGTTTTGACGGATGTCGCCATGCCCCATGGCATCTCCGGGCGCGAACTGGCCGCCCGCATTTGGCGGGAAAAACCACGCCTGCCGGTCATTTTCAGCAGCGGCTACAACCAGGAAATGGTCCAGCGAACCGAAGAAAATGGCCGCTCCGTAACCCTCCTTTCCAAGCCTTACAAACCTGCCGAACTGGCGCAGGCTGTGCGGGACGCGCTCGACAAAGCACTTGCTTCCTCCGATCCCGAATGAATTCCTCAGACAGAATCCCAGAGTTGGCCGCCTTCCCACGGACCAATCCAAACGCCGTCATGGCTTTCGCGCCGGATGGCGAAATGATCTATTGCAATGACGCCGCTCAGAAGCTGGCCGTCTCCCTCGGCGTCAGTTCCTTGTCCGACATTCTCCCCCCGCTGACCCGAAGTATCATCGCCGACTGCCTTGCCACCGGGGAAAACGTTATTAGCCTGCAAACCACCGTTTATAAACGGACCCTCTCCTGGTCTTTCATCCCGGTCGCCGAGAACGAAACCGTCCATTGTTACGCCGACGACATCACCGACCGTTTGAACCTTGAAGCCCAGCTCCGTTACTCCGTCAAAATGGAGGCGGTTGGTCAATTGGCAGCGGGCGTTGCCCACGATTTCAACAACATCCTCACCATCATTCAGGGTCACGCTGATTTGCTGTTGCAAACACCCGAGTCCGCCGCGAAAAACGAAAAGTCGATCCGGCAGATTTGCTCGGCGGCCGACCGCGCCGGCCAGCTCATCCGGCAACTGCTCATGTTCAGCCGCAAGCAGGTCATGCAGCAGCGCAACGCTCATCTCAACGAAATCATACAAAATCTCAGCCCGATGTTGCGCGGTCTGCTCGGTGAACATATCACTTTCCATTTCGATCCCGCCAATGGGCTGCCTCCCATTTGGGTGGACCTCGGAATGATGGAACAATTGCTGGTCAATTTGATTATTAACGCTCGCGATGCCATGCCGCGCGGCGGGCGGTTGACGGTCGCAACTTCGCTCCAGACCCTCGACCCGATTTCCACCGTGCTCAATCCCGAAGCGCGCCCCGGCGAGTTCGTTTGTTTAAAGGTGACCGATACCGGTTGCGGAATGTCCCCGCACACGCTGGCCCACCTTTTCGAACCATTCTTCACGACCAAGGAACCGGGCAAAGGCACTGGCCTCGGCCTCGCCACGGTTTATGGCATTGTCAAACAGCACCAGGGCTGGGTCATCGTGGACAGCGTCGAAAATTCAGGTTCGGCCTTTACGATCTTCCTGCCCGGCGCCGCCGCCGGCGTTACCGAGAGGATCGATCCCGCTCCATTGCCCGGCCAGTCCGTGGCGGAAGAGGAGATGGCGCGCGGGAATGAGACTATCCTGGTGGTCGAGGACGAATCGGCTTTGCGGGAACTGGTCGTCCACATTCTCCAGCTTTGCGGCTATCGCACCTACGAGGCGGAATCGGGCGTGGCCGCTCTTTCCGTCTGGCAAAAACACAAAAATGAAATCGACCTGTTATTGACAGACATGGTGATGCCCGAAGGCATGTCCGGCCGTCAATTGGCCGAGCGTTTGCAGGCCGAGGACGCCGGCCTCAAAGTCATTTACACCAGCGGTTACAGTCCGGGCATGGCGGGCAAGGACATTGCGTTGCTCGAAGGCTTCAATTTCCTCGCCAAACCTTACACGCCGCACCGACTCGCCCTGGTCGTGCGCGAGTGCCTGGACGGCAAACAACCCGGCCCCCAGCGAAACCCGTGATCTATTGAAAGCGCTCATCTCGACGACCGCGCGGACAGAACGGGTTTTCCTGATCGGTTTGGAACTCAAATCCGCCGCCTCATGGCACCTTCGCGAATCCCTGGAGGAATTGGCCGAGCTGGCCGTCACCGCCGGCGGCCAGGTCATCTCCACCGGCTCCCAAAAATTGGAGGCGCCCGTCGCCGGAACTTTCATCGGCACCGGCAAGGCCGCCGAATTCGCCGCTTTCTGCCGCGAAAACGATGTCGATACCGTCGTTTTCGACGATGAACTTTCCCCGGCCCAAAGTCGTAATCTCGAAAAAGTTTTCGGCTGCAAGATTCTCGACCGCACGGCGCTGATCCTCGATATTTTCGCCCAGCGCGCCCGCACCCGCGAAGGCAAATTGCAGGTCGAACTGGCCCAATTGCAGCATCTGCTCCCCCGGTTGACGCGTTTTTGGGGCCACCTTTCCCGGCAATCCGGCGGCATCGGAATGCGGGGCGGCGAAGGCGAATCGCAATTGGAATCCGACCGCCGACGCGTCCAGGAACGCATCGACAAAATCTCCGAGGAACTTCAAGCCGTCCGCCGCCATCGCGCCACCCAGCGCAGCGGGCGCCAGCGCAATCTTTGGCCCCTCGCGTCCATCGTCGGTTACACCAACGCCGGCAAGTCCACCCTCCTCAACGCCCTCACCGGCTCCGACGTGCTGGCCGAGGACAAATTATTCGCGACTCTCGACCCGACCACCCGGCGTTTGCGCCTGCCCACGAACCAAAATGTGTTTTTGACCGATACCGTCGGTTTCATCCGCAAATTGCCGCACCAGCTCGTGGAGGCGTTCAAGGCGACCCTGGAGGAAGTGGTGCAGGCGGAGCTTCTGTTGCACGTGGTGGACATCTGCCATCCCCAGGCCAAAGACCAGATCGCCGCGGTGAACAATGTTTTGTCCGAGATCGGCGCCCATGGCAAGCCGACCATCATGGTTTTCAACAAAATCGACCGGGTCGCCGGGAACGGTTTGCTGGAAGGCTATTTCCGCGAATTTCCAAACGCCGTCGCCGTCTCCGCCAAAACGGGCCTGGGAATACCCCAGTTAATCGAAGAACTCAGCACGCAACTGCGGCCCATCCGCGAGTTTGTCGAACTTCGCGTCCCGCATGGCGATTCCGCCGTCATCGCCCGTTTGCACCAGGTCGCCCAGGTTACGGAGCGCGATTATGCCGGTGAACGTGCGCGTTTCCGTGCGCGGATTCCGCCTCATTTCCGCCGCGAATTCGCTCCCTACATCTCCGATGAATAACCCTGTGAGCGATCCCACCCGCATTCTCGTGACGGGAGGCGCCGGTTTCATCGGCTCCCATCTGGTGCAACGTTTGCTGGCCGACGGCCATTCCGTGACGGTCATCGACGATCTTTCCACCGGGCGGCTGGCCAATCTCCACGAGGTCAAGTCCGACCCCAAATTAACCGTGATTCAATCCACGATTTCCGCATGCGCCAACCTGGCCGGTATCGTCGCACAAGCCGGCTCCATTTATCACCTGGCGGCGGCGGTCGGCGTGGAATTGGTAATGACATCCGGCCTCAGGACCATTGAAACCAACCTGCGCGAGACCCAATGTATTCTCGATGCCGCTGACGCCAACGAGACGCCCGTCCTAATCACCTCAACATCAGAAGTTTACGGAAAAAGCGAAAAGAGCGCTTTTGCTGAGGAGGACGATTTGCTGATCGGCCCGCCCCACCTGAGCCGCTGGAGCTACGCCTGTTCGAAGTTGATGGATGAATTCCTGGCTTTGGCGCATGCCAGGGAACGCAAAACCCCTGTCATTATCGCCCGCCTTTTCAACACCGTCGGCCCCCGTCAAACCGGCCAATACGGCATGGTGCTGCCTCGTTTCATCCACGCCGCCCGCTCCGGTCGCCCGCTTCAGGTATTCGGGGACGGACGCCAGACCCGCTGTTTCTGTTACGTCCAGGATACCGTCGAAGCGCTGGTTCGATTGCAGCGCTGTACGACAGCGCGCGGCGAAATCTTCAACATCGGCAGTTCCGAGGAGATCAGCATCACACGCCTGGCGGAAAGCGTAATTGAAATCCTGGATTCCCCTTCAACCATCGAATTCATCCCCTACGAAAACGCCTACACGCCGGGCTTCCAGGACATGCTCCGTCGCCGCCCCGTGGTCGAAAAACTCAAGCGCTTTATTGGGTTCCAGCCCGCCACTCCCCTGTCT
>DATAXU010000107.1:0-13124 GCA_036272955.1 Verrucomicrobiia bacterium
AATGCAGTGTCCGTCCGTTTCGAAGAGATAGTCCTTCCCACGTACCTCCCAGCCGCGCCCGACAAGAATCCGATGTTCCTGGAAAAGCGCGTCTATCAAGGCAGTAGCGGAAAAGTTTACCCCCTGCCATGTACCGACCGGATTTCGCAAATCAAAACCGACCGGAAATGGCAGGCAATCTGGCTGGATAACGAGTTCGTCCGCGTCCTGATCCTCCCTGAAATCGGCGGGCGCATCCACAGCATTCAAGACAAAACCAACGGGTATGATCTCATCTACAATCAGCACGTCATCAAACCCGCGCTGGTCGGATTGGCAGGACCGTGGATCTCGGGCGGCATCGAGTTCAATTGGCCGCAGCACCACCGTCCCGCCACATTTCTGCCGGTGAACATTGAAACCGAAAAGCACGCCGACGGGTCCGTTACTGTCTGGTGCAGCGACCATGATCCCTTAAGTCGCCTGAAAGGAATGCACGGTGTTTGCCTGCATCCCGGCACCAGCGTCGTTGAACTCAAAGTGCGCGCCTACAATCGCACGGCCCTGACGCAAACTTTTCTTTTTTGGGCCAACGTTGCCACCAGAGTCCACGAAGCTTACCAGAGCTTTTTTCCGCCGGACGTTTATTACGTCGCCGACCACGCCCGGCGCGCCACCAGTGAGTATCCGCTCTGTCAGGGTGTTTATTACGGAGTCAACTATGGTGAGCGCAGTCGGAACGGCGCGCAATCCAAGTCGTCCAAAGAATGGGGTTATGCCCCGAACGATCTCTCCTGGTATGCGAACATCCCGACGCCTTGCTCCTACATGTGCATGGGATCGAACGAAGATTTTTTTGGCGGCTATGATCACAAACGGCAGGCGGGTATTGTGCATTTTGCCAATCACCTGATTTCTCCCGGCAAAAAACAATGGACCTGGGGGAATCACGCTTTTGGCTACGCCTGGGACCGTAATTTGACTGATCCCGACGCCAATGGCGAATACGGCCCGTACATCGAAATCATGGCCGGCGTTTTTACCGACAACCAACCCGACTTTAGTTTTCTTCAGCCCGGCGAAACCAGAACGTGGAGCCAATTTTGGTATCCCATCCAAAAAATTGGTCCTGCGCAACATGCCAATTTGGAGGCGGCAGTCAGCCTGAACGTCGCGAAATCCAGCGCGCGTGTTGGAGTTTGCGTCACCGCGCCGTTCCCTTCGGCCCGGATCGAATTGTTCGCCAGGAATCGGCGCGTTCTTTCCCGCAATTTTGATCTTCGCCCTGGCAACCCTTTCGTTGAAAGTATCCAGATCGGGAAAGGCGTTGTGCCTGAGGACTTGACGGTCCGCGTGAGTGCGCAGGACGGTCGCGAAATCATTTCGTATCATCCCAGCGCGCCCGCGTCACACGAACTGCCGCCGCCCGCCGTTGAGCCGCCGTCGCCACGCGCAACTGCCACCGCGGACGAACTTTTTCTTACGGGACTTCATTTGGAGCAATATCGCCACGCCACGCGTTCGCCGACGATGTATTGGAAGGAAACTCTGCGGCGCGATCCATCCGATTCGCGTTGCAACAATGCGATGGGGCTCTGGCATCTGCGTCGAGGTGAATTTGATTTTGCCGAAAAATTCTTTCGCGAAGCGATCAAACGCCTCACGGCGCGAAATGCCAATCCATACGATGGCGAAGCATATTATAATCTGGGACTCTGCCTGCGCTATAAATCTGATTTGGCCGGCGCATACGCCGCTCTTTACAAGGCAACGTGGAACCAGGCGTGGGTTTCAGCCGCATCCCATGCGCTGGCGGAATTGGACTGCATCAAACATAGTTGGAGCGCCGCGTTGGAACATCTCGAACGGTCATTGCGTTTTAACTTTGAAAACAATCGGGCGCGAAATCTTAAAGTGATGCTATTGCGAAAGCTCGGCTCAACGGACGAAGCCGCCGCCTTGCTCGATCAGACGCTGGCTCTGGATCCTCTGGATTGGTGGGCCCGGTCGCTTGCGGAGAAGCCTTTGGAATGCGACCTCCAGGTTGGGCTCGACCTGGCGCACGATTTCGCGCGGGCCGGTTTTTACGATGAGGCGGGCGCCCTCTTGAAAAACATTTCTCCGCGTCGGCGGGATTTGCCCGATCAATCCCTGGGCGCGGAACCGTTGGTGGGTTATACGCTGGCGTGGCTTCGCCGCAAAGCCGGCGATGAGGCGGGCGCTTCAGCATGCCTTGAGCGCGCCGCGCGATTGTCGCCTGATTACTGCTTTCCGGCGCGTCTTGAGGAAATTTCCGTCCTGGAGTACGCCATCAGTGTCAATCCGAGAGACCCCAAGGCATTATACTACCTGGGCAATTTGTTCTATGACCGCAAACGCCATGTGGAGGCAATCAAGTTATGGGAACGCAGCGCGGCGGCCGATCCCGGATTCTCGGTTGTGTGGCGCAACCTGGGCATTGGCTATTTCAACGTTCTGCACAAACCGGGCAAGGCGCGTCGCTGTTACGATTCCGCGCTTTCGTGCAAACCAAAGGATGCCCGCCTTTTGTTCGAGCGTGACCAGTTGTGGAAGCGTATGGGCGAAAGCCCGGCGAAGCGGTTGCGCGAATTGGAAAAGCATCCGGCGCTGGTTCGGGAGCGCGACGACTTGAGCGTCGAACTTTCTGCACTTTACAATCAAGTCGGGCAAAACGCCAGGGCGCTGGAACTTATCGTGTCCCGGAATTTTCAACCGTGGGAGGGAGGAGAAGGGGCGGCGCTGGCGCAATATACGCGCTCGAATCTGGCGTTGGGACGGGCGGCGCTTAAGGAGGGGAATGCGGCGGTGGCCCGCAAACATTTCGAAGACGCATTGAACCCTCCGACCAGCCTGGGGGAGGCCAAACATTTCCTCGCCAACGATAGTGACATTCAATTCTGGTTTGGCTGTGCGCTGGCGGGGCTTGGACAGGATGAGGCGGCGCGGGCGCGCTGGCTGGCCGCCGCTACTTTCAAAGGCGATTTTCAGGAGATGAGCGCGCGTGGGTTTTCGGAGATGACTTACTATTCGGCCCTTGCCTGGGACAAGCTGCAAAAAGCGGCAATAAAGCGCAAGTGTCTCAGAAACCTGCTTGCTTACGGACGAAAACTTGAGAAGACTCCGGCGGAAATCGATTATTTCGCCACGAGTCTGCCGACGATGCTTTTATTTGACGATGATCTTCAGTTTCGCCAGAAAAACCAGGCGCTCTTTCTCCAGGCCCAGGCAAAATTTGGATTGGGCCAAAGAAAAGCGGCGGCCGCCATTCTCAAAACTATTTTGAAGCGCGAGCCCAGTCATGCCCTTGCCGCGGACCTGATGGCCGAAATCAAACAATGAAACCCAAATACAATCTTGGTTATATCTGGCTGGTTTCAATTGTGGCCGCGCTTGGGGGGCTTCTGTTTGGATGGGATTGGGTTGTCATCGGGGGCGCCAAACCGTTTTTCCAGCGCTACTTTGAGTTGTCGAACCCCGCGGTGGTGGGATGGGCCAATAGTTGCGCACTTGTTGGGTGCCTGGTTGGCGCGATCTGCGCGGGCGGGTTGAGCGATAAATTTGGCCGCAAGCGGCTTTTGATTCTCTCGGCGTTGATCTTTGCCATCACTTCCCTGGGCAATGCTTTTGCCACGTCGTTTTCAACATTCATTTTTTGGCGCATTTTTGGCGGCGTGGCCATTGGGCTCGCCTCGAACTTGTCTCCCATGTATATTGCAGAAATTGCGCCGGCGGAAATGCGCGGCAAGCTTGTCTCCATCAACCAACTGACCGTCGTGATCGGAATTCTCCTGGCGCAAATTGTTGATTGGTGGCTTGTGCGGGCGATGCCGCACGGCGCTACCGATGAGTTCATCCGCAACTCGTGGTTTGGGCAGCAAGGGTGGCGCTGGATGTTCGGGCTGACAGCGGCGCCGGCGGCGTTTTTTTTCCTCGGAATGTTCTTCGTGCCGGAAAGCCCGCGGTGGCTGGCGAAAAACGGCAAGGCGGAAGCCGCACGCTCCATTCTGGGCAGGATTGGCGGACGGGAGTACGCGGACATCGGTATGACGGAAATTGGGTCCACGCTGGCCGGAGAGGAGATACAGAAAGTGCGTTTTGCGGACTTGTTGGACCCGAAAATGCGAAAGGTGCTCACGCTGGGCGTTGTGCTCGCGGTGTTCCAGCAGTGGTGCGGCATCAATGTCATTTTCAATTATGCCGAGGAAATTTTTCACGCCGCCGGTTACGACATTTCGAGCGTTCTGCAGAACATCGCATGGACCGGTTCGGTTAATTTGATTTTCACTTTCGCGGCGCTCGGGGCCGTGGATCGAGGCGGGCGGCGGCCGTTGATGCTTTTTGGAAGCGCCGGGCTGGCGCTTGTTTATTTGGGTATCGGGATTTGTTTCCACGCGGGAGTGACGGGGCTTCCGGTGCTGGCGCTGGTGCTGGCGGCGATCGCGTGCTACTCGATGTCGCTGGCGCCTGTAACCTGGGTGGTTATTTCGGAAATTTTTCCCAATCGAATCCGGGGCGCGGCGATGTCCGTCGCGGTGAGCGCGCTTTGGATTGCGTGTTTTCTGCTGACCTACAGTTTCCCGACGTTGAACAAAAAACTCGGGCCGGCCGAAACCTTCTGGCTTTACGCCGTCATATGTGTTTTCGGTTTCGTTTACATCCGTTACAATCTGCCGGAAACCAAGGGAAAAACCCTGGAGGAGATTGAGCGGGAACTGGTGGATTGATTTTTACTGAATTTCCATGCGGCTAATTGGACATTTGAAAAACGAAGCGAGCGCCAGGACTTTTGGCGGCTATCTTTCTTCGCTGGACATACGGAACATGGTTGAGCCGGATTCCGACGGCTGGGCTGTCTGGATTTACTCCGAAGACCAGGTCGAGAAGGGAAGCGGGGCGTTGACCGATTACCAGCAAAACCCGGCGGATCGAAAATATCTCAATGGCGCGGAAGTGGCGGCCGCCACGGAACAGCGCAAGCAAAAGGAGGAGGCCGAGTTTGCCAAACGTGTCCGCACCGCGGATCAAATCTTCAAGCGGTCTGATACGGCGCCGTTGACCCTTGGGCTGATCGGCGCGTGCGTGGTTGTCATGCTGTTTTGCGGCTTCAATCCCAGCCTGGGGGACGTGCATTGGCTGCTGATAAGCGAACACTATGGATTTTTGCCCGAAGTGAGATCGGGACAGATATGGCGGTTGATTACGCCGATTTTCATACATTTTAGCCCGACCCATATATTATTTAACATGTGGGTACTTTACGATCTCGGGCGAATGATCGAAATGCTTCAGGGGACCCGGCGGCTCGCTCTGTTGGTTTTGGTGATTGGACTCGGCTCGAATCTTGGGCAGTATATTATTTTCGGGCCTGAGTTCGGCGGAATGTCCGGGGTGCTTTATGGATTGTTTGGCTACATCTGGTTGCGGTCGCAATGTGATCCCTCGTCTGGATTGATGCTCTCGCCGATGACGGTCGCAATCATGCTGGTCTGGTTTTTTCTGTGTCTTTTCAATGTAATCAGACCTGTGGCCAATGGGGCGCACGCTGTCGGTTTGGTGATGGGCATGATTTGGGGCGCGTTTCCCATGTGGCGAAAAATGTTTAGGGCGTGAGCAAATTGAACTTTTAAGTATCTTCGCAATATGAACGAACAGTCTCGCACTGAAACGGATTCCATGGGCCCGATGCAGGTGCCCGCCTCGGCTTACTACGGCGCGCAAACCGCAAGGGCCGTCGAAAATTTTCCCATCAGCAGTCTGCGCTTTCCGCGGCGGTTCATTCGCGCGCTTGGGTTGATCAAGAAGCACGGCGCGCTCACGAACCAGGAATTGGGCGGCCTGAAACCTGACCTTGCCGGCGCCATCGTCAAAGCGGCGCAGGAAGTCATTGACGGCAAATGGGACGGCGAATTCGTGCTCGATATTTTTCAGACCGGCTCCGGCACATCGACCAATATGAACGCCAACGAAGTCATCGCCAACCGCGCGAGCGAATTGCTCGGCGGCCAGCGCGGTGGAAAATTGGTGCATCCGAACGACCACGTCAACCGCGGGCAATCCAGCAATGACGCGATTCCCACCGCCATTCACGTGGCGGCGCTGGAAGGGATCGAACAGGCGCTGATTCCCGCGTTGTCCGAGTTGCACAAGGCGCTCGATGCGAAGGCGCGGGAATTTCACGACGTTTTGAAAATTGGCCGAACCCACTTGCAGGATGCGACTCCGATCCGGCTCGGACAGGAATTTGGCGGTTATGCAAGCCAGGTGCAACACGGATTGGCGCGGCTGCGCGCGGCGGAAAAAAATCTGGGCGAACTGGCGCTGGGCGGCACGGCCGTCGGGACGGGCATCAATACGGATCCCGATTTCGCGCGGCGCACGATTGAGCGAATTGCGAAGGAAACCAACTTGAGCCTTCGCGAGGCGGAAGATCATTTCGAGGCGCAAGGCGGGCGCGATGCGATGGTTGAAACATCCGGCGCGCTCAAAACGATCGCGGTGAGCCTGATTAAAATCGCCAATGACATTCGTTTTCTCGGTTCCGGTCCGCGGCTCGGGCTGGGGGAATTGCGGTTGCCGTCCACGCAGCCCGGTTCGTCCATCATGCCGGGCAAAGTCAACCCAGTGATGTGCGAGATGCTTCTTCAAGTTTGCGCGCAAGTCATGGGGAACGACGCCGCCGTCACTTTCAGTGGGAGTTTTGGGAATTTTGAACTTAACGTGATGATGCCTGTCATGGCGCACAATCTTCTTCAATCCATCGAATTGCTGTCGAAGGGAAGCGAAGTGTTCGCGCGGCGATGCGTGAGCGGATTGGAAGTGGACCGGGAGAAATGCAGGGCCAATCTTGAACTCAGCTTATCCAACTGCACGATCCTGGCGCCGGTCATCGGCTACGACAAAGCGGCAAAGATCGCCAAAGTGGCTTACGAAACCAACCGGACAATACGGGAAGTCGCGCTGGAGATTTCTGGTTTGGATAAAGGGAAGCTCGACGAACTTTTGGATCCTGGGAAACAGACTTGAAGGAATAACGTTTTGCAGTATGCGTATTCTCGAACTCAAACGCGCAGTGGACAAACTGTCAGTGGAGGAACGGCTGGAACTGACCCAATATATTCGCCAAACTATTCGGGCGGATGACCCTTTATGGCACGCAGAGATCGGACGCCGACTTGATACCTGTCTCCAAGGCGGCGGACATGGAGAAACAGAACTGCTTGCTCTCCATCGCCGTCTTCCGGAACCGTTTTAAACGAGGGAATTCATCGGTTATCCAGTAGCGATCGGGAAGGTCACCACGAAGGACACGAAGAGCAGAAAGAGATGATCAACTGGTTAAGGGAAGGCGAGAAACGTTTCCTTGCTGGTGTTTGCAAACTAGGGGCGGGGGAAGATGCGGATGAGGCAGACGCCGTGGCGGGGGACGGTGGCGCTGAAGGAGTTGTCGAATTCGCCGGCGTTTTGCTGGCGCCAGAGGTTGCGCACTCGGTGGCGTCCGGTCAGGCCCAGGTCCTGCCAGGTTGCTGTGACTTCGGCGGGGATTTCTGAGCGGTTGAATAATCCCACGGCGAATGAACCGTCGGCCATCTTTTTTGACCAGACTTCTGTTTCTCCATTTTTCACGACTCGGGTGGCTTGGATGCCCAAGGCGTCCTGGTCAACGGCCAATACTTCGTCGTTGGAAAGGAGGTTCAATGTAAATGCGTCCAGTTGCGACATGTCGGCGCCGATGAGCAGGGGGGCGCTCAAGAGGCACCATAGGCTGACGTGGGTGTACTGTTCGTTGGGGGTCAGGTGGCTCGGGTGCGGGTGGCCCCATCCGACGTTGCCGACGACCAGCATGTCGGGGTCGTTCCAATGGCCGGGGCCGGCGTAGGGGGCGTGGGCGCTTTGGGAAAAACCGATGCCGGCCATGCTGGACCAGGTGTCGCGAATGTCACCGGTGGTGCGCCAGCAATTGCCACCGACCTGAGCGCCCCATTCCCAAACGTTTCCCATGCCGTATTGACAGAGGCTGAAGAGAATGTCGCGGTCCAATTTGTGAAGCGCGGCGTCCATGACCTGGTAGGGCTTCATCAGGCGCTGACGGTCGGGGAGGGACTTGTCCTCCACTTGCGAATAGGAGCACCAATCGTATTTGAGATAGTCAAAACCCCAGGCGGCGTATTGTTGGGCGTCCTGGGTTTCATGCTGCCAGCTTGCCTCGTAGCCGGCGCACGTTTTTGGGCCGGGTGAGGAATACAATCCGATCTTCAGGCCTTTGGAATGGACGTAGTCGGCGAGGGCTTTCATGTCGGGAAATTTTTCGTTGGGCTGGATCATACCGGCGTCGTCGCGCTTTCCTTCCCAGCAATCGTCGATGTTAATGTAGGTCCAGCCGTGATTGATGAGGCCGCTGCTGACCATGGCGTCGGCGGCGGCGCGGATTTTTGAGTCATCGACTTCGTTCGCGAAGCAATTCCAACTGTTCCAGCCCAGTGGCGGGGTCAACGCAATGGTGTCTCCGACGACGATCTGTAGATTGCGTTTTGTGTGGCCAAGCGAATTCTTCGCCGCGAGGGTCACGGAATATTTTCCTTCGGTGGCGACGGCGCCGGTGATTTCGCCGCGCTCGGCGTCGAAGGTCAAGCCGTCGGGGAGAGGGTTCGCCGCCAAGGTGAGCGGGCGGACGCCTGTGACGGGAATGTGATAGAAGAACGGATGGCCGGGGCGCACGCCGACGACGGATGGACCGTTGATGCGCGGCTTGGAGGGACTCGGAGGCGTCAATATAACGGCGACCTCGGCCGGGGCGGATTCCGCGACGGGGGCGGCGCCGGAATATTCGAATTGCGCGCCGGCCCAATCGGCGTGGTCGAAGCTGATGCCGTCGCCGGCGTCGCCGACTTTTAGGTTGAGCATTTTTGCTCCCGCGAGATTCACGGCGACGGTTTTGGGCGGCTCGCCTGCTTTCATTACGCCGCTGTGCCAAAGGTCCTTGCCGTCGGCGATGACGAAGAATTCCACGCTCGCTTCGCGGTTGCTCACTTCGCCATCGACTCCGACGCTGGCGGTGAACTGTGTGGCGCCTTTGAGCGCGATGTAGAGGGTGCTGTTGGCGTGGGTGCCCAAGCCGTGCGCGAAATGCCGGCCGCCGATGCTCAGCGGATGACCGTCCACAGATTGGCTGCGATGCGGGTTGCCCCAATCCTGCTGGGTCAGGTCAATGTTCAATTGATCGAGGCGGACGGTTTCGGCGGAGGAGAGGGTTGCGGCCAGGGTGAAAAGGCAGGCACAGGATGCGACGTTAATTCGTCTGAAAGGTGATTTCATATTTCGGACCATGAACGTTTTACTGACGGAGAAGGTTGGGGGAAAGGCAAAAATTGTTCCACGTGGAACAGTATTCCCATTTTAGAGTGTGATTAGGTGGCTATCGGGCGAAATGAGAAAATCGTAAAAAATCGTCCAAAACTCCAACGGTTGGATTTTGGCTGTCCGATCTTTGTGTTTCCGTCGCTTTTGTGTGGGTCTGGGCGGTCGCATACGGGCGCGCTCCCAAAAAAGCTGATGATAATTCAGGGAGAAATTGGTTGACTGCGGTTGCCGGTGCGGCTTAACGTGCGCCCGTTACAGCTTACAACCAAAACAACCAGCTTAACCTATGCTGACAGGCACTCCATCCCTTCTCCGCGTACCCCTCACCATTTGCGCCCGGCTGGCCGCGATACTCACGCTGGCGGCGTGGGCTCCGGTCGCCCCGCCCGCCGAGGGCGCGGTTCTCACTTACGCGGGGAGCCAGACGGACTTGGGTTCCGGTTGGCGCACGACGACGGTCAGCAAACCGCTCGATATTGACGACGACAACGTGTTCGGCACGGATGGTTATTATTTGGTGAACCGGCCCATTGCCCTGCCGTTTTACGCGGACAGCATCGTGCCGTTGACCGGCACATCGCCGGGCGATCCGAGTTATGCGATGATTGACGATCCAACCAATCCGGGCGCCCTGTTCACCAGCGGGACGCTGAATCCGGCTCCGGGCGGCGGGGTGAGCGCGAACTTATTGCAGTTTACCTTAAACTCCAATGCGGTGGGCCGGGTGATCCGCGTGGGACTTATGGTGGATAATCTGGACTCCGCAGGATTCAATGCCGCGAGCCTGACGTTGGTGCAGACCAATGGGGCGGGGGCGACCATCGGCCCGGTGGATACGACGCCAAACATCTACAACGACCGGATTCCGGATTGGATTTTCTTTGACATCGCCGGCGGCGCTGCCGGTGACACCTTTGTCATCTCGGGCGTGGGGGGGCCGTATGGAACAGCCACCCTGGGCGGGGTGTCGTTTGACAACAATTCCGGTCATCCGACAACCAATTCCCTGAATTTTTGGAATACGAGTGACTATGTCAGCCTTACGCTTGCCTCGCCGCCAACCAACAACTACACCCTGAGCGCGTGGGTGTATTTGCGCTCGGGAGGAACGTACGATTACACGCGCATGGACGTGCTGTCGTCCACGGGGTGCGGCGAATCCATTGAGTTGTTGATCCACGCCAACACAGATAATACCAATGATCCGCAGTACCTTGAATTGGGGCGGTGCGACTCGTTCGACGGGTTTACGAGCACGGTGGCCGTGCCGTTGGACACATGGACGCACGTTGCGGCGACGGTGACGCCAAACAACGTGGTGAGCTATTATGTGAACGGGAATCCGGCGGGGTCTTACACGGACACGGATCCAAATCACAATTATGCGCTGGGCACGGCGGTGAACCTGGGCGACAACAGCGGCGTGAGGCGGTTTAACGGGATGCTGGAAGAGGTCCAGATATGGAACCGGGCCTTGAGCGCGCCGGAGATTCTGCGGGGGGAACGCAATCCGCTGGTCGGGAACGAGACGGGACTTTACGCGTATTACCGTCTTAACGACGGGAGTGGCACCGCCGCCGCAGATAGCGCGGTGGCGGGCGGCGGTTCGGCCGGCGCGCTGATGAATAATCCGTTGTGGGCCAGCGCCGGGGCGCCGCTTTTTCGAGATCCCCTGGGTGGAGCCGCCGTTGCCTGGGGTGGCGACCCTGTCGGCGAAACGGACGTTCCAGAGGCGGCGCAGAGCGGTGTGGTGGCAGTGGCCGCGAACTGGTTTGGCAGTTTAGCCCTTAAGGCCGACGGCACCCTGGAGGTATGGGGAATTATTGATGAAGCGACGCTCACTCCGCCCCCGTTTCCGAACCAAGTGCAAGGGCATGTGAAGGCGATTGCGGCCGCAGCGTATGCGGCTGCGATGTTGCTGGACGACGGTTCGGTGCTGACGTACGGATTTGGAGACGTGACCAATGTGCCTCCCGAGGCGCAAAGCGACGTGGTGGCGATTGCGATGAGCGGGCAATATTTGTCCTACGTTTTGGCCTTGCGGGCGGATGGCTCGGTGGTGGCTTTTGGAGACGGATACAACGGATACGCAGCCACTGTGCCGGCAGCGGCACAGAGCAACATAGTGGCGATCGCCGCCGGGTGGCGCCACTCCCTGGCTTTGACGACAAGCGGTTCGGTCCTATGCTGGGGAGATGACTCCGATGGTGAATGCAACACGCCACCTTTAGCTCAAAGCAACGTGGTGGCGATTGCGGCGGGTTATTGTTTTAGCATGGCGTTGAGGTCCGATGGCTCGGTGGTGGAATGGGGAGCGGATGCCAATAACAGCCCTACAGTCGCCAATTATCAACCAGAGGTGCAAAGCGACGTGGTGGGAATTGCGGCGAGTGTTCAGGATGCCGCAGCCTTCAGGCCGGACGGTTCTGTGTTTATCTGGGGCGGTGGCGGCAGCGGTGGCTTACAATCTCCCATGACGTCGGGGATGCCGAGTGCGACTTACCACACGGTTTCGATGGGGAATTTCCACTTCGTCGCGCTGGCTTGTCCGGACCGGCCATCGGTCGGCTTGCAACCGGTGAACGGGATCAGCCACCTGGGACAGACCTCAAGCCTGACGGGGAGCGCGACGGGCATTTATCTCAATTATCAATGGCAACAAAACGGGGTGAACATCGCGGGAGCGACTGCGTCCACCTACGTGGCAGGAGCGGGATCCAAGGGAGGGAGCTACTCGCTTGTGGTGACCAATATGTACGGCAGTTCGGAGAGCGAGGCAGTGGCGCTGAATCCGGCGCCGACGCCGAAGCCCGGTAAAGTGATTGCCTGGGGAGACGATAGTTTCGGGGAGATTGACGTGCCGGCAGCGGCCCAGAGCGGCGTGGTGGCGATCTGCGCGTCCAGTTACAACACCATGGCGCTGAAGACGAATGGGTTGGTTCTCGTCTGGGGCAGCGACGCCAATGGACTGACCAACGTGCCGGAGGCGGCATTGAGCGGGGTCGTGGCCATCGCGTTGGGAGACACGAACTGTATGGCGCTGAAAGACGACGGGTCGGTGGTGGTTTGGGGAGACAACTCGCTGGGACAGACGACGGTGCCCACAGGGGCGATGAGTGGCGTGGCGGCGATCGGGTGCGGGCCAAGTTGGATTTTCCTTGAGGCGTTGAAAGTGGACGGTTCGGTGGTGGGATGGGGCAACGGCTTTTACACCGGCCCTTATGTAAGCCTTCCGCCGAATGGAGCGGTGGCCATGGCGATGGGAGATAATAACTTCTATTCTTTGGACCTCAATGGCGATTTGTCAGAGCAGGGGGATGCCGCCCAGGACGCCTTGGACATTCCGACTGCGGCGCAGCGCAACGTAGTGTCGCTTGCTCCCGGATTTTTAAACTGTCTGGCTTTGACGACCGCCAGCAACGTGGTGGGATGGGGGAATGTTTGGCGCAGCTACGCTTTTCCGTCATCGCTGAACAGCGGAGTGACAGCCATCTCGGCGTTTTGCTTCTCCAATGGCTTGTCGGAGTTTTACGGCGCCAACGGAATGGCCATAAAGTCAGACGGTTCGCTGGTGGCCTTTGGCGACGACTACTTCATCAACGGCGGCGGCGCACTGCCTGCGCAGTACGCGCAAAGCACGTTTTTGGCGATTGCAGCCGGAAATCTGCACAGTGTGGCGATCATCGACGAAGGGAAACCTTCCCTGAGCGTGAGCGCGAGCGGCACAAATTTGAATATTTCGTGGTCAACCAACTTCCCCGGCTTCA
>DATAXU010000108.1:0-27101 GCA_036272955.1 Verrucomicrobiia bacterium
AATCGCCAGAGGAATTGTTCTGATAGGCAATGCTGTTGGCGGGAGCGCCGCTGCCAAGATTAATCCAGCCGACGTTGGCGGAATAAATGTAGCCGCTGCACACATATTCGCCGATGACGGCGCCGTGGGTGGTGTCGGCGACGCAATTGACCCAGCCGATGTTAGCGCCGTAGGCGTAATGATTGACGGGGTCGATCGTCGTGGCGGCGTGGAGCGGAAGGGCCGCCAACAGGGTCGCGACGAAGAGTTTTGTTTTCACGGTTTTTAATACGAGAAATTTGCGCCAGGGAAGTTTGCGTTGGGCGTGGATGAGATGTCGCCAATGCCGGCGACATTGACGATGGGGCCGTAGCTGTTGCCGGGGCCGATCTGGTAATTGGGGGTATTCCCGCTAGCCGTGTTGCCGCTGACAAAATTGCCGGCGGCACCGCCATTGATGACAATTCCGCCGCCGGTGTTATTCAGGGCGGTATTTCCCTGGATGACGTTATTGGTGCCGTAGCTGTTCTCTACAAGGATGCCGAAGGCGCCACCAGGGCCGTCTGTCACCAGGTTGCCGACGACGCGGTCTTCCTGGCCCAGAACCAAGCCAATGTCAACGCTGGCCTGAATCGTATTGTTGAGCACCAGGCAACTGCCGTAAACATCGATGCCGACGTTGTTGAATTTGGTGGTGCAACCTTCCACGCGCGAAGTATAAGCGCCCGCGATGCCGGTGTCATTGCCCGTGGCCGAGCAATGGATCACGCCGGACTCCGAGGCGGAAATGCCGGTGCCACCATTGTCCTCGGCGACGCAATCGCGGACGGTGGCGCGGAAAACGTCCATGCCATCATTATCATTGTCGAAGACGATCAGGTCGGAGTAGATCGCGCCGTAGCCCCCCGAGCCGGAGATTCCGTTGCCACCCCAGAAGCGAACAATTCCGTTGCGGACTGTCACGGCGATGATCGAGCCGTTGGTATTGCGAACGCCGTCGAGGGAACCGGCAACGCCGTCCACACTGAATCCGTTGAGGTCGAGCGTGACCTGGGAGGACTCGATGGCAATGCCGCTCATGCCGGAGACGCCGGTGATATTCGTGGTCAAATAATAGGAGCCGGGCTGGGTGATTTTGTACAGGGTTGTGGCGTCGCCGGGGGTGTTGACGGAATTGACGATGATGCGGGCTTCAACCTGGTCGAGGCTTTTCATCGTCGGCGCAGGCGGTCCGGGCGGTGTCAGAGCGCCTTGAGAGAAAACGTGTTGGGACGCGAAGATCAATGCGCACGCGGCGGCAGCCGTGAGGTTGGGAATCTTAGTTTTCATAGTCGAATGCTCCGTTCTGTATCCTTTCCGTGTGGTTTGTTATTGGCCCGGCAACCATATACCAGACGGAGCGACAAGAAAAGGAAAATTTGGGTGAAGGTCAGCGTTTTTGCAACGCGATCAGGCAGGCGCGCCAATGGACTTCTGCTTCGCTTAAAGCGGCTTGACGCCGAGGATGGAGCCTTGCCATTGGGGCCGATGCCCAACCAGGCGCATCCGGCCGCCGACAAAGCTGAAGCATGTCGGCCGAACGAAGTGATTGAATTGTTAAATGTTAAGATGTGACTCCGTCCAAGTCATGTGACTCCGTCCAAGTCATGTGACTCCGTCCAAGTCATGTGACTCCGTCCAAGTCAGATTGGAGTCACATCTTAACATTTAACATTTGACGGAGTGCGAAATGTCGGCATAGGCTCTTTCCGTGGCTAGACCCTTGCGGATTGAATATGTTGGCGGCTTTTACCATGTCACCGGGCGCGGCAATGAACGGAGGGCCGTCTTTCGGGATAATCGCGATCGAGGCCACTTTCTGGAATTGCTTGCCGCTCTGGTTGATCGTTTTGGCGTCCGTGTCCACGGCTACGTGCTGATGGACAATCACTATAATCTGCTGATCGAGTTGATCGAAGTTCATCTCAGTCGGGCGATGCAATGGCTCAATCTGAGTTACACCGCGTGGTTCAACTGTCGGCATGACCGGGTCGGACATTTGTTCCAGGGCCGATTCAAATCGGTCCTTTTCGATGCCGCGGAAGCTGGACTGGAACTGAGCCGGTACGTCCATCTCAACCCGGTGCGCGTGCGTTCTCTTGGTTTGGACAAGGATCGGCGCCATGCGGCGCGTCAGGGAATAGGCGCGGCTTCCGGAAAAGACGAAGTGGAGGCGCGATTAGCGCGGTTGCGGGATTATCATTGGAGTTCGTATCGAGCCTGCGTCGGCGCAGCCGAGTGCCCACCCTGGCTGGAGGCCAGCACTTTGATCGTCCGTTCAAAGGATGGCAAGGCGCGCAATCAGGAACACTATCGCCGGTATGTCGAGTCGGCGGTGCGAGAAGGAATGGAGGCCGATTCGCCTTGGGGGCGGCTGAGGGAAGGGGTGATTTTAGGCGGCGGGCGGTTTGTCGAAAAATTGCGCGAGCGAGTCAAAGGAGATGCTCAGGAACAGCGCGCGGCGCGGCGGATAGGAGCGCAACGCTGGACCTGGCGGCAAGTGGTCGAGGCGGCCGAGGAAGTGCAGGGGGAAGCATGGGACCAGTGGAGTAATCGTTACGGGAACCGGATGCGCGACCTTGTGTTGTATCTGGGACAAAGCAAATGCGGGCTCAAGCTCAATGAGTTGGCGGAACTTTGCGGAATGAATAATTACGCCGCCGCGGCGATGGCGATACGCCGCTATAAGGCGCGTCTGGCCTCCGACAAAGCTGAAGCGCGCCGGATGAATGAAGTGATCGAATTGTTAAATGTTAAGATGTGACACCGCTACGAGGGAGAGGCGGCGCGGAAAAGGAGGGTTTGTTTTTTTTGAGTGGTCGCGTAACGTGCTGCGGATGCTCAATGTTAAAAGTAAGCCGGTTCGGGTGGGTTTGATCTCGCTGGGATGCGCCAAAAATCTCGTCGATGCGGAGATCATGCTCGGCTCACTGATCAAAGGGGGCATGGAAATTACCAACGAGGCGGGCCAGGCGGATGTGGTGATTGTCAACACTTGTTCTTTTATCGAGGCGGCGCAGCAGGAGAGCATTGATGCCATTTTGGAATCCGATGAGGTGCGGACGCAGACAAATCCGGGGCAGGGGCTGATTGTTTCGGGGTGCCTGCCGCAGCGGTTTCGGGATGATTTGCCGAAGCTTTTGCCGGAGGTGGATGCGTTCATGGGGATCGACCAGGTGGCGCAGGTTTCGGAAATTGTGGAACAAGCGCTCGCGCGGCGGCAGGAGAGATTGGCTAAACCGGGCGGCGGAGCGCGGACGAGGCGGGCAAAAGTGACGCCGCCAAAACCGGCGGCGACCGGGGAACTGGTGAATGTCCACCACCGACCCAATTATATTCCGGACTATGCTACGCCACGGTTTCGACTGACGCCGAAGCATTTTGCTTACGTCAAAATCGCGGAGGGGTGCAATCATCCTTGCAGTTTCTGCATCATCCCGCGAATGCGCGGGTCGCATCGCAGCCGGACGCAGTCGGATGTCGTGCAGGAGGCCAGGGAGTTGATTGCGTCTGGGGTGCGGGAATTGAATTTGATTTCGCAGGATTCGACTTATTACGGGCTGGATTTGCGCCCGGGACATTCGCGGGCGATTTCGTCGCCGGAGAAATTCACGGCTGCGGCGCATTCGCTGACGGCTGACGCCACTACGCTTTGCACGCTGCTGCGGGAATTAAACGAGCTGCCGGGGACATTCTGGGTCCGACTGCTTTACACGCATCCGGCACATTGGACGGATGAATTAATCAAGACGATTGCGGAATGCCCGAAGGTGGCGCGCTATGTGGATATGCCGCTGCAACACATCCACGAGAACATGCTGGAACGGATGAGGCGTGAGACGTCGCGGAAATATATCGTTGACTTGATTGCGAAGATCCGGGCGGGGATACCGGGGATTGCTTTGCGGACGACTTTCATCGTGGGATTTCCCGGCGAGACGGATGAGTATTTTGAGAGTTTGCTGAATTTTATAAAGGCGACGCGCTTTGAGCGGCTGGGGGTGTTCACCTATTCGCAGCAGGACGGGACGCGAGCGGCCGGAATGCAAGGGCAGGTGCCGGATGCGCGAAAAAAGCAAAGACAACAACGGGCGATGGCGGAGCAATTGAAAATTTCGCGGGAGATTTCGGCTTCGCGCGTGGGCGGGGAAGCGACCGTGCTGATCGAGCGACGGGCCAACGCGCGGGATTTGGAGGGGGCCAGCGTCAGCTCGTGGGAGCACGGGCTGATTCGCGCGACGCAGGACCTGCCTGACGCCGGCGGGGGAGTCTATTGGTTGGCGCGCGGGGAGGCGGATGCGCCGGACATCGACGGGCGGGTTTATGTGCGCGGGGCGGCAAGGGAAGGGGATTTTGCGCAGGTCAAGGTGATCGGGCATACGGATTATGATTTGATTGCGGAAGCGGTCTGACTAAATATGGGGAACCCGAAGCTTGGATGAATGTTCCGAACAAATTAACGATTTCGCGTTTTGTTCTGACGGTTGCATTTTTGATCGTGATTTTCATGACGGGTCCCCATTTCGAGACGGTCGCGCTGCTGCTTTTTAGCGCGGCGAGCCTGACGGATTATTTCGACGGAAAAATCGCGCGGCGCGATAACCTGATTACCAATTTCGGAATCCTGATGGATCCGTTGGCGGACAAAATTCTTGTTTGCTCGGCATTTATCGCGTTTGTGGGACGAGGCTGGCTGCCGGCGTGGATGGTGGTGATTGTGGTGGCGCGCGAATTGGCGATTACCGGGCTGCGGCTTTTGGCGGCATCCAAAAACCTGGTTTTGGCGGCGGAACGATTTGGCAAACACAAGACGATTTCGCAAATCGTGGCGATCATTTCCGTACTGGTGCTCAATAGCTACCAGGAATGGGGGCCGATCGGGGCGATTTTTGGTTTCAACATTTTCGGCGAGCCGTGGGTCATTTGGTTTACGAGCCTTTCGATCTGGGTGGCGGTGATTTTGACGTTTACCTCGGGCGGGCTGTATCTGTGGAGAAATCGCGGGCTGTACCTGGTCGATTTATGAAGCTCTGGATTGCCCAAGGCTTCGGCATTGGGCGCATTCCGATTGCGCCGGGGACATTTGGATCGATCCTGGGACTGGGATGGTTTTTGGCGCTGATTTGGCTTAGATCGTGGCCAGTTTTTATTGTTGGCGCGGTTGCGGGCATCGCGGTTTCCATCTGGCTTTGCGGCGAAGCGGAACAGATCCTCAAACAAACAGACCCCGGCTCGGTCGTCATGGATGAGATCATTGCCATTCCGATTTGCTTCACCGGGTGGCTTGTGATGGCGAGCGTCTGGCAGCATCAAATGCCGGGGCCGGAATATTTTTGGAGGCATTGGGAGTACAGCATTGGAGTGTTTGCGCTTTTTCGATTGTTCGATGTCTCCAAGCCGTGGCCGGTACGACAAAGCCAGCGGTTGCGGGGCGGATGGGGCGTTACGATTGATGACGTGCTGGCGGCGGTTTACGTGAATATCGTGGTCGTCGTTATTATACTCTTTTTGAGGCGCTGAAGCTGTAGCGGCTTGTTTCGTGCATGTGGGCGAGCGCGATGGCCAGGGCGTCGGCGGCGTCGGGGCCGGGAGGTTCGGCAAGCTGGAGGAGGCGCTGGACCATTTTGCCGACGGCGGATTTTTGGGCCGCGCCGTAGCCGATAATGGCCTGTTTGACTTTGCGGGGGGCGATTTCGAAAATCTCCAGGCCGGCTTCGCCCAGGACCGCAAGCGCGGCGCCGCGGGCTTCGCCCATGATCAAGGCGGTTTGGAGATTTTGCGCGTAGAACAATCCTTCGATGGCGCAGGCGCCGGGTTGATGGCGGGCAATGACTTCGCGCAAGGTGCGGGCTATGTGGCCCAAACAACGGGAACGCTCCCAGCCGGCAGGACACGCAATCGTGCCGTGCGCGAGGGCGCGAGGGTTCGGTTTGCCGGCCTGGATGACGCCGTAACCGGTGCCACGCAGGGAGGGGTCGATCCCGATGACAATACGAGTTTTGCTTGACGGTGAGCGCAAGGGCGATTCGAGAACAGGGGAGGGGAGGCGCTTGCCGCCACTCAGCCGCGCCTGGAGTTGTTCAAATTGTTTTGGCGTGATCGCCATTGCGCGCCGAGGGTAGCAGTTTTCGAATCGTGATGGCGACTACAATCGTGATGGCGCTGCCGATCATGGTGAACCAATACGGGGCGATTCCCGCGCCCTTGTGACCGAGCGGGCTGATCCACGCCATAACACACAACGAGCAGAGCATCCCGGCGATCACGGGGAGGGCGGCGCCGCGTTTCCAGAAGACCGCCAGCAGCAGACCGCCCAGCAGGCCGCCGCTGGTTAAGCCGCGAAGCGTAAAGGAGGCGTCCAGCACGAATTGAACCTGCCGGCTCAGATAGGCGATGAAGATGAGCGCCACGGCCCAGAAAATCGTGGAGATTTTGCTGAAGCGCAGAAAGAAAAGGTCCGATTTGTGCGGCAACGCCTTTTTGACGAAGTCCATCGTTGAAACCGAGGAGAGAGCGGTCAAGGCGGAGCTGACCGAGGACATCGCGGCGGCTAGGATTGCGACGATCAGCAATCCCTTGAGGATGTGCGGGACGGCCGTCAACATGAAGATGGGAAAAATGAAATCGTTGGCCTTGATGCCGCTGCCGGGGTGGATTTCGGGAATGGAAATGGCCATCGGAAATTTCTGGTAGTAAACCCAGAGCATCGCGCCGACGAGCAGGAAAATCAGAAAGAGCGGAAAAATAACGACGGCGCTCAGGACGAGCGCCTTGCGGCCGTCGCGGACATTTTTGCAGGCGAGGACGCGTTGGACGATGAGTTGTTCGGCTCCGTGGGAGGACATCACCATGAAGGTCCCCCCAATGACGCCCATCCAAATATTCATTGGCTCGCGCCAGACGGAAAGGGGAGTGACGGCGGCATTGAGCCAGTGCAGTTTGCCGGCGTCGCCGGCGAGATGAAAAACCGCGGAGGCGCCGCCCGGAAAAACATGCGGCACAAACCAGAGCGTGAACAATCCGCCGAGCAGGAAAAGGCCGAATTGGACGGCATCGGTCCAAATCACGGCCTTGACGCCACCGACGAATGTGTAAACGAGCGAGAGGAAAACGAACAAAAGAATCGCGCCCAAAATCGGGTCGCCTCCGGCGAATTTCCCAAGGAGCTTGTCGCCGAGCATGAGTTTGACGGGAATGCAGGCGACATAGACGCGGACGCCGGCGGCGAGGGTTTCGCTGAGGAGGAAAAATCCGCCGGCGGTCCGGCGGGCGTTTTCGCCGAAGGAATTGGAGAAAAGCTGGTAGGGGGAATAAATTTCGCCCTTGAAATAATGAGGCACCATGACGACCGCCAGGATGATGCGGGCAATCACGTAGCCGATGATCAACTGGATAAAGGCGAGATTGCCGTTTTTGCCGTAGGACATGGCGGGGACGCCGATGATCGTCAACGCGCTGGTTTCCGCCGCGACGATGGAGAGGCCGATGCCCCACCACGGAATGTCCTTGCCGCCGAGAAAATAATCGCGAGTGTTGCGCTGGTCCCTGCCGAACCAGACTCCGAGGAGAACGATGCCGCCGATGTAAAAAAGAATAATCGTCCAATCGGCGGCGTTTAAAAAACTTTCTGCGGGCGCCATCCGGTCAAGGATAGAGGGAGAGGGTGGGAAGTTGCCAACTGAATTTGACAGACTTCGAAATCGGCTAGCAGCGCGTCAGGGCGGATTCGACGGCGTTGGGCACTTGTTCCATCAGCGCATCCAGATGGGAGGCGTCGTCGCCCTTGGCGAGATTTTTCGCCAGGGTCGCAAGCGTTTCCTGCGCGTAATGGAGGAGGCCCTGGCGCAATGGCAACGAATAGAGGGCCAATGTCACTCCATACACAATCGTGTGCCAGCCGTTGGCCTGGCCGAATTCGACGGCGGCAAGATAACGTTGGACGAGGCGGTCGTCGCGCAACGGGCGAAAGCGCGCCAGTTGCAGGCGGCCAATTTGCTTGCTGGCCGCGGCGAAGGGACCGATTTGCCGGTCCAAACGACGGTCCTGGTCGATCAACTCGCGAAGTTCACCGCGCATCGCGTGGCCGCAAGATTCAGCAATAGCCGGCAATTCGACGGGAAGAAGGAGATGCGAAACGTAGGATTCCAGGGTGAAATCGGAAAGGGCAGGGGAGCCAACTTGTTGGAGCATGGCATACCACTCACCCGGCACTCCCGCCGCATGACTTCGCGCGAAATCCGGCCCCGCAAAGGCCGCCCGCGCGCTATTTTCACTTAAACTCACGTTATCTTATGTAGGCTTTCGGAGCGGGCGGCGTCCAGACGTAAAAGTGAAATTTGGAAAATATTTAATTTGCATTTGCGCGGAAGTCGTTCTGGCGCACGGGCTGAAAATGGCTAAAATGTTCAATATGACTGCAACCCGTCATTGCCACAAATGCGGCTGGGAATGGACGTTGCCGGGACTGCCCGGGCGCGGAGATTCGTGCCACCAGTGCAACGCCGATTTGCGCGTTTGCCTCAATTGCGCCAGTTACGACGCGCGCGTCGCCCACCAATGCCGGGACCGCCGCGCCGATCCGGTGCTGGAAAAGGCGGCGGGAAATTTTTGCGAGTATTTCGACTTTGTGCGGCGGACGTTTACGGTGAAAATCGAAAATAACCCGCGCGAAAACGCCGCCCGCGACCAGTTGAAAAAGCTCTTCGGAGACTAGAACAAAAAGCTGGCCAACGTACCGAGGACGCTCAACGGCCCGGTGTCTTCCAGGCTTTCGGTGGCTTTGTCGATCTTTTGCAGGGAAAGCTTGATGTTTTTGAGGGCGCTGTCGTCGTTGATCAATTGGCCGACTGTTCCCTGGCCGTCGTTGATCTTGATGAGGATTTGATGGAGGTTCGAGAGTGAGCCGGTGGCTTCGTAGAAGAGGGCCGGGTCCGTCAGGAGCTTGCCAATCGTGCCCTTGCCGGCGCGAACGTCCAGAACAACGTCATTCGCATTCGTCAGGAGTTCGCGCGCCTGGGTTATGCCGCTGTCGATGTTCCCCGCGGTGGTTTGAAAGTTGCTGATGGACGATTGCGCCGTGACATACAGGGTATCCTCATTGATCAATTTGCCCACGGTGCCCTGGCCGTCCTTGATGCGGTCTGACACGGTTTTGATGTTGGAGATGGTGGCGGTGAGGTTGGTCCGGTTGTCCTTGAGGAAATCGGTGAACGGGCCCAGCAAATTGTCGATTTTTTCGCCGCTGAAACTGCGGGTGAGGTTCTCCACGCCGGTGGCGACGTTGTCGAGCTTGGCCATGAGCATATCCAGGTCCGGCCGGTCCACGCTTTGAAGGACGATTCCGTCCGTCGCAACGGGTGCTTCCGGCGTTCCGAAATCGAGCGAGATGTAATTCTGAGCCATCAACCCGGTGAAGCCGATCATGGCTTTGCTGTCGGTCTTGACTTCGGTGCTGCGGTCGAGGTCCATCGTGACTTCGGCCATGCCGTTGGTGAGTTGTATTTTCTGGACGCTGCCGATGGGCACGCCGGCCATTTTGACGGGATCGCCGGCCTTGAGTTCATGGACAGTCTTGAACATCGCGCGGATGTGAAAGCCGCGTTTAAAAATCGAGAACCCGCCCAGGGATTCCAGTATGATCAGGATGAAAATGATGGCCAGCGCGAAAAATATTCCGAGCCTGCTTTCAACAGAATCTTTCATGACGTTGTTTATTGTTTGGAATGGGTTAGTTCCGCCCGGATGAATTTTTGGATCCGGGGGTCGGCATTCGATTTGACCTCGCCGGGCGTGCCGATGAATAAAATCCTGCCCTCGTCTATCACGGCAATGCGGTCGGCGACGGCAAAGGCGAATTCGCGGTCGTGCGTCACCACAATGGTGGTGGCATGGGTTCGGTTGTTAAGCTTTAAAATCTCTTCCCCGACGGCCACGGCCATCAGCGGGTCCAGCTCCGAAGTCGGTTCGTCAAATAGCACAAGCTGCGGTTCGACCACCAAGGCGCGAGCAATCGCGACCCGTTTCTGCATGCCGCCGGAAAGTTCGCCAGGCGACCTCTTTTCGATTCCTTTGAGACCAACGACATCGAGTTTCTGGGAGACTATGGTGGCGATTTCGGCGGGAGGTTTTAGCTGGTGTTCCGTCAAGTACAGGCCGACATTTTCGCCGACCGACAGGGAGGTCAGCAACGCCGCGGACTGAAAGACCATCGCCATGCGGAATTTCGTGCGGACATCGGACGAAAGGATCGATTCGCCCTCGATCAGGATTTCGCCGGAATCGGGAGTGATGAGGCCGATGATGTGTTTGAGCAGGACGCTTTTGCCGCCGCCGCTCGGCCCCATGACGACAAAAAGTTCGCCCGGATTGACCGTAAAGCTGACGCCCTTGAGGACCTGCAACAGGCCGAAGCATTTGCGCAGGTCGCGGACTTCGACCTTGACGCTTTCCGAATGTGAATTATCCGCGCTCATTTCATTTCTGAACGTATAATAAAAATCGCGTCAGGAAATAGTCCAGGATGAGGACGAGCACGATGGAATTGACGACGGCCTTGGTGGTGCTCCGGCCAATGCCCCGGGGACCGCCGCGCGTGACCAGCCCTTGATGGCAGGAGACAACGCCAATGACGAGGGCAAAGACGAACGCCTTGAAAATGCCGTTGGCGACGTCGCTGAACTCCACCACTTCGCGCAGGTTCTCGAAATAACTGCCAAAGCCAACGTTGATCCTTAGATTGAAAGCGCAGACCAGCGCCCCGCCGAACCAGCCGACGGGAATGGAGAACACGACGAGCGTCGGCAGCGCGATCGCGATCGCGACCATTCGCGGCAGCACCAGGTATTCGACCGGGTCGATGTTCATGGTCTTGAGGGCGTCGATCTCCTCATAGACTTTCATCGAACCGATTTCGGCGGACATCGCGGAGCCGACGCGGCCGGCAATGAGGATGGCCATCATGACCGGCGCAAGCTCTTTGCACATGGAGAGTCCGACCATGCCACCGAGGACGGTGCTCATGCCGTTGCGGACCAGCACGGGGCCGGTTTGAAGGGCGAGAACGCCGCCAATGAACAGCGAGAGAATGCAGATCATTAGCAGGCTGGCGTTGCCGATCTCAAAAAGCTGGTCAAAAACCTTTTTGCGCTGACGCCATGCCAGCGGCAGCGCCTCCATCGTGCGCCAAAACAAAATCAAAATTTCGCCAATATGATGAAACATCAGGATTTGGGTCGTGGTTGGGCCGGTTTCCTGCCGATGTGGCAGTAGAAAATACGCCAGGAACCGCCTTCCACCGTGGATTGATACTGGAAAAGACCGAACAAGAGCGAGAATTTTTTCGCGCCGCCCGCCTTTTCGTGGCGGTAGAGGTTCCAGAATAGCGACTGGCTGGCGTCGCCGGTGCGGGCATTGCGTTCGGCGCGCCAAACAGACCAAAGTGGTGAATATTCGCGTGTCACGGAGCGGTTGTTGGGGAAAAACGGCTCCAGCGGCGCCAGGATTTGCAATCGACGGCTGCCATCCAAATCGCGATGAAACGTGTAAAATGGCCAAAAGTCAACGCGCCGTTTATAATCGCCGTTCAGGATGTTTTTTTCCACTGTGTCGGAATAGACGAAAAAGAAAATCCGCGTGCGGGTGCGATCCAGCGGCGGGGAGTGGATGCGGTTGAACTTGTAAATCGGCCATGCGTAAAAATCGCTTTCCAAACCGTCGCTGACGGCGTGGCTGTAAAATGGAAGGTAGTGTGTGACTGTTTTGGATCCGCGCGCCCGCACAATGAAAGGCCAGAACAGATCGCGTTCGGTGAATTTTTGTTCACGATCGTCGATTATATTATAACCGAGCGGCCATCCGTAGGATATTTCATCGCGCGCCGGGGACTTGAGGCGGTTGTAAAAGGGGATCACTGTCATGCTTGTGGCGGGATTGGTCGTGCCGATGCCCGCGCGGGCCTTGAGGAAAAATGGGAAAAGCACGAAATATTTGTCGTAGCCACCGATGATTTCTGTGCGGTCGGCGTAGTAATTGGTGCGTGTGGTGGGCAGTTTATGTTCGGTGCCCACCAAGGGCCAGACTTCCCAACCGGTCAGGCCCTCGCCGCGGCTGCGGGCGAAGATCGGATACAGGTAATTGTCCGTGACGACATCCTTCTTCCGGGTTTCCGAATAGAGCGGAAACAGGACGAATTTGATGTCGTCGCGAAACAGGCGGTTTTCCATGTGCCCGTAAATTGGCACGAGAGCGGTGTAATTCAAACTGGGGTCCGAAGCCCGTCTCTGAAAGTAAAAGGGGAATAACGTGAACATCCGGGCGGTGTTGGTGAGATCCGATTTCCCCCCGGAAAAGCTCAGAAATTCGATTATTTGCCAACGATACTCCGAGCCAAACCGGCGGTAATCGGCAATCGGATATAAAAACTCCCATTCGTCCCACCCGACGTCGGATGTCAGCGTGTGACAAAAAAACGGCGGGAAAGCCAGTTGTTGTTCGGCTGACGTGGTTTGCGAATTATAAAAAGGGCCAAAGGCCTCCTGGCGCTGGCCGGATTGGAGGGTCAATTTGAAGTTGGAATAGGCCGGACCGGCGATAAATTCACCGTCGTCATCGGCCAAAGCGGAAAAGGGGGCCAAAGCAAAGATCGCGCACAAGAACGCGATCCACGTTAGCGATAACGTTATCGAAGTAGGTGTTTCCTGTGCTTTCAAAATGCGAACGTTAACACAATTTTCATTGACTTTTTCGCCTTGGAAGATGACATTTTCATGAAATTGAGGTTTTTACCTCGGTTCCTCCAGACCCAGTGGCGGCACTGCATTACTGCTACTGGGTCTTTTTTTCGCAACGTGCCATCCGACACGTCCCAACACGTTGAGCAGGGCGGGCAAAAACGTCAATCCCGCAATCATACAGGCGGCAATTCCCAGGGACATTACCATGCCAAGACTTTGTATTCCCTGATGTTTGCCGAGCATCAGGCTTCCGAATCCAGACAGGGCGGTCAAGCCGGAGACCAGCACGGCTTTGCCAGTGCTTTTTGAAAGGATGCTGGCCTTTTGTTCCTCGGCGACGCGGTTGAGAATGTGAATGCCGTTGGTCACGCCGATCCCGATCACCAACGGCAGCGTCATGATATTCGCGGGGTTAAACGGTATTCCCACAAGCCCCATCAAGCCGAGCGTCCAGACCGAACCAATGGCCACCGGCAACAGCGAGAGAAATACGCACAGCACCGAGCGAAAATGGAAAAACACCATCAGCGCAATGGCGGCAAGCGCGTACAAGGCCGCCTGCTGGTAGCTGTCTTTGAGCAGCGTTGTGTATTCGTAGAGTTGCACCGGCGTGCCCGTGAGGCGGTCCGCGTCGCCTTTGAGGGCGGTCCTCAATTCGGTGAGGAATTTGCCCTGGACCTCGTGGTTCCAAATATCTCCCTTGGGAAAAACCAGCAGGCGGTATTGTCCAGTGACGCCCACGAAACGGGCGCGCAAAGTGGCGGGAAGATCGACCGGCCTGAGAGGGCCGCTGGTATCCTGGTTTTTGATGGCGTCGAACGTTTCGCGGATGTCATCGAACAAGGCGATTTGATAGCCGCGCAACCGCTCCGGAATCGCCGGGTCGCCGTTCAACATCCTGACACGAAAATCGCTGATGGCCGTGCGCAAGGAGAG
Organism: Verrucomicrobiia bacterium; assembly: GCA_036272955.1. Lineage (GTDB taxonomy): Bacteria > Verrucomicrobiota > Verrucomicrobiia > Limisphaerales > Palsa-1400 > DATAUD01. The sequence continues at coordinate 13,686 of DATAXU010000108.1, forward strand.
TAATTCGTTTGCCAGTTCGGGACGATTGGTGGAAACATCGTCCGCCGCCAGGGCCAGATAACCCATGGTGCTGTATAAAGTCGTGGCCAGGGAATTCAAATTGACAGGACGCTGGTCGGGCCTGTTGAAATGGAGGTCGGAAATGCCGCTGATGATCGTCCGCACCGTTTGAAGTTTGGTGGTTTGATCCCGTGTCAGAGTGTCAAACATGGCGTCCCCCTTGTCATTGCCATCGACGCTGGCGACGGAGGGAAGGTTGCTGACAATTTCCTCAAAATGATGCGCCTGCTGCAAGGAATCGGCCACGATTGCGGCATAAAGGACCGATTGCCCGGAGAAGAGCAGTTTTTTCTCGTAGATCACGGAGGGCAATCCCTTGGACTGCATGTGCAGGAGGTTGTAATCAAAGTAAAGCTTGTGGAACTGCGTGGCCGCGCCGGCGCAAAGAGCGAGCGCCACGCCAATCACCCAGACGGGCCGTTCGAGCCAGAAATTTTCAATGGCCGCCCGTCGCTCGGCGGGCATCCCGACCGCATGGTCGATGGCGTTTTGACCTCCGCGCATGAGCAAGACCGGGAGCATCGTCAACATGGGGATGAGGCAAAGAACCAGGCCGCCGCCGGAGATGATTCCCATTTCCTGAATTCCCTTGAAGTTGGTCAATCCCATCGCCAGAAATGCCCCCGCGGTGGTCAAAGCGCCGGTGACGATGCCCTGGCCCGTGAATACCATCGCTTTCTCCACCGCATCAAACGGCGTGAGCCGGTTGCGCGTTTCCTCCTCGTATCGCGTGATGAAATGAATCGCGAAGTCGATGGCGAGGCCGATCAATATGGGCGCGAAAGTAATCGTCAAAATATTCAAGTGCCCGATGACCAGCGTCGTGAATCCCATCGTGTAGCCCAAACCGATCACCAGGCAGGCGACCGCCTTGAGCGGACGTCCCGTTTCACGGTACGCATAAATGAAAATGAGCGAGCAGAGCAACAGCGACACAACGCTGGCCAACGCCGAATCCCGTTGCGACTGCTGCATTTCGTCAAAATCCAGGACCGGCTCCCCCGTAAGCCCGACGTTGAGGCCCGGGACATCCATCTCCGTCTCCAGGATCAATTGGCGCATTCGCACCACGGCTTGCGGGATCACGTCTTCGCTGCGGGCGCGGGTGGTGATGAGATAAATTCGATTCGAAGCGAAGGTTAGGTACATGCGCTCCTGGGCTTCCTCGCCGCCGCCGAACAGGGCATCGACCCCGGGGGAAACCGGAGTGCCGGAGTGGGCGAGGCTGAAATTGGCCTCGCTAACGATGCGGTGCAGAGCGGGAATCGCGCCGATGAGGGCGTTATTTTGGGCGTTCTCCTCCTCTTTGGCGGTGCGAAATTGGCGGTTGATCAGCTCAAAAAACGAATCGAGGTTGGTCGCCTGCGTGAATTGTTCGATAAATGGCCGGTAGGCTTCCAGCGTCTTGCGCATCTCCAGCAAGTCCGACTCCGGCGCGAAGAGCAGCGCTTTTTTTCCCAGGGAAGGCATGTCCCCTTTATAAAAAATATCGGTGAACAGGTTCGTCTCGATCTGCAATCTCGCGGCCAGGCGTTCCACGAACTGGCGATTGAGGTTTGCGCTGTCGCTTTCGACCACCACCGCGAATTCGTCCTCGGCGGGGAACTCCTTCTGGTAGCGCATGAAAACCTGGTGATACTTCTTGTCCGCCCCCACCAGGTTGTCCCGACTCATGTCGAATTGAAGGCGGAAGACCGTGTAGAAAACGCAAACGCCAAAAAGGAGAACCTGCGGCGCCACAAACCATTTCGGATGCTGGCAGACCGTCCGCGCAAGAGCGCGCAATGCCCGGGCGAACAAAGTGTCCGTTACCGATGTCACTGCATTCCCTTTTTAGGTTGGGTGTTAGATTTTACGATTAATGCCATTCGGCTTTCCGGAGAATCTTGCCGTTCCTGACTCTCTCTGCAAATCAGAAAGTCGCAGCGCCCCGGTGGGCAGTAGGCTGCCCGCCTGCCGGAAGAGTTGGTTTTCAGTTTAAAGTTACCCGATTTACTCAGAAACCGTGATGGTCGCCGTCCCGATGGTCGCCGTGGAAATCCCTGCCGCCGTGCATGTCCATCCCGCGGTCATGCTGGATTTCCCGGTCGTGCGCGATCCGGTCGTCATGAAAATCTATCCGCCCCAGCGGCACATCGTGATGGGTCAGGAAACCCATTCGGTCCCGGCCAATTCCCCCGATGAAGAAGCGTCCGCCGACAAAGCGATAATCGTTGGCCAGGATACTGTGGCGGAATAATTCCGCGCCGCGCCAGCCCGGCGCCAGGAAGGGAATGTAACTATGCGCCCAGAAGTGGTCAAACGGCACATACACGAACATGTCAGGCGCCAGCCCAAAATCGACATTGACCGCAACCTGTCCATTCCAGACCAATCCCACCCCTGTTTCAAAGCGCGCTCCCGGCGGCAGCGGCGCCCAGCCGCAATAACCGGCATCCTCGGCATTGCGCCAGCAGACCCAGCCCGGGCCCCAATGATAACCGGGAATCCAAGCCCAGCCCCACCGGGGGTCCCGTATCCAGCGGCCATAATGAAACGCGTATTCGCCCCAGGGATAATCCGAATGCCAGAACCAGCCTTGCTCGGTGTATTCCCAGTGCCCGTCGTTCAGGTAAGGGCGCCAGTCAGGAACCGTATGTTGCACTGACGGAATCCAGCATGTGCCGTAACCGGGAATGTCCGTCCATGTTCCATACGGGGAGAGTTGAGCCTGGAAATACGGAAGTGTTACCGCCGAACCGGGCTGTGGGCCTTCGGCGGATTCGCTGACGGGTGGCGCCGGCGTGCCGGGTTCGCCAGGAGGATTCACCTGCGGGGCATAGGAAGGCGGCGCAGTTTGCGGCGGCGGAACGTAACTTGGAGCAGGTGCAGGGGCCGGCGACGGCGCGGAGGCGGCCGAGGATTTCGCTTGCAGCAACGCTGAAATCACCGGTTGGGAAACACCCTGGCCGTTCAAAAAAAGGATGTCGTTGGCGCTCAGGTTGTACGCGGCGCCGGAATTGTGGATGTAGGCGAGGATCACATCGTCCGTCATGTGCGCCTTGGTCAATTTGATGACCTCCTGCACGCCGGGCGACAAATCCGCTGGAGCGGGCTGGGCGTGCCCAGAAGCGGCGCCCCTGAAACAGAGCCAGCCGATAATTAAGAAGGCCAGCACGATCAGGATTTTCAATCTCCGGTCTGAAAACTGGTGTTCATTCATATCCATCCCTTTGGAAAACTTTTTCACATTCGTGTTCAAAATCATCTTACCGTTCAATCTTACATACGGTTCAACTTTTTGCATCTTGCAAGTTATCATAAGCGTATCGCACCTGTTCCGGCCCGTGCGCCGCTTCCAATCGTTTAATGATAAAATGTCCGCGCGCCATTTCCTGGAAATGCGATAGAAACACCACGTTGATGATCCCTCCGCTGGCGGCCCCGATGACCGGAACGGCCTTGGCCGCCACCTCCTCGGAAACCACCACGCCGAAGCGGGCGGCGATGGAGTTCACAAGCCGGGCAACCGCCGGCGCGCCCTCCCGCACGATGCCTTTCTGCGCCAGGTAAGCCGTCGCGTCCGACATTGCCTGGCTCATCGCCGCGCGGGTGACCCAGTAGGTGTTTTCCGCTTCCTTGCCGCCCAACGCAAAAACTTCCAGGCAGGCCAGCTTGGTTTCAATGCGCGACAAATCATGGCCCTCGCTGCGGGCAATTTCGGCGATCGAGCGGAGAATAATTGTCGTCGAGATGGGCAACTCGATTGGCACCGCCGCCAGGCCGAACGCCCCGCCGATGCCGCCGGAAGTTCCAGCCAGCACCTTATGGAAGAATTCCCGTGAGGAACGGCGCTTTGATTTTCCGAGAGTCGCCACCGCGACCGACAACGCTTTCATCAACGCGCCGCGGGTTGCTTTGTTGACGGTGTTGTTCCAACCCTTTGGCAGCAGCGCAAAACCTTTTTCAAGCGGGGAACCGAGGGAATTGGCGAGGCGAATGGCCAGCGGCGCACTTTCCAGGAGAGACTTGGCGTGTTGGAGGTCGCTCAGTTCCCGCGTCGAGAACGGGCGGATGATCGGCGGCTTGTCCATCGAGAATACAATCCTAGAGGTCGGGGCTTCGCTGCTAAAGGTTAAAGTGAACGCTGTCCGCCTGCCGGATTGACACGGCGGCTGAACCTCCGGCTTACTGGGCGCATGGCTACCAGCACAATGCGGCGGCAATTCGCGAGCGATAATTACGCCGGCATTTGCCCGGAAGCCTGGGAGGCAATGGCCCAGGCGAATTCCGGCCACGCGGCCGCTTACGGCAATGATCCGTGGACGGAGGAAGCGGCAGGCTTGATTCGCGATTTGTTCGAGACGCAATGCGAGGTGTTCTTCGTTTTCAACGGCACCGCCGCCAATGCGCTCGCGCTGGCTTCTCTGTGCCAATCGTATCACAGCGTTTTGTGCCATGAACTGGCGCACGTGGAAACCGACGAATGCGGCGCGCCGGAATTTTTTTCCAACGGCACCAAGGTGCTGACCGTTCCCGGCGACGACGGGAAAATGACCCCGGCCGGCATTGAGCGAATGGTCAAACGGCGTTCGGATATCCATTACCCCAAGCCGCGCGTGGTGAGCCTGACGCAATCGACGGAAGTGGGCAGCGTCTATTCGCCGGACGAACTGAAGGCCATTTGGTCGGTGTCGAAATCGCTCGGCCTGCGGATTCACATGGACGGCGCGCGCTTTGCGAATGCCGTGGCGGCCCTCGGTGTGAAGCCGAAGGAAATCACATGGCAGGCGGGAGTCGATGTTCTCTGTTTTGGCGGCACGAAGAATGGCATCGGCATCGGGGAGGCGGTCGTTTTTTTCGAGCGCAGGCTTGCCGAGGAATTTGATTACCGGTGCAAGCAAGCCGGCCAGCTTGCGTCCAAAATGCGGTTCCTCTCCGCGCCGTGGGTCGGCATGTTGCGGGATGGTGCGTGGCTGCGGCGGGCGGCCCACGCGAATGCCATGGCGGCGCGATTGGAGCGGGGGCTTCGCCAATTGCCCGGGGTTGCGGTGCTCGGCGCTTCGCGGGCCAACGCCGTGTTTGCGCAATTGCCCGCGGGCGTGGAGGACGCGCTGCGGAAACGGGGCTGGCTCTTTTACACGTTCATCGCCAACGGCGGCTGCCGTTTCATGTGCGCATGGGATACCACCGAGGCGGACGTTGATGAATTTGTTTCTGAGCTGAGGTCTCTGTTGTAGCGGCGGGCTAATCGCAAAAAAACGCAAAAGATCGTCTAAAAATCCAACGGTACGATTAGCCCGTTAAACTAAATCAGCCCCGCCCACTTTCGTCCGGCCCAGTAAATGGTCAGCAATGAAAGGATGACGCCGCCCCAAGCCGGTTCGCTCCAGACGCGGATTCTTTCTTCAACCGGTTGAGGCTGTGGCAGTAAGGAGATTTGTTGCACTAACTTATCCAGGTCGCCGGTGGAAATGGTCGCGCCGCGCGTCAGGGCGGCAAGCTCGGCCAGCGTCTGCGAATTGATTGGCTGCCCTTCTTTTTCGATAACTGGTTTGGCCACAAGCAGATCGGTGGTCAAATGCCGGTCGTAAGGCTCTGAGGCAATTTCGACTTTGTATTTGCCGGTTTCCTGCGCGGCAAAACTGGATTTGAAAACGCCCCATCCCCCGGCGACTTGGGTAAAATCCAATCGCTCCACCTGTCCGCCAGGCGATGTGATCTTCCCGGTCACCGGCCCTCTGTCAATGGGAAAGCCAGAATCGTCCATCACGGTGCCTTGCAGAAAAACCGTGTCGCCGGCCTGCGGCGTTTCGGGACTGTAGCTCAGGCGGATGCCTTCCTTCCCGGACAAATGCCGCTGGTGGGCCATCCAGCGGACGACCTGGCCCCAGAAACGGTAGTGAAATTTGTCCTCGACCCCGCGGCGCCATCGCCACGCGCTGTCGGTGCCCAGAAATAGCACTTTTCCGCTGCCGGCAGAGCGCGTGACCAAGAGGGGCATCCGGCCCCATTCGTTGCGAAGGGCGGAATGCACCGCCAAAACCTCCGACCCAGGGCGGCTTTTCTCAACGGCCGCCGACCAGAAAAATCCCGGCAACTGCTTCCACAATTCGTCATTCCGGTCCTCGTCGGAATCGAAGCGCGTCAGCCAATGCCGCTTGCCCTCGCTGGTGAGCACCAATTGGGCTTCGTTTTCGAGGCCGATCCCGTCCGGCTTCGACGTGTCCAAATCCACCGGATACAAATCCTTCAGCGCGCTGTTCAAAAACGTCACCTCGCGTCCGCGCCGGCCGGGGACAAACACCAGGCCGCTTCCCTGTTGCTCCACCAGGCCCTTGAGCAATTCGGCGTCCTTGTCCGTCAATTCGCCTTCCCCGATTCCCACGTCACCGAGAAAAACCACGTCGTACGGGGAAAGCGCCTCCTTGCTGTCGGGAAAGGAGGAAATGTAATCCAGCCCCTCTCCCGGCCCCAAACCCGGATGGAGCAGCAGGCAGCGCATATCCACGCCCGGATCGCGCGCCAGGGCATTGCGCAAATAACGGTATTCCCAGCGCGGCAGGGAATCGACCACCAGCACTTTGAGTTTTTCCACGCGCACGGACATGTGAAACGTCCGCTCGTTATTTTCCGCAATCGCTTCGTCCGGCTCGACAGGCAGTTTGACGGTCGCCGTGATCTCGCCCGTTTCGCGCGGCGACCACAAAATGGAATCCTCCACGTCGCCATTGGCCGGAATCGTGATTTCCTTCTTCGCGGACTCCCCGAAATTGTCGGAGATGGAAATGGACGTTTTTACCTCGCGCGCCAGATGGCTGGTCACTTTGAAAGCCACCGCGATTTCCTCGCCGAAAAGTCCGTAGGCGGGGGCCGACACATTTTCCAGGATCAAATCCGGCACGGGCGTTTCGCGGCCGACCGCCACCGTGAAAATCGGGATATTCTGCTCGCGGTATTGCGTCGCCGTGCCCAGCGGAGATTTGCCGATGTTCCAATCGCCGTCGCTCAGCAGCAGCACGGCTTTGAGATTTTTATAGCGCTGCAACGTGCTTTCCAAAGCGAGATTGAGGTCGGTGCCGTTGATCGCGTTGGCGTTGGTCGAGGGCGCGGAAAATGGCTCCACGGAAACTTTCGCCTTCGAATCCAGCGGCCCCCAAAATTTCCGCCCCACCGCCTGGCGGATCCATTGCTCGCGGCTGATGACGTTGGTGCCGGCATCCACATCGCGCGTCTTCATGCTTCCCGAGGCGTCGGTCAGGACGGCGATTTCCGGCATGGACGAGCGTTCCAGGTTTTTCACAAATTCCGGCCGGAGCAACGTCAGCGCCAGCAGCGTAATCAGGATGAACCGCAACGATTCCAGCCAGGCGGCTGCCCGCGGATTTGGCGAGCGTTGCCAATTGGCGAGGCAAAGCCATCCCGCAAACAGCCAAAGCGCAACCGCCGCGATAATGACGGACGCCGGCGCGGCCAATGAAATATGGCTCATACCAGTTGCGCCTCCTTCTCTTTTTCCTTCGGCTTACCGGGCCTGGACGTTTGAATCGGCGCGGCGCGGCGGCGCGGCAAAATCAAAATCCCTTCCGCCACAAGGAACAAAAGCATCGCAAACACAAACAGCCGCCAGATTTCCCCCTGCAATTGTCCGATCTCCAAATGCTCCTGCTGCAACGTGCTCACCGGCAAATCTCCAAACAACTTCCGCGCCTGATCGGAGTCTATGATCTCCGGGTCGTCTTCGGCCGCCGGACGGTTGACCGCCAGGAAACGGTCGCCCGAACGATAAACCCCCGCTTGCGTCCGAATGTCCTTCGCCGCGGTGGAATCGACCGTCACCCATTGCCGGGCCTGATCGACCGCGCTCAATTCACCGCACGCGACATCGGAAACCTCCCGCAACCGCCGCCCGCCCGCGAGCAGCATTCGTTGCAGCATCGGCACCAGCACCGGGCCGTCACCCAGACTTGACCACGCGGGGTCGGGCGAGGACGCGCAAAAATAAATCTCGCCACGCCCGACAGTTTGGTGCGCCAAAAACGCCGTCCCATCCTCGAACGCCGCGAGCGCGTTCTTTTGTCCGTTGATCACCCGGCGGCGCGCAAAGGTCGTTTGCGCCAGCGGCAAACTTTGGTGTTCATCACTTTTGGTCAGCGGCCCTTCGTCCTCGTCCCATCGCAAAATGCGGAAACCTTCCTGCGCCTCGGCATTTTGCGTGTCGCCCCAGCTCATTCCCGCAATTTGGCTTGCGTCCGCCTGCTCCGGCGGAAAGAAAATCACCACGCCGCCTTCCGCCGCGAAGGACTGCACCCGGTCCGCGTCGGGGCCGGAGGGCAGGGGAGCCTGCCAGACCAAAAGCGATTTGCCGGCCAGGTTCGCGTTCGCAAAATCCGCGGGGCCAATCAAATCCGCCGGCTGCCCGTTGCGCGATGCCGCGGCGAATTGAAAGTAGCGTCCCGTCTCCTTCGTCGCGCTGACAACGGTCGCCAGCAACGGCGTGTCCGGCCCATAAACAAAATACGCCGTGTTATCGCGCGGATTGGCGTCGGCGGGCAGCGCGAAACTTCCCCAGCCGCCTTCGCGCCGCGTTCCCAGGTCCACCTTCCGCCTCCAACGCAGCGATTGGCCGTCGAGCTTCAGTTCCGCCGTGGACTGCGCGCCGTTGAGTGTCAGAGTGACGGGGATCGACGCCGAACCCGTCCGATTGCGTTGAACGTCCAGGACCATTTGCAATTCGGATTGGTCGCCGCGCGGGCGCCGCAGCAATTCCTTGATGGCGATGGACGCGTTGGCTTCCGGCGCCCGGGTCATTTCCAGCAGGCGCACCCGCACTTTTTGAGACAACCCGCTAAGTTGCGCGATGGCGCTTTTCCAGCGCGGGTCTTCGGGCATCCAATTGCTCCGCTGATTGTCGGACGCGATCCAAATCTCCGCCGAGCCGCCGCGATTCTCGATCAGCCAGTCAAAGGCCGCGCGGAGCATCGCGGGCATGTCGGCCGCCGTGTCGCTAGGCCCGGTGACGGAGAGGCGCGTCAGCGAATCGGCCCCGGCGATCTCCTGCGGGGCGCGCGTGGCGCTGTCAATCAAAACGAGATGGCTGCTTTGCTCATACGGTTTGGCCGCCTGCGCAAGAAGGTTCAGCGCCTCCTGCCGTTTGGACGCGCCGCCGGAGCGCGCCTCCATGCTCGCGGAACGGTCGAGCAGGATCAGTATGGAATCCGGCGCCGGCGAAAGCGCCCATCCCAGCCAGCCGCCCGCCAATGGCCGGGCCAGGAACAGAACGAGCATGGCCACCGCCAAAACGCGGAAGAGCAAAATAAGAAATTGCCGCAGTCGCGCCTGGCTGACCGAACTGCGCGTCGCCGCCACCAAAAATCGCATCGCGGCCCACGGCTTGGGACGATGCCGCAGCCGGTTAAGGAAGTGGATGATGATTGGCAACGCAATCAACGGCAGCCCCAGCAGCATCCATGGTTGGAGAAAAGTCATTCTCTGTCTCTAAGGCGAGGAGGCGGCCAATTGCGCGCGTTCCACCAGGAAATCCGCCAGCACTCTTTCGTAACTCTGGTCGGTCACGACGCGCCGGTAGTCCGCGCCAAATTCGTGGCATCCCCCCCGCAACGCATCGAGGAAAAGCCATAGCTGGCGCAAGTATTCATCCCGCACGGTGGACGGCTCGGTCACGAGGCTCGTCGAACTTTCCAAATCGACGAACCGCACGGGGCGGTCAAACCTGAAATCCAATTCCGCGCGGTCCAACAATTGAAAAACCGCCAGGTCATGTTTTTGAAAGCGCAAATGTTGGAACGCATTCAACAGCGGCGCCAGTTCGCAAAAGAAATCCGAAATCACCATCACCACCGCGCGCCGCCGCACCTTCTCCGCCACATCGTGCAGCACCGCCGCCAGGTCCGTCTCGCCGCGCGCCTCCGTCTTCTCCAACGTTTCAAAAATCAACTTCAGATGCGCGGGATTGCGCCGGGGTGGAATTTCCAAAAACGATTTGCCCGTCGCGCAAATCAATCCCGCGGCGTCGCCCTGGTGCGCGGCGATGTAGGCCATCGTCGCCAGCAATCGCTTGGCGTATTCAAACCTGTTGCCGAACTTCATCGAGCCGCTGCAATCCAGGACGAAATAGCAGCGCAGGTTCGTTTCCGCTTCGTATTCCTTGAGGAAAAACCGGTCGGTCCGCGCGAAAACCCGCCAATCCAGCCGGCGAATATCATCGCCCGGAACGTAATTGCGGTATTCGGCGAATTCGACACTCGATCCCCGGTGCGGGCTTTTGTGCAATCCGGAGACCGTCCCCTCCATCGGCGAGCGCGCCATCAGCACCAGGTGCATCAGGCGGTTGAGCACGCCCGAATCCAAAAACTTGTGCTCCTCAGCCACGTCGCTGCTCTCCGCGAATTTCCTCCAGCAGGCGGTTAATGATTTCCACAGTGCCAACCCCTTCGGACTGCGCCTGGAAATTCGTCATGATCCGGTGCGTCAACACGGGCGCGGCGACCGCCTCCAAATCCTCCATGCGCACCAGGTAGCTTCCGTGCAGCACCGCCCGCGCCTTGGCCCCGCGCACGAGGTATTGCACCGCGCGCGGTCCGGCTCCCCATGTGACCCATTTCTTGATCCATTCCGGCGATTGGTCTGAGCGCGGGCGGGTCCGCCTCACAAGGTCCACCGCCAGATCGTAAATATGGTCCGGCACCGGCACGCGCTGGACCACTTCCTGAAACCCGATGATTTGCCCCCCGTTGATGATCTTCGACAACTGCCCCGGCGAGGCACCCGTCGTTTCCCGCGCAATCCGTCCCTCTTCCTCACGGCTCGGATAATCCACATGGATGAAAAACATGAAGCGATCCAATTGCGCCTCCGGCAACGGATACGTTCCCTCTTGTTCAATCGGGTTTTGCGTCGCCAGCACGAAAAACGGCGCGGGCAGGGGAAAGAAACGGCCCGCCACCGTGACGCGATGTTCCTGCATGGCTTCCAGCAACGCGGATTGCGTTTTGGGCGGCGTCCGGTTGATTTCGTCCGCCAGAATGATGTTGGCAAAGAGCGGTCCTTTGACGAACACGAATGCGCGCCGCCCCGGTTGATCGGTTTCCTGCAAAATATCCGTCCCGGTGATGTCGGACGGCATCAAATCCGGCGTGAACTGGATTCGGTTGAATTCCAGCGACATCGCATTGGCGAGCGAATTGACGATGGTCGTTTTTGCCAGTCCCGGAACGCCCACCAAAAGTCCATGCCCGCGCGCCAGGATGCAGATTAGCAGCCGTTCGATGACGGTATCCTGGCCGATAATGACCCTGTTCAATTCCGTGCGGAGAGCGGTGTAAGTCGTGCGAAGTTCATCAATCGCCGACACATCGTCCTGGGAAAGCGGTGAGTGAGAAAGAGAGCGGGGAGGATTGGCCAGCGTTTGATCAGTCATAGTTCAGCCGTTAATGAAGGCTGGCCAATGTAATAAAGCAATTCCAGAAATGCAAAAACGACTTTATCGCGATAGCGTCGGCACGTTCGTAAATGTTCCTCCGACCCCGCTGGTCGCCAGCGTGCCGCCAGTTCCGCCGGCCACAATCACACTGCTTTGCGAAGGCGTGACCACCGTCGTCGAGCCTGTTCCGCCCGTCACAATCACCTGGCTTTTGCCTCCCACGCCGCTGCCAGTGAGCGCTCCGCCGGGCGCCGTGCCTGTTCCGCCGGTGACAATCACCTGGCTCTTGCCTCCCACTCCATTACCGCTGAGCGCTCCGCCCAAGCCGGGGACTGACGGGGTTGTTCCGCCCGTCACAATCACCGTTGACGGAGCCGTGGTGGCGGTTGAATTGGAGTTTCCCGTTGCCGTTGTAACGCCCGGAATTGGTGTCGCGGTCCCGGGCGTCAGACCCGGTGTTGGCCGTCCGCCAATGATGTTACCCGGCGCGAGCTGGCCCCCGGTTGGCGTTCCCGGGTAAAGTTGTCCGCCGACTCCTCCCGGCGCCATTGTTCCGCCGAGCGGAGGAATGTAATTGCTTGTGGGAGTTGTGGTTGTCGTGGGCGGCACGACAACCGTCGTTGTGGGTGTCGTTACCGTGGGTGGCGCCGCGATTCCCTGCTGCACCGTCAAGCCTCCCAGGACAAAGATCAAAGCTTTTGTGAGAGTCTTCATAGCTTAATATACGCCCAATCCGCCATCCGACGACCAAGGCGACGACCCCATTGACAGATTAACACAGGGAGATATTGTGCGGCGGACAGGTTTAAACTCAAAATATTAGAAGGGTAAACAATTATGAAGTTATTAAAGTTCGTTTCGGTCGCAGCTTTCGCTGCAATTCTGCCTTTGGGGATTTCCACGGCGCGGGCCGCTTCCGCCACGCCGATCCCTCTGGATGCCAACTCCGAAGCCGGAGTTGCCCCGTCCATGATCGAATTCCATTGGGACGACAGCAAAAGGGAAAAGCTTCGCCATGCCTATTGGATTCTTGAAGGGGCGGATCGCGATTATCACGGCCACAAAGTCGCCGCCATGGAACAAATCAAAAAGGCCGGCGAAATCATCGGTATGGATCTCCATCACGGCAAAGGATACGGCGGCAAACACCAGCCCTGGTCGGATGCCCGCCTCCGCGAAGCCCGCGGATTGTTGCAGGACGTCGTTTCAGACTCCGGCGGCAAGGAACATGAGCACATTCACAAGGCCATCCACGAACTGGATCACGCCCTCGAGGTGCATTGAGTCACTCCTTTTTTGATCCGCTCGAAGGCGGAGGGGACGAGCCGCTGGGTTTTGTCCCCCCGCTCTCGCTGCTTTTGGTTTCCTTCTTCGCGCTATCGCCGGAACTTCCCGAACCAGCCCCGGCTTCTTTCTTTGCGGCGGCCTTGTATCCTTCACTGCGATAATCCGTAATGTAAAAACCGCTCCCTTTGAAGATCAACCCGCTGCCGCCGCTCATCTCGCGTTTGACGGAACCCTTCCCCCACGGCTTGCGCGGACAAAGCTCTTTCGGGCAGACCGTCAACGCCTTTGCCGTAATTCTCTGTGGTATTTCAAAATGGTGCTCGCACTTGGAGCAAACGTATTCGTAAGTCGGCATTCATCATCCAATACAATACCGCCCCGCCAATATCAATGCGGTTCACGCCTTGAAAATTTGGGTGTGATTAAAAGTGGGTGAGGTTAATTACAAAAATAGTCCCATTGTTTGGCTGGCTCCGAGGACACGGAGGTGAGCGATCTGATCGGCGGAACTGACCAGCCAACAAAGTCCTTACGGGCGCTTGAAAGTTACCGACAGATAGGCATTATTACTGGCGAAACATGAGCGCCAAAGAAATTCTGTTGGATGTCGCGGAAAAGCTCCCCGCCGATGCCACCCTAGCCGACGC
>DATAXU010000109.1:0-7264 GCA_036272955.1 Verrucomicrobiia bacterium
ATGACCACCAGAAGCTCGATCAAAGTAAATGCGCGCGAGTGCTTAGTTGGCATAAGAGGACGACGATCCTTCACGATTGGGAAACATGTTTAATGGTGTGACTCTAGCAAGGTTCTGAAAACACGAAAAGTCGGATAATGATATTACAGGGAGCGCCGATGGGCCGGAGAAGCGGTTCCAAGGTACTTTACAACAGCATCAGTCCGGCATCTGACGTGCAGTTTTTCGTAGATGCGCTGGACATAAGTGCGAATGGTTCCCAGGTGAAGGTCCATTTGCGAGGCGATTTCCTTGTAGGCGCAGCCCTGGGAGAGCAGTTCCAGGACCTCCTGTTCCCGCCCCGAAAGGTGCGTTTTTAATTCCGCCGTGGTTCCCGCTGGCTTGAATGCCTGCACAACCTTGCGCGCAATATGGCTGGTCATCGGCGAACCGCCTTGGAGGATTTCCATGATGGCTTCGAGCAATTTTTCCGGGCGCGTGCTCTTGAGGAGATACCCGCAGGCCCCGGCGGCGAGGGCATCGAAAATCTGGTTGGTATCCTCGTAAACCGTCAACATCATTATTTGCAACCCGGGCATGAGAGGGACCAATTCCCGGACGCATTCAATGCCGTTCATGCCGGGAAGGTTGATATCGACGATGGCAATTTTAGGTTTGACCTTGGGAATCACCATAAGGGCCTCCTCAGCCGAGCCGCAGGCGCCGAGGCATTTGAAGCCCGGGCTGGCATCGATGTAACCGCTGATGCTCTCCCGCAACTCCGCATCGTCCTCGACAATACAGACGGTGATGTTCATTTTCGCACGGGATTCTACAGGAGGCGCAGATTTCATGTTAGTCGGATGAATGGATTACGGAATAAGGGACAATCAGCCGCACGCACGTCCCCTGCCCCTGCACGCTGGTGATCTCGCAACGGCCCTGAATGGCGTCCAGCCGTTGATTGAGATTTTCCAGGCCGTGGCTGACCCGCCCCGTGCCATTGCCGTTGTGGGCGGCGCCGTTGATGCCGCGCCCGTCGTCTGAAATGCGAATCTCAAACGTCTCGGAAGCCATCGTGATTTGAATTTCAGCGCGCGAAGCCTCGGAATGTTTGAGGAGGTTATTGAGCGCCTCCTTGACGGCGAGGAAAATATTATGGCGGACATCGGTTGAAAGGCGGCAATGCGGCAGGCTGGGTGGTATGACGAATTTGCAACGGATGGGGCTGTCCTCGAAAAATCCCCCGGCGTAACGGCAGACGTAGGTTGCCAGATCGTCGAGGCTGTCGTTTTTCGGGTCCACCGCCCATACGATTTCATCCAGCGAAAAGACCATGTCGCGCGCGGTTTGGGCCATTTTTTCGACGTGCCCGGCCGCCTCGGAATTATCGTGGAGACGCCGCCGGGCCATGGCGCCCTGGAAGGAAATGCGCGTCAGTTTTGCGCCCAACTCGTCATGCATGTCGCGCGCGATGCGGGTCCGTTCCAATTCCACCGCATGCCGTTGCTGCATCTGGTGCAACCGGTGGAGCATTTTTCGGCGAGTGGCGTAGCGGGCGGCGCCGCCAATCGCGCCGGCAATCGCCAAAACGCACAAGGTCGTAAACCACCACGTTTGCCAAAAATGAGGAAGCAGAAGGACCGCCAGCGAGGCCCCCGTGGGAGTCCACATGCCATCGTTATTGCACGCCATCACGTGGAACGAATATGAGCCTGGCGGAAGATTGGCATAATAGGCCACGCGCCGGCTATCCGCGTCCACCCAATCGGAGTCGATTCCGTCCAGCTTATATTTGAACCGTATCCGCTCCGGCGTGGGAATCCCCAGGCCAGTGTAATGAATCTCCAGTTCCCCGTGGCCGGGAGGAATCCGCACCGAATCTGCCGCCGGAAACCAAGGCTTGCCATCAACCACCAGTTGCTCGATGTAAACTTCCGGGAGCGAATTATTGACATGGATGGCCCTGGGATCAAGCGCCACGACACCGTCGCTCGTCGCAAACCACAGGCGGCCATCACGGGTTTTCCATGCGCCCGGCTTGCCGACGGTGCAAAGGACGCTGGCCATCCCGTCGTTGCGCCCGTACAAAATGCTGGAGATTTTTTTAGTCCGCCGCGCATCCAGCGAATCGAAGTCTCGTTTAGGCACGCGAAAAACACCCCTGGAACAACTCATCCAAAGCCAGTTGTAATCATCCTCAAGAATGTCGAATATCTCATTGCTAAACAGGCCATCCTTGACGCGATAGGCGGTAAAGTGCCCGTTGTAATATCGATTAAGCCCCCCCTTCTCCGTGCCAATCCACAACGAATCGTGGTCATCCTGGTAAAGAGCCGTCACAACATCATCCGAAAGCCCGTTCGAAGTAGTAAATGAATCAAACCGCCCATCCTTCCAACGCCAAAGCCCGTCCTGCGTCCCAAACCAAAGCCCGCCCTGCCTGTCCTCGCGAATAGCGCGAAGCGTGCGTCCCGCCATTTTCGCAATGACTTCGTTCGTAATAAATTTCCCCTGCGCCAAACAACTCAACCCCTTGCTCGTCCCAACCCACACGTTGCTGCCCCGGTCCTGGCAAATCACCGCGACGTCCCCCGGCGCCAACCCGTCCTTGCACGCGTAATGGAGCTGGTTGCCGTCCTTGATTTGCACAACCCCCGCCCCGTCCCCACCGCCAACCCACAGGCTGCCGTCGCGCCCCTTGCACAGGCAGTCCACCAACTCAATCGGAAATCCCTTCGCACGCGTGTAAGCGGTAATGGCGTCCCCGTTCAATTGATCCAGTCCGCCGCGATTTCCGAGCCACAGGCTGCCGTTATCATCTTCGACAACGGACGTGATATTATTATGCGACAACCCCTGCTGGGTGCGATAAACCAGAAGGCCTTTTGCGGCGAGGCGGCTCAATCCATTTTCGGACCCGACCCAGAGATTCCCTTCCCGATCTTCAAAAAGCCGGTTGATTTTTCCAAACGGCACGGCTTCGTTGTCGATTTCGTCCGTAAAATGTCCTTCCTGAAAACGGCACAAACCCGTGTCAGTCCCCAGCCAAATATCTCCCTGCCTGTCGTTGCGAATGACGTTGACGAAGCGGTCGGACAACCCGTACGCCTCGTTGTAAGCGTAGAACGAATTGCTGCGCCGCAAGATAAGCCCATGCGCGGAGCCAATCCAGAGCCGCCCGGGAACGTCCTGCCAAAGCCCGGTCACAGAATCGTCAGGCAGCCCATTTTTGCGAGAGAAGGCGCAGATGGTCTTGTTGGAAATGACATTAAGCCCATTGTCCGTGGTGATCCAAAGGTTGCTTTCAGAATCTTCCAAAACGGACCGGATCGATCCCGAAAGCAGCCCGTCCGCGGTGGTATAATTGACGAACTTCCCCCCCACGCGATGGCTCAGCCCGCGGGTTGTGCCGATCCAGAGGGAGCCATCCAGGCTTTCGCACAAGGCCGTCACATTGTCCCCGGCCAGCCCGGCGGACGCGCTGTAATGCTCAACGACCCCATTGGAAAGCGAGCTTAACCCCCCTCCATCAGAGCCGATCCAGAACCTTCCCTTGCTGTCAACAAAAAGACAGGTGATGGAGTCGTTCGTCATCTTCAAAGCCGCCGGCAGGTCGCAAAGCGCAAAGTGGGTTCCGTCGAACCTCGCCAGGCCATTGTGGGTTCCCACCCAAATGTAACCGTCCGGCGTTTGCGCGATGGATTGCACCCGGTTGTCCGGCAATCCGTCGTCGATCCGCCAGGTGCGCGAGATGTATTGCGAGGTGGACCGGTCCATGGTGGACCAATCCGCCCAGAGAAGGTTCCCGCTGATCTGCCTGCGATGATTCAAAACCCTCCGCGGCCCGCGGTCGAAAGCAAAAATCTCCAGGTGTCCCTCCGCGTTTGATCCGACCACCGGATAGGAGGGTGTGAACGCGCCCATATCCACCAGTCGCGCCCAATTGGTCCCGGAGCTGCGCCTGGCCCGGAGGTTATCGCCAACGAGCGACATATCCGTCCAACCCGCCCAATTCGTGGAGCCTCCATGAATTTGGAATGTGTGAAAAATCATGTCGTTGGTGCGATTCACCGTAAAAATCTCGATTCGTCCATCTGGATTTCGTCCCAGCGTGATGCCGGGCTTCATCTTTGCCCGCAGATCCAACCAGGGCGACCACGACACGCCGGATTGCCCGGCGCGCTCGAATGTATGACCGACCGTATTATCCGAAGCGCGCACACCGACCAATTCCAGCCGTCCATCCGTGTTTTGGCCCACGGCGAATCCCGGCAGGACGCGTTCGCCGAGGCTGGCCCATGGCGTCCATTGGTCCTCGTTGGTTTCCGTGCAATGGACCAGCATCCCGGTGTTGGCGTCGATTCCGAAAACTTCCGCCAGCCCGTCTTGATCTCGCGCCGCGGTCAAGGTTGGTTCCACATTGCCCCCAAGGTCCGCCCACTCGGACCATTGGTCACCGGACTTCAGTTGGCGGATGGATTCGACGGCATGGCTTTCCGTGCCGACGACGAACACCTGAAACTGGCCGCCGCGGTCCTTGCAGGCGGCGACGCAGGAGTATTCCTGCGGGCCGGGCAGCTCCGTCCAATCCGACCACGCAGGGCTGTTCGGCTCCTTTTGGAAAATATATTCGACAGTGTGGGTGACCCGGTTCAGAGCGAAAACGCCGAGGCGGCCCGTTGGGTCGGTCATAATCGCGACACCGGGCGCAAATTCGCCGCCAAGGCTGGACCACGACGACCAATCGCGGGTGAATTCGCGCTGCCAGCGATGATGCATCTCGCCGCTGCGGTCCACCTGGAAAACTTCAAGGCGGCCGTCGGCGTTGTTTCCAACCGCGAGGCCGGCGATGGCGGGGCCATCCGCATGGGCGGACGTGGCGCCGGCCAAGGCTGCGACAAGGGCAACCCAGGGATAAAATCGGGTAAACGCCAGCATTTCAACATTAGATCGTGGGCGCCATTCCAAGTCAATCCCGGAACTCCCCCGATATGAGGGAAACCCCTATGTTTTTGGGCAGTTTTAACGAGGAATATTTGACTTGCGAAAGGCCCAAAACAGTGTTTAATAATGCTGTAATCGGGCTGTGCCCGGTATTGATATAAAGTTTGAATTGTACATGAACATATTCCAACCCGTGAGGGCCTCTTGAGTCGCCCTTTCACTCCTCGTACTTTTTCTCCGCCCACCTCGTTCACGCGCGTTAATGGGAAAATCCGCGCCCGCGAAGTCCGGGTGATCGAGGGGGACAAAAACCTCGGCGTCATGTCGCTTGGCGATGCCATCAATCTGGGCCGCGCCAGAGGCGTCGATCTTGTCGAAGTTGCCGCCAATGCCAACCCGCCGGTATGCCGGCTGGTCGATTTTGGAAAATATCGCTACGAATTGGCGAAGCAGGAAAAAGAAGCGCGCAAGCACCAGCACGCCAACAAGGTCAAGGAAATCCAGCTCAGTCCCAACATCGACCCGCACGATTTCGGCGTCAAATTGCAGCACGCAATCGATTTTCTTTGCGAAGACATGAAGGTCAAGGTGACGCTGCGCTTTCGCGGACGCGAAATGGCGCACAAGGAATTTGGCTTTCAACAGGTTGAAAAACTGGTCAAGAGCCTCACTTCTTTTGGGCATCCGGATGCCCCGGCCAAGCTCATCGGCAAAGGGATCAACGTCATGCTGAGTCCGTTGCCGCGCGCCAAGCGCGGAAAAAATCCGAAACAATCGGAAACCGACGGAGAGGCAACCACCGCGCTCGAAGCGCCGGAGGAAAACGGCGCGGCCCCAAAAGCCGCCCCGACTTCAAACGGCAAGTCCTTCTCCAATGAGGCGTTTGCCAATTTGGAAATGAAAAAGTGACGGTTCGGCGGGTTCCTGCCCGCTGATTGGTCAGCCTTCTCTCTTTTTTCTGGTCTCCCCTGCCCTGGCAACGCATCATTTTCAATATGAGTAAAACTCCCGTTGCACGTTCCCCCATGAGCCGACGCCGTTTCATCGCCGTTACCGGCGCAGCCGGCGCCGCTTTTGCCATTCCGACCTTCATCCCTGCCAGCGCCCTCGGACGGGGAGGAAGCACCGCGCCCTCCGAGAGAATTGTCGTAGGCATTGTGGGCTGGGGAATGATCGCGCCGCAGAATACAAACGGCTTGATGGGTTTGAAGGATTGCCAGGTGGTCGCCTCCTGCAATATCGACAAAAAGCATCTCAAAAGATCGCTCGACACGATAAACAAGTTCTACAAAAACAAGGATTGCAAGCACTACCACGATTTTAAGGAAATGATTTCGCGCCCGGACATTGACGTGGTAATGATCGCCGTCCCGGATCATTGGCACGAACAGATCGCCGTCTTCGCGGCCCGGCAAAAGAAGGATATTTACGGAGAGAAACCCCTGGCCAAGACCATCGCCGAACAGCAGAGGATCGTGCGCGCCGTGGAGGAAAACGGCTGCATCTGGCAGACCGGTTCGTGGCAGCGCTCCAACGGCAGTTTTCACAAAGCGGCGGAGATCGTGCGCAACGGGCTGATCGGCAAAGTGTCCAAGGTCGAAGTGGGATTGCCTTCCGGCCACACGGATTTCGCCCACGACGGCAAGGATACGATGATTACGAAACCGCCGCGATGGCTGGATTACAACACGTGGATCGGCCCCTCGAGGATGGAACCTTACATCAAGGCAAGGAGCCATTTGAACTGGCGCTGGAATTATAACACTGGCGGAGGCCAGTTGATGGATTGGGTCGGGCATCACGTCGATATCGCGCATTGGGGGCTTGGGTTCGACAATAACGGGCCGTATGAATTGGAAGGCCACGGCGAATTTCCCCCTCGGGACGCCATCTGGAACAGTTGCACCAAATACCGCATCGAACTGAAGTATCCCGAGGACATCCACATGACCATCGCGGGCGGATACGATGAAATCAAGAGCGGCACCAAATGGATTGGCGACAAGGGCTGGGTGTACGTGGACCGCGGCAAATTCGATTCTTCAAACGAAGACTGGAAAGACATCAAGGAATTGCCCGAGAAAGATGTCAAAATTCCGCTGATTCGTTCCACCAATCATTACCGCAATTTCATCGACTCGGTAAAATCGCGGAAGCCGACCATCGCGCCTGCGGAAACCGCGCATCACTCGGCCGTCCCCGGCCATCTGGGGTTGATCTCGATGCTGACGGGACGGAAAATCCGCTGGAACGTGCAGACGGAAGAAATACAGGACGACCCGGCGGCAACCTTGTTGATGACCCGCCCATTCCGCGCCCCCTACGAGATGTAAAGTGG
>DATAXU010000110.1:0-16085 GCA_036272955.1 Verrucomicrobiia bacterium
GGCGCCGCAATGAGCCAATCCACCTTGCGCCCCGCTATCTCCGCCTCAACGCAATCGCGAATCCCTTCAAACCCCGACGCGAAGTCCTTCCCCACCTGCCGCGACATCAGCCCGAATTTCCATCGGTTTGTGTCGTTCGCCCACAATTTTTGGTAAGGCAAAAGCTCCGCGCCGGGCGCCGCCGGCAATCCCTTCGACGTCCGTTCAATTTTGCGTTTCCCGCTCGAGTCACTCGATGCCGCGACTGCCTGGGCGTTCTTTTTCATTATTCAGTTCCCAGGATTTGGCGAATGCGCAATTGTCTTTCGTCCGCGGTTATTTCCTTTTTCTTGACTGGCTTCTTGGTTTTAAGCGTCAGCTTGTGTTCCTCCTTTTCCATTTTCACTCTTTGGTTTTCCCGGTCGGATTTATCGATGTCCAGGTTCACGTTTTCCACGAGCGCCCAAAGTTCCGGGTCTTGTTTATCGATCGTCAGACGGTTAAAGAAAATTTGCGCCACCCGCCGCTCCTGTTCCACCGTCTTGATCAACCCCTGCTTCTTGCATTTTTCCATCATTTCTTTGACAAGCTCGCCCGTATCATTGAATCGCACCCTCAGCCCATACCACTTCCGGAATGTGGATAGTGAGGTGTTGTTGGTATTGATATTCTTCGTGTCTTTCAACCAATTCGTGGTTGACTGCAAGCCTTGCCCCATCATCTTCTCCGAGCCGGCGAGATGTTCATAAACCTCAGCTTGGAGCGTCTTGGGCAGGTTTTTAAGTACAGCGCGCGCATGCGGCTTTCTGTTCGGATCCTTATCAATTTTTAGTTTCATAGGGTTCCGTTCTTACAGATTGTTTTCGTCCAGATATTGCCGTCCCGCGTCCGTGATCTTCCAATTGCGGAACGCCTTGGCCAATGTCTTTGACACCTCCTTCACCAGCCCTTTGCCCGTCAGGTATTCCAGTGTATCGACCATTTCCGTTTCGGATGCGTTGAATCCGAATTGCCGGACCAGCATCCGGATCGCCGGCAATGCCAGCCCGAACTGCGTGTTGTTTGCGTCGAGGACCTTCAACGTTGCTCCGTCGAAGAGTTCCAGTTGTTGAGTGCTTATCATATGTGTTGTTTCCTTTCTATTAAGCGGTCGAGTTTCGAATCCAGTTGGAACGCACGTTGATTCGCCAGTTCAGCCTCTTTCTTCAAGGCCGCAACGTCATTGCCGATGGCGCTGATTTCCTGGTGCATCAACTGCCGCGATTCCTTGGATTCCGTGTCAATGTTGTCCATGCGGGCCGTCATGCGCGATTCGATGCCCCGTTCCGCCCCGCCAATTTTTGCGAAAAGCTGCCCGTGAATCGCCGCGTTCTCCGTCAGGTGCTTGTCAAATTCCTTCCGGTCCAGCGGCTCACCCGCGAAGCTCACTTCCCGCCGTTGTTTGGAGTTGATGGTAATCAGGAGCGTGACCGTCCCCGCCAATTGCGCGACAGTCGCGGCGGCATACAGCCAGGTCCCAAGGTCAGAGTTGGTGATTTCTGCGATCATGAGTTGAAGGCGGGGGAAAAGGTCGGTTCAAAAAGTCCCAGGTAAGTATCCACGTGATGGTCCGCGATCCACGCCAGCTTTTCCCCCGTCAATTCCCGCAACCCATTGCGAAAATCCAAAGGCAGCTTCGCCGGCACCGACGGGTCCAAAAGGTATGGCCCGCATTCCCCCGCCAGTCGGTTCGCGTAAAACACTTCATGCCCCGCATGGCGATACGCCCCCAGCAGCCACGGCACCCGCGGCACAATATCATCCGCATGAACCACCCGGAACGTCCGCCGTCCGCGCAACAAATTATAATTGTCGCTAAACCGCCCATTCCCCACCCGCGGCTGCCCAAACGTATAGACCCCCGAGATCGGCCCCTCCCAGTACCACGCGCACAACATCGCCAGCGCCCCGCCCAGCGAATGCCCTGTCAGCCACAGCCTCCGGCATTTCAAATCCCGAATTTCATCCTCCAGCTCCTCCCACACCGAACTCAGCGCCAGATGAAATCCCCGGTGGATCCTCCCGCAAAGCGCATCCCGCCACAGCCTGCAATCCAGGTCCGTCAGCCAATTGCGCGGGTCCGCCGTCCCGCGAAACGCCACAATCGCATCCGGCCCATCGCGCCGAATCAGCACATGCACGTCCGACCCGTCGTTGTTGATTTCCGCCTCCTCGTACGCGTCCGCGCTCGCCCCGCAAAGCGCCCGCGCGATTCCGCCATCGAATATGTTTGGAAGAAATGTATTCATTTGACGGCTGTTTTTGCGGCTGCGCCGATGACATTCCCCACCGCCGTCCCCGTGGCATTGAGGGCCGGGACCAGATTGCTGTCCACCAGCGAACTCATGCTGCCCGCCGAAAAAACCGATCCGCCCCCCAGCGCCGTCTGGTTCGTATGAAGCGCCGCCATCGCCTGGACATTCGGATCCGCGAAAACAAAAATGCCGCCCCCCGTTTCCATGTCGCGCCATTCCTCCCGTGCGACAAGACCATCGCCCCGCCCCGCGAAAACCTCGACACTATGGCTCGTCTCCCCCTTCCGCCGCGGGCAAGCGCAGCCCGGGCAAAAGAGGACGACCCCCCACAGAACACACAAGACAGAGAGTGCCGTTTTCATGGGGTTATTTCCCGACCGTGATGGTCGCGTCAACGTTAGTAGTTCCAGTCGTATAGTTCCCCCCGACCGTGACGCTATTGGTCGTCGTGGCGACCGTCCCCCCCACCGCCAGCCCTGGCCGTTGGTAGCCACCGCTGACCGTCACCGGGCTATTGCACCCCGCGCAGGCAAGCCCGGCCCCGATTATCGTGATTTTCAATTGTTGACTATAATTTAATATTTTCATGCTCTCATGTAAGCACAAATGTTTGTGGGATAAAAACGGACGGTTGGATTTTTAGACGATTTTTTGCATATTTCTCACAAAAAAATCCAATAGATGGAAATCTTTTTCGCCCCCTTCCCCAAAAAATATAGTACTGACAACATTTTGCCAGGTTTCTCCACCAAACCCCGTTAATTTCGACGTGAGGCTTTTAAAAAAGGGAAATTCATCCCTTTGTCCCATAGCGCTCTGGAAGGTTCACCACGAGGACACAGAGAACACGAAGAGAAAACTTGAAAACAGCTAATCCAAGTTGGCCCGCAATCACCAGTCTGGAAATTTATTTTGACAACCGCTCTAGTTTAGGGAGGGTTTGCCACGGTGAACGCGCCAACGTCGTCTTTTATGATGGGCAGACCGCGACGGAGCAAATAGTTCCCGATTCGCTCAACACTCGTCATCCCAACGAAATCATGGGGTGGCTGCCGCTCTCTGTCGCGTCGAAGCCTTGACGCATGCGGATTATTGGTTCTGGTTCTGGGCCTCCAACTGCAAGGCAATCTGTTTGGAAAGTTCCGCCGCGAGGTCCACGTCGCCGGCGGCCGGTCCCCGGACCTGCACGTCCACTTCGGAAAGTTTCCCATCGACGTCACTTACTTTTACCCACACGGTCCGCTGGTTGACCTTTGCTTCGAAAGTATTATTGACGGAGTTGTCCACGAGCATCTTGCCGTTGTGCTGCAATACCGTGCGCGTCGCGGTGGCAATTGCCCCGACCGGCCTTTGGTAACGGCTCGTGATGGTGTCTTTTGTAAATGGAATCCCGGCGGTGCTGTGGCCGTCCTCGGTGCCGACGCATCCGCAAACGCAGGCGAGAGCGGCGGAAAGTGCTAACGATGATATTAATTTGATCTTCATGTCGCCTGAAATTCGATCACGACGCGCGCCGCGTCAAGTACGAACGCCGTCCGCGGCCTCTTTCTTTTGCGCGGATTTAATTTTTACGTCTTGATGTTTGCCCATCGCGCGGGCAGGTATCCTGCGCACGCATGAATGAACAGGTTTACCTCGGAGTCGATCTGGGCGCCGAAAGCGGACGGGTCATGGCGGGCGCCTGGAATGGACGCCAGATTCGCGTCGAGGAATTGCACCGCTTTTCCAACGGACCGGTGAATATCGCCGGGTCGCTTCGCTGGGACGTGCTCCGACTTTGGTCGGAAATTCAACACGGCCTCGCGATGGCGGCAAAACATTTCGGCGAGAAGGTGGTCTCGGTCGGGGTGGATACTTGGGGGGTCGATTTTGTATTATTGACAAAATCGGGGGAAATCCTCGGCCAGCCATGCCACTACCGCGATGCCAGGGTAAACGGGATGTTTGATCACGCCTTTGCCCGGGTGCCCCGCGCGGAGATTTTCGCCAAAACCGGGTTGCAATTCATGGAGATCAACACGCTTTATCAATTGCTCGCGTTCCAGCGCGCCAACCCGGATTTGCTCGCCGCGGCGGATTGCCTTTTGATGATGCCGGATTTTTTTCACTGGTGCCTTTGCGGTTCCCGTGTTGCGGAATTTACCGACGCCACCACCAGCCAGTGCGTCAATCCGTTGACGCGCGATTGGGCGTTTGATTTGCTGGCGAAGTTTGACTTTCCGGCGCGCATTTTTCCAAAAATTGTCCCACCGGGGACCGAACTGGGACGGCTGCGGGAATCGGTTTCGGCCAGCACCGGTCTGGGCGCAATTAAAGTCATCGCACCGCCGACCCACGATACCGCTTCGGCAGTCGCGGCCATTCCGACGGCCAATACGGGGAAGACGAATTGGGCTTACATCAGTTCCGGGACCTGGTCGTTGATGGGCGTGGAAACCCAAAACGCGTTGTTGTCCGATCGCGTCCTTCAGCTCAACCTCACCAACGAAGGGGGGATCGACGGCACTTTTCGCCTTCTCAAAAACATCAGCGGATTATGGCTGGTGCAGCAATGTCGAAAATCATTTGAGGCTCGCGGCCACAGTTTTGATTATGCGGAATTGGCGCGCCTGGCGGAGGAGTCGCCGCCAACGGCAATTATAGATCCGGACGACCCGGCTCTCGCCAATCCGCCCGACATGCCCGCGGCGATCCAGGCGCTTTGCCGCGCCTCCAACCAGGCGCCGCCCCAGTCCGAAGGCGCATTGGTGCGTTGCGCACTGGAAAGTTTGGCGTCCAAATATTCCACAGTGTTGGGAGGATTGGAGGAGGTGGCGGGCACGCCGATTGAGGTGATTCATGTCGTTGGCGGCGGGTCGCGCAACCAATTGCTGAATCAATTGACCGCGAACAAGTGCCGCCGGCGGGTCGTTGCCGGGCCGTCGGAAACCACTGTGCTGGGGAATTTGCTTTCGCAGGTGCGGGCGGCGGGGGAGTTGAAATCATTGGCCGAAATGCGCGACATCGTCCGCGCGGCCAGCGAACTTCAAGTCTTCAAGCCGCAGGCGGGGTAAATGTCCCATTTGAATTTGCAACGTAGGGGTTTAGCTATTAGACATAATTATGCGCAAACAAGACTCTGGCTTGCCGCCAAAGGGACGTTCTCCTCGCCGGCGCAAACCGTTGCCGCGCTCGTTCAAGGACCTCACCCCCAGCAAGCACTTCAATCCGCGGACTTTCTTTTACGAAATGGTGTGGAAAGCGCTCCTGACTCCGCGCACCGGAGAACATGTCCGCCCCCGCTTTCCTAAACTGACCTATGGGCAGGTGGCGCTGACGTGGATCGGCCACGCTTCCTTTTTGGCGCAGTTTACGGATTTAAATGTGTTGATCGACCCGAATTTTGCGAATTGGCTCTTTTTGATTAAACGCATTCGCCGGTCCGGGTTGAAAATCCAGGACCTCCCTCCGATTGACCTGGTTCTGCTGACCCACGCCCATTTTGACCACTTTCATAAACCGACGATTCGCCGGTTGCCGGCGCCAAAAATCGGAATCATGCCTTGGGGGATGGGCGATCTGGCTGCCGACCTGGGGTTTGAGCGCATTGTGGAACTTCAATGGTGGGAAAGCTTTTGCCACGACGATTGGCGCGTGACTCTGACGCCGTCCAAACATTGGGGGGCGCGGGTCTTGAGGGACGATCATCGCGGCTATGGCGGATTTCTGATCGAGCATCAGGGGCGTCGCCTTTATCATGCGGGGGACAGCGCCTACTTTCCGGGCTTTCAGGAGATTGGGCGCACAAGCCCTCCCGAAATTGCCCTTTTGCCCATCGGCGCTTACTACCCCGACTCTTTTCGCCATGTACATATGGGGCCGGATGAGGCGATCAAGGCCTTTGCCGACCTCCAAGCCAAATGGCTGGTGCCGATGCATTATGGGACCTTCAAGTTGTCGTTTGAGGATTTGGACGAACCCCCGCGCTGGCTCAAGGAGTTGGCGCAAGCCAACGGCATGACCCACCATCTCCAAATTCTCCAGGAGGGCTTGCCTGCGGTCTTCTGAAACCACTACGGGATGTAGTCGATAGACTACATCATACCTCCTGTGGTGTATTTCGAGGTGATTTAACTCTCGTTGGTTCGAACGGGAATCACGAATTTTTTTGCCCGTCCCGATAGTCATAAGTGTCTATAAATAATACATTTGTGATTTTCAGTGCCCGAAAATGTGACAATCAAGCGAAAATACTTGTTGTCAAAACCCGGCGATTTCCCTATTGTCCGCGACTAATGCACCGTTTTCGGTGTTTGGGGTGAACTGTTTTTCACCATCAAGACGCGCACTTAAAACGAATTCAACTATAACATCGCAGGAGGAACATGAGAGTAAATAAATGGACAGTAGGATTGGCCGCCGCAGGGCTGGTCAGCCTAACGCCGGCACTTTTGGCGCAGACAACGAATGCACCAGCGCCAGCGGCAGCGCCAACGCCGATTCCCATCACGGGTATGACGGCTACCACCATCAGTGGTTATGTCGATACTTCGGCCGTATGGAATCCAGGCACAGGCAACGCGAACCCCGCGCCCTTTGCCTTTAATGCAGGGAAACAGGACGGATTCAATTTGGATGCCGTCGATATCAAAATTGCCCACGCCCAGGATGAGACCGGATGGTCTGCTGGTTATGTCGCCGAATTGAGCTACGGCCAGGATGCCGAGGCGATTGACGGCGGCGCGTATCCGATTCGTCAGGCGTACGTCGCGTTGCACATGCCTGTCGGCAATGGCATTGACTGGCAATTGGGCCGTTGGGATAACCTGCTTGGATACGAATCCAGCGACAGCTACAAAGACCCCAACTTCACCCGCTCATACGGATATAGCGCGGAACCGACCGAGCATACAGGATTGCTGGGAAGTTACAACTTTACCAGCGCCATCAACCTTCAACTTGGCGTTGCCGACACAGTGCAAACAGAGAGTGGTGGGTTGTTTGGAAATGAACGTACGGATCCGGGTGGGGAGTACGTTGAATCCAAGAAGTCGGTCGTCAGCTTGCTTACGTTCACGGCTCCGGATAGTTGGGGAGGCTTTAAAGGATCTGCTTTCTATGCCGGTTTCGATATCGGGCAAGGCGGGGCGACCACCGGATTCAATGGCGGTGGCGTCGGTCCTGTTTCGCCGAAAAACAGGGAAGAACTCTATCTCGGTGCGACTGTCAACACACCAATCACTGGTTTGACGTTCGGCGCATCTTGGGACTCCATCGAACACGAAGACGTAGGTGGATTCGATTCAGGCTATTTCCAAGCGATTGCTGGATATGGCTCATATAAGCTTACCGATAAGCTCACGTTCAACGGTCGCGCCGAGTGGGCGAATGGCTACGCATTGGATTCCGCTGCTCTTGCATACGGCGGGGCGTATGGGATGCATGATGTGTTCGCCTTAACCGGCACGCTGCAATATGACCTGTGGGCCAACGTCATCAGCCGCTTGGAACTTCGTTGGGATCATGCCTGCAACGGGCAGGACGCCTTCGGCGGTACCGGCGTTGCCGGCAGCGACTCGGTTCCGACCAAGAAGAACGACGTCATGCTCGCGGCAAACGTGATCTACAAGTTCTAATTGGCGCAAATTGCCTTCAAGACCCCTTTCGGCGAAACCGGAAGGGGTTTTTTGCTTTCTTTTTGTTTTTACTTTGCTAAATATCCGTTGTGCCTGCCGAGGCAAACCAAGTCGTCTTTTGTATCTGGGCCGCGGATAACGTGGTCTATGGCCCAGTCGAGTTGCCCACTTTAATCGCTTGGGTCAAAGATGAACGTGTCCTGGCGGATACTTGGATTTTCGACAACGGCAATGATCGCTGGCGCAAAGCTTCCAACCTCCCCGAACTTCAGCTCTTTTTTCGCAAAAAGGCCGCCGTCAGCGCGGGCGAGACCGAACTCTTCGTTGACAATGCCGGGATCACACCCGGAATGTTGCGCCGCGTCAAGGCGCTCGCCGAGTTAAGCGACGATCAATTGGGCCGCTTCATGTGCTTCATGGAACCTCAAATGATTCGTCAATGGACTCAAATCGTCAAACAAGGCGATCCGGATGACGGAATGTACCTGGTTCTTGATGGCGAATTGCGCGTGCGCCTGATGATTAACGGCAAGGAAACAATTCTCGCAACCTTGGGGCCGGGCGAATGTTTTGGCGAAATTGCCCTGTTTGATCAAGGTCCGCGCTCCGCCGATGTTGTCGCAAATAAAGAGAGCGTCCTCCTCAAAATCACCACCGACGCCTTCGACAAGTTGCGCCGCGAGGCTCCTGAACTTTCCGCGCCGATTCTATTTTCGATCAGCAAGACACTAGCCGCCCGCATTCGCGCCGATAACAAGCGGATCAAGGATTCCGTCAGTTTCGCGCGCGCTGCCGGACACTGAGTATTACTGGGGGGGCGTCGTGGCGTTTTGTCCAGCTTGCGCAGAAAGGAACATCCGCATTTGCGCTGTCGTTTTTTACTGTTACTGTATCACGCAGAATACAAACGATTTACGACTTAACTCCTGCTGGCCTCTCGCCCCGTGGCACTTCGTCTGCTAATACCAATTTTGTGTGATTTTGGACGTCGAAAGCTTGTCATGTAAATGAAAAAAATTGAAGCGATTATCAAACCATTCAAACTTGAGGAGGTGAAGGATGCGTTAAGCGAAATAGGAATCGAAGGTATGACCGTAAGCGAGGTCAAAGGTTTCGGCCGCCAAAAAGGACACACCGAAATCTATCGCGGAAGCGAATACAAAGTCGATTTCCTCCCTAAAATCAAAATCGAAATCGTCCTCCCGGACGGCCGGGTCGATGGCGCGGTCGGTGCCATTGTCGGCTCCGCCAAAACGGGAAAAATCGGCGACGGTAAGGTTTTTGTATCGGATGTCGAGGAAATTATTCGCATCCGGACCGAAGAAAAAGGCGACGCCGCCATTTAGCTAACTCACTGCTAGCCATCGGTGGGGATTTCGGTTATTTCAGTCGGCCGTGAAGAATGCTTTTTGTGCTTTCATATTCGTTTCAGTTTTTCTTATGGGCGGCTCCCATGGATGGGCCGCTGACGCGCAGCCTCCGCGGCTCCCCGCTCCAACTCTGGAGCAGCGCGTGGCGGACCTGGAAGCCTACATCAACAATGCCGCCCGCGGCTCCGATGCCAACACCAACCTCCGTTCCAACCTCGGCAGCTACGACGAAAAATCCCGTAATTTCACCCCAAACCCCGGCCCCGGCCCCAATGCGTGGCAAATGGTCTCCGCCGCCCTTGTGCTCTTTATGACATTACCGGGATTGACATTGTTCTACGGCGGCCTCGTTCGCCGGAAGAACGTTCTCTCCGTCATGGCCCAATGCATGCTCATCACGGGTTTGGTCACAATTCTCTGGTACGTTTGCGGTTACAGCTTGGTCTTTCATCGCGGCTCCGCCTTTCTCGGCAATCTCAATTTCGCCTTCCTCAACAACGTCGATTCCAGCCCCAACGGCGATTACTCTTACTGGGTTTCCCAAAACGTTTTCTCCATGTATCAATTGATGTTCGCCATCATCACCCCGGCGCTCATCCTCGGCGCCATTGCCGAGCGCATTAAATTCTCCGCCATCTTTCTCTTCACGACGCTCTGGATGCTCATCGTCTATTTTCCGCAGGCCCACATGATTTGGGGAGTGGACGGCATGATGAACGGCCTCGCCAATCCCGACGCGAAAATCCACGCCATCGACTTCGCCGGCGGCACCGTCGTTCACATGACTTCCGGTTGGTCCGCCCTTGTCCTTTGCATCATCCTCGGTAAACGCCTTGGTTTCGGAAAGGAGCACTTCACCCCGCACAGCATGACCTACTGCATGATTGGCACCGGCATGTTGTGGGTTGGATGGTATGGGTTCAACGCCGGCAGCGCCGTCGCCGCCGATGGCATTGCCGCAAACGCTTTCACAACGACAACCCTCGCCACCGCCGTCGCGTCTTTTGTCTGGCCCATGCTCGAATGGATGACTCGCGGCGCCCCCAGCATTCTCGGCTTTTGCTCCGGCGCCGTCGCCGGCTTGGTCGTGATAACCCCCGCTTGCGGCTTCGTGACGCCCGCGGGTGCGGTCGTTATTGGAATTTTCGCCGGCCTCATCCCTTGGTTCTTCTGTTTCAAGGTCAAAGGCTGGTTCGGCTACGACGATGCCCTTGACACGTTCGGTGTCCACGCAATCGGCGGCACCATCGGCGCTCTTCTCACCGGCGTCCTCGCGCGCACCTCCGTCAACGCCAACCTCGCCAAATCCCTCGCCGGCTACGTCACAGATTCTCCCACGCAACGCCTGGTTCTTGAGCAACTCAAAGCCATCGGCGTCACCCTGCTGCTCTCCATTGCGGGCACAGTGGTCATTGCGTACATCGTCAAAGCCCTTGTCGGGCTCCGTCCAACAGAGGAAGTGGAAACAATAGGCCTCGATCTTGCCGAACACGGGGAGGAAGGTTACCACGGATGATTCAACGCGACGCTGCGCCAATTATTGGGACGAAAGACGCACTTAGTGCGACGGCGCGTTTGATTACAACGAAAACAACAATGCACCTATAATTATTATCCATGAACACACCAAAAAGTGTAATAGAGATGGCCCGCAAGCAGGGCGCAAAAATGGTCGATATCAAGTTTGTCGATACCTTCGGAACCTGGCAGCACTTCAGCGTCCCGGTTTCCGAATTGACCGAGGACGTCTTCGCCGACGGCTTCGGCTTTGACGGTTCCTCCATCCGCGGATGGAAATCCATCGAAGCCTCGGACATGCTCGCCATGCCCGATCCGGAGACGGCGTTTATCGACCCGTTTTGCAGCGTTCCAACGTTGTCGTTGACCACGACCATCGCCGAGACGGGAACCAAGGAAGCCTACAATCGCGACCCGCGCGGCATCGCGCAACGTGGCGAAAAATACCTGGAATCAACCGGCGTCGCGGATTCCGCGGTGTTCGGTCCCGAAGCCGAATTCTTCATATTTGACAACGTGCAGTTCGACGCCAAGTCCAACGGCACCTTCTACCTGGTCGATTCAGAGGAAGCGGTCTGGAACACCGGAAAGGACGAACTTCCGAACCTCGGATACAAAATCCGCCACAAGGAAGGCTACTTCCCCGTCGCGCCCAATGACACCCAGCAGGACATCCGCACCGAGATGTGTCTGTTGATGGAGCAACTGGGCATCAAGATCGAGCGCCAGCATCACGAAGTTGCCACGGGCGGCCAGGCCGAAATCGATTTTCGGTTCGATACCCTGGTCAAGACCGCCGACAACATGATGCTCTACAAGTATGTCATCAAAAACGTCGCCCGCCGCCACGGCAAAACCGCCACGTTCATGCCCAAGCCCCTCTTTGGAGACAACGGCTCCGGCATGCACACCCATCAAAGCCTCTGGAAGAAGGGCAAGCCGCTCTTCGCCGGCAAGGAATACGCCGGCCTAAGCCCAATGGCCCTTCACTACATCGGCGGCATCTTGAAACACGCCAAAGCGTTGTGCGCCTTGTGCAGTCCGACCACCAATTCCTACAAGCGTTTGGTGCCCGGCTTCGAAGCGCCGGTGAACCTCGCTTACAGCGCGCGCAACCGCAGCGCGGCAATCCGCATTCCGACCTTCAGCGAAAGCCCAAAGGCCAAGCGAATCGAGTATCGTCCGCCGGATCCTTCGGCAAATCCCTACATCTGTTACACGGCTCTGCTCATGGCGGGCCTGGACGGCGTGTTGAACAAGCTCGACCCCGGCGAACCGATGGACAAGAACATGTATGAGCTCCCGCCGGAAGAACTGGCGCGAGTGCCACAGGTGCCGTCGAGTTTGAGCGAAGCGCTGGACCTTCTGGAGAAGGACCACGCGTTTCTGTTGAAAGGCGACGTGTTCACCTCGGACTTCCTGGAGATGTGGATCAGCCACAAGCGCAAGGAGGCCGATGCCCTGCGCCTGCGCCCGCATCCGTACGAATTCCATCTCTACTACGACGTGTAAAATCCACCTCAACCTTGCCAAATCGGCGTGCCCTTCTTATGGGGGCGCGCCGTTTTCTTTTACCCCCTGATACAAACCTAGGGGAATCCCCGCCTTCGCAAAGGTCATCTTACCTGATTGCGCGAACTGTTCGCCCTGATTAAATGTATTTGGTTAATACGTAAGCCATTGTCAGAAGAGAACACGAACATGAAAGCGCCATTGCCCCAACCCTCCGCTCCGGTGGCTCCCAGCGCCGGCAAGAAAAACCCAACCCGCATCGTCATCGTCGATGACCACCCCCTCCTGCGCAAAGGAGTCGGTCAGCTCATCAACAATGAAAAAGACCTCCTCGTCGTCGCCGAGGCCGAAGATGCCGCCAAGGCCCTTACCGCCATCGAAACCTCCCACCCGGATGTTGCTTTGATTGATATTTCACTCGGCGGCGCCAGCGGCATCGAACTCCTCAAAAACATCAAGGCCCGTTTTCCCAAGCTCCAGGTCCTTGTTCTTTCCATGCATGACGAATCCGTCTATGCCCATCGCGCATTGCGCGCCGGCGCTTCCGGCTACATTATGAAACAGGAGGCCACGGAAAAAGTTTTGACAGCCCTGCGCAAGGTTCTTCGCGGGGAAGTTTACCTCAGCGAACGTCTCGGCGCCCGCATGCTCAACACTCTCGTTGGCGGCCGTTCCTCCTCCGCCACTTCTCCCATCGAGGCTCTCAGCGACCGCGAACTCGAAGTCTTCAGTCTCATCGGCCAGGGTCACGGCACTCGCCCCATCGCCGAGAAACTCCATCTCAGCGTCAAAACCATCGAGTCCCACCGCGCGCATATTAAAGAGAAGCTCAATCTCCAGACCGCCACCGAACTCGTCCATCACGCCATCCAATGGGTCCAAAGCGAGCGCGTCGTCGGCGCCGAAGCCGCTCATTCAGAATAAGCCTTCCTTGGGCTGTCATTAAAATTCACTTTCCGCTTGACTTTTGAAAAGAAGTCTTGGTAGCGTCCCTAGGATAGATGCCGGACGAAGCCAACGAGCATAAACTGCCTTGCTATACACTCTATAGGAGTAAATTATTTTGTTGGAAAATGCGGCTCTTTTCATCTTTGGCCGTGGTCGCAATCTCCCTGCCAGGCTCCGCCGAAGCTGCCACTTATAACTGGAACGGTTCCATCTCTTCCGATTGGTATAACCCCACCAACTGGACCCCAAAAGGTTCCCCGGGAAGTTCCGACACCGCCAACATCACCTCGGGCACCGTCACCGTAGGCGCCGCCGGTAGTGTGGGAACCCTTAATCTATCCGGCAACTCCACGACCCTCACCGCCACCGGTGGCTTGACAGTATTGACCAACCTCGATTGGACCGGCGGAAGTGTAAAAGGCGCGCTGACCTTCGCCACAAATGGCACATTCGTTTTAAACGACCCCGGAAACAACCTTTTCATGGAGGACGCCGTCATCGTCAATAATGGCACGCTGGTTTGGGATGGCGGCACCCTGTATTGCGACAACAACACGATTGTTACCA
Source organism: Verrucomicrobiia bacterium (assembly GCA_036272955.1). GTDB lineage: Bacteria > Verrucomicrobiota > Verrucomicrobiia > Limisphaerales > Palsa-1400 > DATAUD01. The sequence continues at coordinate 13,804 of DATAXU010000110.1, forward strand.
ACAATGGGACATGGCTCGCGGAGACCGACAATGAGTTTTACGACCCCTTTGGCGGAGGCGCGGCCTTTTATAACAACGGCACGTTCACAAAATCCCCGACGACAGGGACGACAACCTTTGGTTCGGTGGCTTTTGACAATGCCGGCATGGTAAATGTCGAAACCGGCACGATCAACTTCGGCGGCGGCGGCGTTTTTGCGGGCGCTTTTGTCGTCAGCGGCGGAGCCGGGTTGAATTTTTCCGACGGCGGTTACTTAAATGGCTCCTACACCACCGCGGCCGGCTCCAGCGTTCAACTGACCGGCGGCGCGTTTACCTACGGGCCATCCGTCAATTTCAACGGCGGTGGCGCCAGCAGCATCACAGGGGGCAGCCTGACATTGACCAACTCCACGATCACCAATTTGACCATCAACGGCGGGACCATTACTCTTTCGCCGACGTTCCAAAACGGCTCCATCACCAATCTTGCCATGTCGGGCGGCACGCTTCTCGGCGCCAACACGGTAACGGGGATTTTTAATCTTAACGGCGGGGTTACCGGCGCCCTCACTGTCGCCGCAAGTGCCTCCTGTTACATCACCAACCTGACCCTGAACGGCCTTTTGACCATCGCTCCCCTGGCCACCCTCAATTTCGTCACAAGCGGCCAGAAAACGATCGAAAGCTCGACCATTGTCAATAATGGCACGCTGGTTTGGGATGGCGGCACCCTGTTTTGCGACAACAACACGATTGTTACCAACAATGGGACATGGCTCGCGGAGACCGACAATGAGTTTTACGACCCCTTTGGCGGAGGCGCGGCCTTTTACAACAACGGCACGTTCACAAAATCCCCGACGACAGGGACGACAACCTTTAGTTCGGTGGCTTTTGACAATGCCGGCATGGTAAATGTCGAAACCGGCACGATCAACTTCGGCGGCGGCGGCGTTTTTGCGGGCGCTTTTGTCGTCAGCGGCGGAGCCGAGTTGAATTTTTCCGACGGCGGTTACTTAAATGGCTCCTACACCACCGCGGCCGGCTCCAGCGTTCAACTGACCGGCGGCGCGTTTACCTACGGGCCATCCGTCAATTTCAACGGCGGTGGCGCCAGCGGCATCACAGGGGGCAGCCTGACATTGACCAACAATCCCATCCCGAACCTGTTGCTCGCCGGCGGCTCTATTTCGTTGGGAACCAATTTCCAGGGTGGCGCCATCACCAATTTGACGCTCAACGGCGGCAATCTCGTCGGTTCCAACACCCTCACCGGCGTCATGCACTGGCAATCCGGCATAATCAGTGGAATTTTCAATATCGCCTCCACCGGCACGCTCTATCTGGATGGCGCCACCGTCGCCCAATACGCCGCCATCACCAATGCCGGCCATATCGTCTGGAACGGCGCGGGCAATTGGCAGAATTACCACGACACGGGCCTTGATGGTTCCATCAACAATCTCGCCGCCGGGATCATCGATATCGAGTGCAACGAGTCTCTCTTCCCTCCCAACGGCGGCCAGGTGGGTTGGCTCAATAACGCCGGCCTTCTTCGCAAGTCCTTGAGCACGGGCAACTCCTCCATCACCGTCACATTCACCAATCTCGGCACGGTCGAGGCAATTTCCGGCGCCATTGTTTTTGGCTACGGCTCATTTGGCGGCCAGTTCCAGGCGGCCAATGGTGCCGGGCTTTCTTTTGGCAACGGTGGCATCCTCAGCGGTACGTTCACCGCGGGTGAAGATGCCGTCGTCAACTTTTACAGCGGCGCCTTTACTCAGACTCCCCAGATTTCCCTCGGCGGACCCGGCAGTTATCTCCTTACTAGTCCAGCATCCCTTACTTTGCTTGATAACATCATTCCAAACCTTCAAATGGAGAGCGGCACGATCCTTCTCGGTCCCGGCTTTCAGGGCGGCTCGACAACCAATTTGACATTAAACGGCCTTAACATCGGCAATTCAAATTACGTGACCGGCCAGTTGACAGTCAACGGCACGATCAACGCTCCGGTGACGGTCGCCAGCAACGCTGTTTTCTCCTGGAACGGCGCCGTCAACGCCCAGATCACCGCCCTGCCCGGCGCGACCCTCAATTGGTATGGCGGGACCATGAGTCCGTCGCTCTACATTCCGACCAACGCCATCCTCAACCTTGCCGGCGGAAGCCAGATCAACAGCGCCTTTACCAATGCCGGCACCGTCAATTGGACCAACGGCAATTTCAGGCTTTACTGCGGCCAATCCCTATACAACCTCGGCCTTTTCAATATTGAATGCGACCAGACTTTTGAAGAC
>DATAXU010000111.1:0-5958 GCA_036272955.1 Verrucomicrobiia bacterium
GGAATGGCAGGTCACGGGTGGCGCACATGGGCTGGCCTGGCATTTGGGAATGCCGGCGGTGGCCTTGCTGCTTCCGGCGGTTGGGCCGGAATTGGCGGGCTTGCTTCCGGAGGGTTTTGTCGCGGAGGTGTCGCCGGTGGCTGTGGACTGGTGGCGGGCGGCGGCGCGGCGATTGCGTCGAGGACGGCTGCTCGCGATTGACTACGGGTTTAGCGCGGAGGGCGGACTGCGCCCGGATCGTCCACGGGGGAGCTTGCGGGGTTTTGTCCGGCATCATCCGAGCGAGGACCTGCTGGCGAATCCGGGGGAACAGGATTTGACGGCGGACGTTAACTTTACGGCGATGGAAGAGGCGGGGAGGGCGGAGGGGTTGGGAGTGGGTGTGTTGGCGCGGCAATCGAAGTTCCTGACGCAGATACTGGCGAGGACGCAGGTGAAGCCGGAAGGCTTTGGGGAGTGGACGGAAAAGAGCTCCCGGCAGTTTCAAACTTTGACCCATCCGGAGCATTTGGGGCGTTCGTTTTATTGGTTGATTCAGGGGAAGGGGCCCCTTCCATTGGATTTGGAAGTGAGAAGTTCGCAAAAGAACGTCTAAAAATCCAACGGTTGGATTTTAGCGGGGGCAGCATTCGTTGGTGTAAAATTAATTGGGTCTGATAATCTTCCTTCGTGGTAATAACGATCACAACAACGCACGAGCCAGCGACGGACCTGGGGTTTTTGCTCCGCAAAAATCCGGCGCGTCCACAGTCGTTCTCGCTCGCGTTCGGCAACGCGCATGTCTTTTATCCAGAAGCCACTACAGAACGTTGCACGGTTGCTTTGCTGATTGAAGTCGATCCGGTTGGTCTGGTGCGAAATCGGCGCGGGCCGTCCGGCGAAGGGGGCGCGCTTGAGCAGTACGTGAATGATCGTCCTTACGCTGCCTCTTCTTTTTTGAGTGTCGCCATTGCCGATGTCTTTGGAAGCGCGCTCTCTGGAAAAAGCAAGGAACGCCCGGAGCTTGTGGACGCACCGATGCCCTTACACGTGACATTTTCGGCTTTGCCCTGCCGAGGCGGCGAGGAATTGCTCCGGAAGCTGTTGGAGCCTCTCGGATACGCGGTGTCCGCACACCGGTTGCCGCTGGATGAGAATTTTCCCGATTGGGGCGACAGCGCCTATCATCGCGTCGAACTATCCGCACGGCTCCCGTTGCAACAGCTTCTCTCTCATCTCTATGTGCTTGTGCCGGTGCTGGACAATGACAAGCACTACTGGGTCGGCGATGACGAGGTCGAAAAGCTTCTTCGGCATGGCGAGGGGTGGCTTGCGTCCCATGCTGAGCGTGAGGCGATTACCCGCCGCTACCTCAAACACCAACGCGGCCTGGTGGACGACGCGCTCGCTCAACTCGTGGATGAAAGTGAACCAGACCCCGATGAAGCGGCTGAAAATCATGCGCTTGAAGAAGAGACCATCGAGCGCGCCATCAGCCTTAGCGAACAACGCCTTGGCTCTGTGTTGGCCGCGCTGAAAGCCAGCGGCTCGACACGAGTCCTGGATTTGGGTTGCGGTGAGGGCCGGCTGTTACAAGCGTTGCTCAAGGAGAAACAATTCGTTGAGATTGTGGGCATGGATGTCTCGCATCGCGCCCTGGAAATCGCCCATGAACGGTTGCACTACGAACGGCTGCCGCCAGTCCAAAAGGAGCGACTGTGTCTGCTGCATGGCTCGCTTATTTATCGCGACCAGCGTCTCGGTGGGTTCGATGCCGCTGCCGTAGTCGAGGTGATTGAGCACCTTGACCCGCCGCGCCTGGCGGCGTTCGAGCGCGTGCTGTTCGAGTGCGCCAAGCCGAAGACCGTCGTCATCACAACGCCCAATCGCGAGTACAACGTGAAATGGGAAACTCTTCCGGCCGGCAAGTTCCGTCATCGCGACCATCGGTTTGAGTGGACGCGGGCGGAGTTTCTGGAATGGGCGAATCGCGTCGCCGCACTGTTTGGCTACAACGTGCGCTTCCTGCCCGTCGGCCCGGAAGATGCAGTGGTTGGCTCGCCGACGCAGATGGGAGTGTTTGAAAGAGGAGAGCCGCCGACCGTTTATCCATCTTACAGCGTTCGATCGTGAACACATGAAGCTGACCATTCCAGAACTTTCCTTTGTCGTGCTGATCGGTGTGTCCGGCTCGGGGAAGAGCACGTTTGCGCGTAAGCATTTCAAGCCGATGGAAATTCTGTCCTCGGATTACTGTCGCGGATTGGTGTCGGACGACGAGAACAGCCAGGCGGCTAGCGCGGATGCATTTGAGGTGTTGCACTTCATTGCCCGGAAACGGCTTGCGGCGGGGAAACTTACTGTGGTGGATGCCACGAACGTGCAATCGGAATCGCGCAAGCCGTTTGTGGCCATCGCGCGGGAGTTTCATTGCCTGCCGGTCGCCATTGTGCTCGATTTGCCGGAGCGGATGGCGCATGACCGGAATAAGACGCGGCCCGACCGCAATTTTGGGCCTCACGTCATTCGCCAGCAAGCGCAGCAGTTGCATCGGTCTTTGCGCGGATTGGAACGTGAAGGGTTCCGCCACGTCCATGTGCTTAAGTCGTTGGAGGAAGTGGAGTCAGTTGTCATCGAACGCCAACCTCTTTGGAATAATTTGAGGAGGGAACACGGGCCGTTCGACATCATCGGCGATGTTCATGGATGCTTTGATGAGTTGGTGGAATTGCTGACGGCGCTCGGATACCAAGCGCAGCCTGGTGGGGCGTGGCAGCATCCTGGCGGCAGGAAAATGGTTTTTGTTGGGGATCTCGTGGATCGTGGGCCAAAGATTCCTGAAGTGGTACGGTTGGTCATGGAGTCGGTCAAGGCTGGTGGCGCGCTTTGCGTTCCGGGCAATCATGATGTGAAGTTCATGCGGAAGATTTGGGGGAAGGATGTTCAGATCACGCACGGATTGGCGGATTCGCTGGCGCAATTTGAAGCTTATGAACAACACTATCGCGGTTTCAGCCGTGTGGCGGCCGAATTTATCGACGATCTCGTCAGTCATTACGTTCTCGACGATGGGAAGCTGGTCGTTGCCCACGCGGGCATGAAGGAGACGATGCAGGGACGCGGCTCCGGCGCTGTACGGGAATTCGCGCTGTTTGGCGAGACCACCGGCGAGACGGATGAATTTGGTTTGCCGGTGCGTTACAACTGGGCGGCCGAGTATCGCGGCGCGGCGGCTGTGGTTTATGGACACACGCCCGTGCCTGAGTCGGAATGGGTGAATCGCACCATCAACATCGATACAGGTTGCGTTTTCGGCGGCAAGCTGACAGCGCTGCGCTATCCCGAAAAGGAGCTTGTTTCCGTTCCGTCCAAAAAGACTTACGCCGAGCCGCGCAAACCGTTTTTGCCGCCAGCGGACCAGGCGCCGACGTTGTCCTCCCAGCAGCAGATTGACGATTTGCTCGACCTCGCCGATGTGACGGGCAAACGCATCATTGGCACGCGGTTGCACGGCAATGTGACTATTCGCGAAGAGAACGCCACGGCTGCGCTGGAAGTGATGAGTCGTTTCGCCGCGAATCCAAAATGGCTGATTTACCTGGCACCGACCATGTCACCAAGCGAGACAAGCCAAGTCCCCGGATTGCTGGAACATCCGGCGGAAGCGTTCGCTTATTTTCGCCATGCCGGTGTGCCTCGCGTTGTCTGTGAGGAGAAGCACATGGGTTCTCGTGCTGTTGTCATTGTCTGCCGCGACGAAGACGCCGTACGAAAATATTTTGGGGTCACCGGCGAAGGGATTGGCATCTGCTACACGCGGACAGGACGCCGGTTTTTTGACAATAAGACGTTCGAAATGGAATTTCTGAAACTCGTTCACAGCGCTGCAACCAGCGCCGGTTTTTGGGACGAGTTCAAGACGGAGTGGCTATGCCTCGACTGCGAATTGATGCCGTGGTCGGCGAAGGCGCAGGAATTATTAAAGCAGCAATATGCCGCCGTCGGCGCCTCAGCGCAGGCGACGCTCGTGGATGAACTTGATTTGCTCCAACGCGCCGCCGCGCGCGGCCTGGACGTGGGCGAATTGCTTTCGAACACCGTCGCCCGCGGCAAAATGGTTAAGGATTATATAGCGGCCTATCGCCGTTACTGCTGGGCGGTGAACTCGGTGAACGACCTGAAGCTCGCGCCGTTTCATTTGCTGGCGACGGAAGCCTAGGTTCATGCCGACAAACCGCATGACTGGCACATGCAGACGCTGGCCCGGCTCGCCGGGGGTATCATCATTGCGACACCCTTCAAGGTCATCGACGTGACTAATCCTGAAAGCGAAGCGGAAGGCATCCGTTGGTGGGAAGAACTTACCGGCTCCGGCGGCGAAGGGATGGTCGTCAAGCCGCTGGACTTTATCGCTAAAAGCCGTCGCGGCCTTGTCCAACCCGCCATCAAATGTCGTGGGCGCGAATACCTTCGGATCATATACGGTCCGGAATACACGGCCCCGAAAAATCTCGAACGCCTTCGCGCGCGGGGTCTTTCCACCAAGCGATCATTGGCCCTGCGTGAATTTGCCCTTGGCGTGGAAGCGCTCGAACGATTCGTACGCAAAGAACCGTTGCGGCGTGTGCATGAAAGCGTTTTTGGAGTGCTCGCGTTGGAAAGTGAGCCGGTTGATCCGAGGCTGTAAACGTTGCCGGCACGCGGCGGGGGTGGTTACCCGATTGTAATACCCGGATGTAACGACGGCATTCGTCATTGGGCGCTGGCTGGACGAAGCCCAATCGCTCGTGTGCTGCGGATATTCTCTCTCCTTGCGCCTGCCCCAGATGCTCGGCAAATCCTCGGCAATGCACCCGTCGCCGATTTATGAGATGGGTTCCAACAAAATGTGGACGATATAAGGATTATGCTTTACGATGGCGCCTTCAAATAATCCTTAATCTTGACGGTGGTGTAGATATGAAAAACCGATTCCAAGGCGCAGGAGGAAATGAGCTTCTCGTAGAGACGCTGAAAAATAATCTGCTCGTCAAACATAATGCGGAAATGGCAATCAAGCTCGCGGCGCAAGGAGAGCTCGTCTTCTATGGCGCTGGCCAGGTGATTATTGAACAGGGGGCCACAGATAGTGATCTATACCTGGTACTTGCGGGTGAAGTTGTCATATCAATTAACCAAAGATTGGTGGCCACTCGTGGCCCCGGAATATCCGTTGGAGAAATGGGGGTGGTTGATCCAACTTCCGTTCGGTCTGCAACCGTTGTCGCAAAAAATGATGTGGTATTGCTCAAGGTGTCTGAAGGCGTATTCAATAGCATAGCAAGTGAATTTCCGCAGATATGGGAGCCCATCACTCTTTTAACTGTGGAAAGATTGAGGCGGAGAGACCACCTTCATAGAGCGCCTAACGTAAAGCCGGTGGTTTTTCTTGGCTGTTCAACACGCAGCCTGAGTATTGCAAATGAGATTCAGGCGGGCCTGCAACATGATCCTTTTGTCGTAAATATATCGACCCAGGGCGTTTTTGGGCCTTCAGGAATAACGATCGACGCGGTGCTTGCAAAGGTCAACGAATCCGACTTCGCAGCGTTTGTTTTTTCTGATGATGACCAAGTCATCAGCAAGGACGAAAGGACTGATTCTCCGCGTGATAATCTTGTGTTTGAGCTTGGCTTGTTTATGGGATTATTAGGACGAGGAAGGACTTTCATCGTCAAGAATCGCTCGACGGACGCTAAGATGCCAACCGATTTGTCAGGCATGACGCCTATTACATATACGGTTAATAATCCCGGCAACCTTTCCGTGGCGGTGTTGCCTGTTTGCACCGCGCTTCGTAATACGGGTCTATAGCACTTTTTGTGGGTGATTCTTGGGACATTTCCTGTTTTCGAGAGGCTTCGTCTTGACAGTTTGAGTTGTGTTCGGACCTCGCAGGCGCGCCTATGGGCGGGGGCGGGCGAGTCCGTTACGCGTGGC
>DATAXU010000112.1:0-15098 GCA_036272955.1 Verrucomicrobiia bacterium
GGGTCCGTTGTTGGGCTTGGGACGATTCGGTTTTTTTAGCAATAAACCAACAACATCTGGGAGATGGGGTTGATGCGGTTGTAGTTGTTGAGTTTGTCGATGTAGGTGGCGGTCAAACGCTGGCCGTCGGGTATGAGCAACATTCCGTTTTCACTGTAGATTCCCTCGGCAAGGACCATTCCGGGACGCAAATCTTCCAGGGGCACGACGCGCTGTTTGCCGGGGACCACGACCTTCGGCGCGGAATGGAGGAAGATGCTCACGGCCTCGGGATCAAATGCGGAACCGCTGCCCTGGCTGATCATTTCGGTCGCGCTTCGGGGATCGAGGTTGCTCTCGGCGTGGGCCACTGCAACTCCAAGCAAACGCGCCAGCCATGGGATATTTTCACCGCGCAACTTGTCGGGGTAGCCGGTGCCGTCAAAACGCTCGTGATGCGCGCGGATTGTCGGGCCGACGTCTTTTAACTGGTGGACGAAAGCAGCTAGTTCCTGGCCAAGGATCGGGTGCTGGTGGATGAGGGTCCATTCGGGTTCGCTCAAGCCGCTGGGGTCGTCCTGCCATCGTCGGATTAACTGGCGTGGGACGCCGACCAGGCCGATGTCGTAAATGTAGCCGCTGATTTCCAGCGTCTGCTTTTGTTCGGACGATAAATCGATGTTGGCGGCCATGGCGGCGCATAACGAGGAAACGCGCCGGGCCTGGTTGCCAAGGGTGGGATAAAACGTGCGCATGGTTTGCACGCACAATTCGACGGAGCGGCGCAGGTTTTCCTCCTGATTGCGCCCGAATTCCTGCAATTGGGAATTCTGTTCGGCGACGCGGGCGACTTGCGCTTCCAGGCTTTTGTTCAGATGGTTCAACTGCTCGTTCATGGCCTGCGTGGCGGCTTGCAAACGGGCGTTGTTGGAAATGAGTTCGTGCCGCTGGACGGCGTTTTTGACCGTCGCCAGCAATTCCTCGCGCAACCAGGGCTTGACGATGAAGCGGTAAATTTCGCCTTTGTTAATAGCGTCAATGACGGTGGCCAGGCTCAACACGGCGGTGATGAGAATGCGAGTGGCGTCGGGCTGGATTTCGCGGACTTGGGCCAGGAATTCCAGGCCGGTGACCATGGGCATTTGCTGATCGCTGATAACAACCGAAAAGGCCTGCTCGCGCAGCACGCTCATCGCATGAATGGCATGGGGAGAGGCGACTACGTTGTAGCCTTCGCGCAGGAGCGTGTCCCGCAATGCCACCAAAACGATTTCCTCATCGTCAACGATAAGGATGGGCCGCGATGCTTCGGCCGAGGGATTCTCACTTGGTTTCATCAAAAAAAGACTTCAATTTCAGCAGCATGTCGGCCTCGGAAAGGTCCGGATTCAACAGCAAGTCGATGCCTTTGTGGACCTGGCCGTCCAAATCATCCTGGTTGCCACCGGCGAGCTTGAGGATCAGCTTGGCGTCTTTTTTCTGCTGGCGCAGTTCACCTGGGAGTGACTTGAGGGCGGGGTCGTTGGGTTCGGCAAGCAGCAGGATTCCGGCGAACTGGTAATCCGAGGATTGCAGAAGATCCGCCAGGATGTCATCCACGGCGGGGACCACGACGTAATAATTATGGGAGCGCAGCAGTTCGGCGGTTTTGTCCAGCATTTCGCCGGGCTGGCCGAGAAGCAAGAGGCTGCGGCGGTCAAAGCGCGCCCGGCGGGCGGCTTCCTCAACGCGGCTGGATTCGGAGAAATCCGCCTCCGGCAGCCACAGTTGGAAGCTGGTGCCCACGCCTTCCTCGGACATGACGGAAATGGCGCCCTGATGTTTCTCGATTGCGATGCGGGCGTTGTAAAGGCCGAGGCCGGAGCCTTTGGCTTTGGTGGTGAAGAAAGGATCGAAAATGGAGGCGAGGTGCCGGTGCTTGATGCCGCTGCCGGTGTCCTGAATCGTCAGGCAAATGCAGGGCAGGCGAGGGATGACGCCCTTCATATTTTCCAGGGCGGGCAGGACTTCGTGGCGCGAAGTTCGCACCGTCAGCCGGCCGCCTTGCGGCATGGCGTCGGCGGCGTTGAGCATCAAATTGATGACGACCTGGCGGAATTCCACCACGTCCAGATACGCCGGAAGCTGCGCGGAGGCCAATTCGGTCACAACGTGAATGCGGCGGGGGAGGATTTTGGTGACCAATTCGACGAGGTCGTTGGCAATATCGTTCAGGTTATGGTAATTGCGTTCACCAGTCTGGCCGAGGTGCAGATTGATCATGCGCTGCACGAGTTGGCTGGCTTGCAGCGAACTTTTCTTGATGAGAGAAAGCCCCTCGTAAAACGCGTGGTCGTGACTGAGGCTGCTCAAAAACGATTCGCTCAAGGAATGGACGCCCGCGATAATATTTGTAAAATCGTGAGCCATCCCGAGAGTCAGGACGGCCAGCGTTTCTTTCCATGCGGCGGTCGAAAGCCGTTTTTCCGCGATGGTTTGGCGGGTGACATCCAGCCAGACGACTTCGTAACCGAGCAAGAGGCCGCTCTGGGAAATGGCCGGCTGCCGGTGCTCCAAAATATAAGCCACCCGCCCGGTAATGGCATGGCGGATGCGGTATGTGTTGGTGACAGCCGCGCCGGTTGAAACAGCGCGCTTGAATTGCTGTTGCAATTCGGCGGCGTCCGACTCATGGACGAGGTCCCAAAAACGTCCGCGGTTGCTGGACCAATCGCCGGCTTCCAGGCCGGTCAATTCCTTGATGTTTGGACTGGCGAACTGGAGGCTGAAATCCGGACGCTGGCTGAAAATGACACAGGGCCACCGGCGCGTCAGGCCCTCCAGGCGGGCTTCGGCGCGCAGGAGGCGCACAAACATTTCCCGGCGCGCGGCGTCGTTGCTCAGGTGTTCGTCCCAGATGCCTTCCTCCAATTCGGCCAAGGGCGGCAGCGTGGAACTGAGGCGGGCGACGATATTGTGCGGCGTGCGCACGACCTCCAGGGTGAACCATTGGGAGGGTTGTAAATCGCCCAATGGCAATTTGAGGTTCAGGCGATCGAATGGGCGCGGGCTTTGCCGGATTTGTGCCAGGGGTTGGCGCCATTGGGGGGAAAGGGCTTCCAACGTGTCCCAGAACGATTGGCCGGCGAGCGAATCGAGGCTTTTCTCCAGCCAATTGGCAAGAGGCTCGTTGGCGGCGAGGATGAGACCGTTGAGGTCCAGAGTGGCGATGCCGCCCTCGATCCAGGATTTGGGCATGAAAGATTCGAGCGGATTATTGGGCTTTGGTGCGTCTGTGAGATCGGCTTGCACGGCTTTTATGATTTGCGGCACCGAGGTTACTCATTTGGCAACGCAAGGCAAGAAGACAAAAAAGGCGGACCGAAATTTGGGCATTGAGCATTTGGCAGTTGTCCTTTAAAAATGGAGTCCTGACCAAGCCAAGATGAATATCGAAGAGCAAATCGAATCGTTCCGCGGCACCTACGAATCTCTCCGCTCGGAAATCGGGAAGGTGATCGTCGGGCACCATGAAATCGTCGATGGGACGCTGACGGCGATTTTTGGCGGGGGCCATGTGCTGTTGGAAGGAGTGCCTGGACTGGGGAAAACTCTTTTGGTGCGGACGTTGAGCGAGGTGCTCGACATGAGCTTCAATCGCATTCAGTTCACGCCCGACTTGATGCCGGCGGACATCCTGGGGACGAACCTTGTCATGGAAACGACGAGCGGGCGGCGTGAATTTCAATTTCAGCGCGGGCCGATTTTTGCCCATCTGGTGCTCGCCGACGAAATCAATCGCGCGACGCCTAAAACCCAATCGGCGATGCTGGAGGCGATGCAGGAAAAATCGGTGACCGCCGGGGGCGAAATCCGGAAGCTGGCGGAGCCGTTTTTTGTGCTGGCCACACAAAATCCCATTGACCAGGAAGGGACGTATCCGCTGCCGGAGGCGCAGTTGGACCGGTTCTTTTTCAAATTAATCGTGGGATATCCGTCGGGGGAGGAATTGACGGAAGTATTGACGCGCACGACGGAGGGGGGGCGGCAGGAATTGGCGCGGGTGCTGGCGAAGGAACAAATCATCGAGCTGCAAAAACTGGTGCGGCAGGTGCCGGTGGCGACGCACGTGAAGGATTACGCGGTGCGGATGGTGCTGGCGACGCATCCGAAAACGGAGACGGCGGCGCCCATTGCCAATCAATACCTGCGCTTCGGGAGCAGTCCGCGCGGAGGCCAGACGCTTTTGCTGGCGGCGAAAGTGCGGGCGCTGGCGCGCGGACGGTTCAATGTCAGTTTCGAGGACATCCGATCGGTTGCGACGGCGGCGTTGCGGCATCGGTTGATTTTGAATTTCGAGGCGGAGGCGGAAGGGATCACGACCGACCAGGTCATTTCGCAAATTCTCAAAGACGTGCCGAAGGACGCCGCCGCGGTCGAGGCGTGACGAGGCAACATGGCGCTGCTGACTCCTGAACTTTTGCGGCGGCTGGAACAATTCCAACTGCTGGCGGCGCGACGATCCAAAAGTTCGGCCAAGGGCGAGCGACGCAGCAAAGCGCGAGGGCAATCGGTGGAATTTGCGGATTTTCGCAATTACGTTCCCGGGGACGATTTTCGTTATCTTGACTGGAACCTTTACGGGCGCCTCGACAAATTGTTTCTCAAACTTTACGAGGAAGAACGCGAATTGCCGGTGCGCGTTTTTCTCGACGCCTCCGAATCCATGACGTTTGGCACGCCGCCGAAATTCGACTTTGCGCGGCAGGTTGCGGCGGCGGCGGGGTATGTGGCTTTGTGCGGATTTGACCGGGTGACGGTGCATATTTTTCCGAACCGGGAGGCGCAAGCGCAGGGAATGGACGCAGCGGCACTCAGCGCGGAATCGGCGGCGCGGGGAGGGTTGCGCGCGGTGCGCGGGCGCAAATCCGCGATGCAATTTTTTCAAAACATTTCACAACTGACGGCGCGGGGAGGGGCGGATTTGAACGAAGAGCTTCGGCGCGGCGCGCTTTCGGCGCGGCAAACGGGAGTGGCGCTGGTGTTGAGCGATTTTTTGGATCCGGCGGGATATGAAGCCGGATTAAACGCGCTGACCGGGAGGGGATTTCAAGTGAACGTTGTGCAAATCCTGGCGCCGGAGGAATTGAACCCGCCGACGTATGGGGACTTGCGCCTGGTGGATTCGGAAAGCGGCGGGTTGCAGGAGGTGACTTTTGGAAAATACAGGCTGAAGGCGTATCAGCAAACTGTGCGGAATTTTTGCCAGCGGCTGCGGGAATTTTGCCAGGGGCGGGGAATGAGTTTCTTTAGTGTCAGCTCGGATACTTCGTTGGAGCAATTGCTGTTGAAGCAACTGCGTCAAGCAGAAGTCTGGGGTTAGACTAATGAAAATCGTGGGATGGGGTTGAGGCTAGGCGGGTTTGGGGCATGGCGATGATGCGGCGGGCTTTTACGACGACTACGTTGTCTGTATTTTGTAGGGGGCCTTCGATTTCCAGGAAGGGTTCCTGGGTGATTACCAGGCGCAATTTTTCAAAGAGTCGGGGAGTGACGATGGCGTTGCTCACGCCGGTTTCGTCTTCGAGACTGATGAATACAAAACCTTTGGCGGTGCCGGGACGCTGACGGCAGATCACGTTTCCCGCGATCCGAACGATTTGGCCGTTGCGGGCTTTGGGAAGATCGGTCGCGGTCCATATGCCGGGCAGTTGCGAGCGCACAAGGGCCATGGGATGGGGGCCTGTGGTCATGTTCGTTCCACGGTAATCGGCTCTTAAACGTTCGGCGGGATCCATTGCGGGGAGTGGAGATGTTTGGTCTTCCGAGTGGGAATGGCGGGCAGCCCAGGCAAACAAATCATGGTCAAGGCTATCTTTTTCGACCTGCCAGAGGGCGTCGCGACGATGGCGGGCGAGGCAATTCAATGCCCCGATGTCGGCTAGCGTGCGCAATTCGTTTTTATTCAGGCCGCAACGCCATTTGAAATCTTCCATGGATATAAATGGAACACGGCGGCGCACGTCCAACATTTGGCGGGCGTGTTCCTGGCGCATTCCCTGGACGACGCAGAGGCCGAGGCGGATGGCGTTGTCCGGCTCTATGACGCACAACCATTCGGAGCGCGCGGCGCAGACGGGGCGGACTTTGACGCCGTGGCGTTTGGCGTCGCGGACAATCGTGGCGGAGGAATAGAAGCCCATGGGCTGGTTGTTGAGCAGGGAGGAATAAAATTCCGGGGCGCGATGCGTCTTCAACCACGCGCTGGCGTAGGCGAGGATCGCGAAGCTGATGGCGTGGGACTCGGGAAATCCATAGAGGGCGAATGAGGCGACGGATTGGACGATGTTTTCCACGGTTTCGAGAGGGACGCCTTTGGCGATCATGTTGGCGCGCATTTTCGCGGTGACTTTTTGCATTCGCTCGCCGGAGCGATAAGAGCTGACGGCGCGGCGTAATTCCTCGGCTTCGCTGCCGGAGAAATCGGCCATGACCATCGCGATTTGCAACAGTTGTTCCTGGAAAAGCGGGACACCGAGAGTGCGCTCCAGGACGGGACGCAAGCGCTCGTCGTAATAAACCACCGGCTCGCGCCCGGCGCGGCGAGCGAGGTAAGGATGCACCATGTTGCCTTGAATGGGGCCGGGGCGGATGATCGCGACTTCGACGACGACGTCGTAAAAACAGGCGGGCTTGAGGCGGGGCAAGGTGGCCATTTGGGCGCGGCTTTCAATTTGGAAGACACCGATCGTGTCGGCTTCGCACATCATTTTGAAAGTGGCGGTGTCGTCGTTGGGAATTTTTGCGATGTCCACCGGGTGGCCGCGGTGGTGTGTCAATTCGATGGCGTCCTGCAAGACGGACATCATGCCGAGGCCGAGCAAATCGACCTTGATGATGCCGAGGTCCTCGCAATCGTCCTTGTCCCATTGGGCGACGACGCGTCCGGGCATGGAGGCATTTTCCAGGGGAACGATGGAATCGAGTTTGCCCTGGCAAATAATCATGCCGCCGGAATGCTGGCCGAGATGGCGCGGCAAGGAATAAATTTGAGAGTACAACGCGACGAAAGCGGGGACGCGCGGGTGGTCCTGGGGCAAGCCGGCCTGGGCCATTTGGTCGGCCAATTCCATTGTGTGCGGAAAATCGCCGTTGGCAAAAAGATTGGAAAAGCGGTCGAGCATGTCGGTGGAAAAATTGAGCGCTTTGCCGATTTCGCGGGCGGCGCTGCGTCCGCGATAGGTGATGACGTTGGCGGTCATGGCGGCGCCGAGTTTGCCATAGCGGCGATAGACTTCCTGGATGACGCTTTCGCGGCGGTCGCCGCTGGGGAGGTCAATATCAATATCGGGCCAGCCTTTGCGGCCTTCGCTGAGGAAACGCTCAAAGAGCGTGTTGTATTTGAGAGGGTCCACGGCGGTGATGCCAAGGCAGAAACAGACGGTGCTGTTGGCGGCGCTGCCGCGGCCCTGGGCCATGATATTGTTTTCGGCGCAAAATTTAACGAGGTCCGCCACGATCAAAAAATAGCCGGCAAAACCGAGTTTTTCGATGACGGCCAGCTCATGCCCGATTTGAGCGGCAACTTTGGGGGAAATCGAACCGTCGTAACGGCGCGCGGCCCCGGCGAGAGTTTGCCGGCGAAGCGCGCCGTCCATGGTTTCGCCGGCGGCGACAGGGTAACGGGGGAATTCGTAGCCGAGATCGGACAAATTGAAACGAAGGCGGTCGGCAAGGCGTTGG
Source organism: Verrucomicrobiia bacterium (assembly GCA_036272955.1). Lineage (GTDB taxonomy): Bacteria > Verrucomicrobiota > Verrucomicrobiia > Limisphaerales > Palsa-1400 > DATAUD01. The sequence continues at coordinate 7,702 of DATAXU010000112.1, forward strand.
GTGTTGTCAACAGCATGGGGGAGATCAGGGAACAAGGCGGCCATCGCGGCGGGGGATTTCAAAAAGCGTTCGCTGTTTGGCGCGAGGAGACATCCGGCGACATCCAAATGCGTGTGATGACGGATGCAGGTGAAAACATCGAGGGCGGCGCGACCGGCCGGGCGGGCGTGGAGGACGCCGTTTGTGGCGAGCAGAGGGAGCGCGAGTTCGCGGGCGAGGTGGACCAGGGTGGTATTAACAATTTCTTCGCCGCGCAGGTAGTGGCGCTGTATTTCGACGAACAGGTGGTCGCGGCCGAAAATTCGCAAAAGTTGTTCGATGACGTGGGAGGGTTTTTGCGCGCCGCGAATGTTCACCCGGGCGGCCCTGATTGCGCGAACCAGCGGGCCTTCCTCGTCGCCGGTCAGGGCGACCAAGCCTTCGGCGAATTCGGGCCATTCGCTCCAGCGGACTTTGCTTTGGCCCTTGGGAGCGCGGAGATGGGCGCGGGAGAGAAGGCGGCAGAGGTTTTGGTAACCGGCGCGATTTTCCACCAGCACCGGCAGGACCGAGCCGTCTTCCATCGAGACTTCGGCGCCGATGATGGGGCGGATGGCGTTTTGGCGGGTGGCGTTGAAAAAACGGGGCGCGCCATAGACGCCATCGCGGTCGCAAAGGCCCATCGCTTCGATGCCGAGGCTTGCGGCGACGGCAGCCATTTCCTCCGGCGAAGAAGCTCCGCGGAGGAAACTAAAGGCGCTGCGCGCGTGGAGTTCGATGTACATTGTCAATCAAAAATACCGTCCACGAACCATTGTTCTTCCTGGCGGGCGAGGCGAAACAGGCCGCCATCGCCGGTTTGGATGTCCCATTCGTCGCGCGACCAGGCCTGGCGGTCCCACCATTGGCCGGAGATGCGCCAAGGACCGCGGACGCCCGCAATGGGGCCGATGAACGCGGCGCTGCGCAAAAGGGAGGGTTTCTCCGCGCGCATTTCGACTATCGCGGGCAAGGGAGGGCGGAATCGACGGAGCGCCAGGCCGATGGACGGCTCCTGAGTTTGGGGGATGGACAAATCTTCGTCGCGCGGAGTGGTGAGCCCCTCAAGGTCCATGCGAAAACTGTCCGGCCGGTGCGTTTCCAGCAGGTGAGGAGTGCCGACGCGGTCGGTTCCCAACAGGGCGCTGAGACGGGCGAGTGTTTCGTGAAATTGGTTGGGGTCGCGCAAGGCGGCGTTGAAAAGGCCGAATTGGTAATTGGCCGCCTGGCCGGGCCTTGCGCCTAGTTTTAGCGAAGAGATGGGGGCGTCGGTGCGGACATTTTCCAAATGCGTTTGCAACATGCGGAAAAGCGTCTCGACGTCGCGCGTCGGGGAAGGAATGACGAACAGGCGTTTGTATGGATCGCCGGAAGCCAGGCCGAGGCGGAGTTGCAAATCGGCGGCGACCAAATAAAACATTTCCAGGCGGCAAACCAGTTGCTCGATAAAACGGCGCAGGACAAACAGGAGCGGTTCGAGGGATTCGACGGGCTGCTCGAAGTCCATCGCTTCCTCGAATGTTTCGGCGGGAACGACGAGATTGAGGGGACGGATTTGGCGGGACGAGGCCGAATCGAACAAATCGACGGCTTCGGGGCCAAGGCGTTCGGCGAGGTTTTCCTTTCCGATTTGAAGAAATGCGCCGATTGTTCTGATGCCCCACATTTCCAGAATTTCCAACATGGCGGCGGAAGGCCCCAAAACTTCGAGCGGGAGAGCGCTTACGAAGAAATCCGCATTTTGGGCGAAAAGAAACGGGCGGGCCTGTTTTGCGGCGAGCAACGCGAGATGCGGCGTTTCAGCGACGCCGATTTGCGCGCGCAATTGCAGTTGTCGCAACGAGTCAAGAAGAACAATCGCCCATTTCTCAGGATCATCGGCCGTGGAAAGCCCTTTTAAATCCAGCGTGCAAACGCCTTCGGCGGTGGCCTCGATTGCGGGGGAAAAGCCGTAGGCGCATTGGAGGAGCATGGCGGTGACGGTATCCTCGCGGGCGCGGGCGCGTGTTTTAACGATGACTTCGCGGCAGCGCGCCATTGCCTGGGTGGTGGTCTGGCCCCGGCAAACTCCGGCTTCGCGGGCGGCATCGGTCAATTGGAAGACGACGGGTTTGACCGGTGTGTCCTCCAGCAAAACGACCGGGCGGCGATGCAATTCCGGCTCGAGCCGCAATGCGGCCTGCAATTGAAAATCCGGAATGTGAATGACGGCAAACATATGCTTGATCAGCCGGCGACTTCCTGGGCTTCTTCGCCGGGGGCGCGCGTGAGATCGAATTTCAATTCGGCGAGCAATCGCGATTCGTCCTGGGAGAGGGCATCCAACGTGAAGCGGTTTTCCAGAACGATGCGAGTCTCGGCGCTGGGAACCATGGGATGGGGTGTGACTGCCACGAACGCGGTGGCGCTTTGGCGGGCGATGCGTTGGAGCCGATACCAGGTTGTGCCGGAGATTTTTCGCAATTGGGCGGCGGGATTCATTTTCAAATCGAGCACGATCAGGGACAAATTGCGGTCGCGCAGGAGAATGTCTGTCGCCTTCATGGCTTCCTCGGCGGTTTTGCAACGGACCCAAAAAAGCCGCGACAAAATGGAGGGCGGCAGACCGGTGGGGTCGAATGAGTCGGCGCCATCGATCAAGCCCATGAACTGGGCGGTTTGGCGGGTTTGCCAGAGCAATGCGCGCAGGAGTAAAGCGGAGCCGGCGCCAGAGCCGGGACTGACAAACTCGGTGATGGAACTTTCGCTCAAGCCGCCTTGGAGCAAGGAATCCAGATGGTGGAGACCTGTTGGCCGGATGGGAGGGATTTTGGGCGGGGGGAGTCTCGACCAGGTGCGGACATGCGGAAACCGTTCAGCCAGAACGCGTCGCAACTGAATAATTCCACTGTCGTCGTGAGGATTCACAGGGTCCGTCGTTGTGTATTATAACCTAACTGGCGGAATTCTACGATACCAGCCTGGACAAAAACTGTCCAAGGACAATCGAAGCGCAAACCGCGATTAACCTTGATTGGTGCGACTGCCTTGATTGGCAACTGCCTTGATTAACCTTGATTCAGCTTGATTGGACACGGCTGAACTTGATTGGCTGCGATTCAGGCCCGTGATGTCAAAGAACACGCCTCGAGACGGCTTAAGGCACATAAGAGCGTAATAACACAATATAATGGGAACTCAAGCACTTTTTTAACGGCGGCGGACAAGGTTTCATTGACAGGGGGGCGGCGTTGCTGGAAAATGCGGCATATGCCAGAACTTATTTACCCGCGCAGTCCGCGCGAAATGATGTCGGGCTGGGTTCACTTGCCCCGGTTCGTGGATAAAATCCGGCTGCACCTGGCAGGCAAGTTGCACCCCGATTACCAGAAGAACTTCACCGGTGGCTTCGATGGGGCGTGGCTTAAAGTCGCGGGCGTCCAGGCCGATGCGTTCATTGCGGTGGTCAAAAACACGACGACGGACGGGGAGGTGGCGGATTGGGTGGCGAAAAACGTCAAAAAATCCGAATCCGAAAAGGCTGCGTTTGCCAAGTATGTGCTCAATCACGGCGAGGAAGATGAGGCGATGAAGGCGCGATTGAAAACGCGCAAGGAAGAGGCCGGCCTGGGTAACCGCGACGAGATTCGAACGTTTGTGGATTATATCGACGTGGATGAGAAGCGTCATTAGACCTTGGGCCTGACCATCATCACCGACCCGCGCTGCACCGAATATGCGGCGCGCGGACACCCGGAGCGGCCGGAGCGGATCAGCCGCACGGTGGAGTTTCTGAAGAACCAGGATAAAATCAAGCTGGCATGGACAACTCCGGGGGAAGCGAGCGACGCGTCGATTCTTCGCGCTCATACCCGGGAGCATTTGGAAGGGTTGCAATCCGCCTGTGATTTTGACGGCGACACGCCGGCGCATCCGGGAATTTTGGGACATGCGCGGCGGTCGGCGGGCGGGGCGCTGGCGGCGTTGGCAGCGGCCAGGGCCGCAGGGCGGGCGTTCAGTCTGATGCGACCGCCGGGACACCATGCGACGGGGAGCCGGGCGATGGGTTTTTGCTATCTCAATTCAATAGCCATTGCGGCTCTGGAAGCGCAGGCGGCGGGGTTCAAGCGGGTGGCGGTTTTCGATTTTGACGTTCATCACGGGAACGGGACGGAGGAAATACTTCTTGATAAACCGGGGATGGCGTTTATTTCCATTCATCAATATCCGGCCTATCCTGGGACGGGGCGGCACAACAGGGGCGGCAATTGTTTCAATTTTCCGGTGGCGCCGGGGACGCCGGCTGAGGAGTATCGGGCCGTTTTGGGGCGGGGATTTGAGGAGTTGAAAAAATTCCGTCCGGATATGGTGGGAGTTTCCGCGGGCTTCGATGCTTATAAGGGCGATCCGCTGGCGGACGAGAGATTGGAGGCGGGCGACTACCAATGGCTGGGGGAAACGATCCGGAATCTGGGGGTCCCGTCATTCAGCGTGCTGGAAGGCGGTTACAGCGAGGAATTGCCAGAGTTGATCTTTGCCTACCTGCGCGGGTTGACAGGAGAGAATTGAGCGGTGAGAATTCTTGTTGCCATCACGGGCGCGAGCGGGGCGTTGTACGCGCAACGGCTTCTGGATAATTTGGACGCGCGGCGGCATGAGATCCATGTGGTGCTCAGCAATTACGCGCAAGTTGTGCTGAAACAGGAATTGCCCGAAGGTTTGCGCCTGCCGGAGGGAGTGCGCACCCACAGCCTTAAGAGCATGAACGCTCCGTTTGCCAGCGGTTCCAACCCGGTGGATGCGATGGTCATCATTCCCTGCACGATGGGGACGCTGGGGCGGATCGCACACGGGTTCAGCGAGGACGTTTTGTTGCGCGCGGCGGACGTCACGTTGAAAGAGAAAAGGAAGTTGATACTGGTGCCGCGCGAAACGCCATTGAGCCTGGTGCATGTGCGGAACTTTGAATTGTTACTGCTGGCGGGAGCGACGATTCTGCCGGCGAATCCTTCGTTTTATCATCGGCCCGCGACGATTGAGCAAGTGGTGGATACCGTGGTGGGGCGGGTGCTGGATCACCTGGGAATCGAACACAAGCTGGCTCCGCGCTGGGGCGAGGACGCGGAGTAGTTCCTGGCGATGCACTTCAATGGCGCGCCTGATCATACGTTGAATCAACGCCTAAAAGTCAGCGGAACTTGCTACCACGAAGTTCACGAAGCTCACGAAGAATTGGAAAAGCAGAAATACCTTAACTAACTAAGCAAGGAACTGGCGAAGTTTTTCCAAAGCGCGGCTGCGATGGCTTATTTTATTTTTGATGCTTTCTCCGAGTTCCGCGAATGAGCGGTCGTAGCCTTCCGGGACGAAAATCGGGTCGTAGCCGAAACCTCCCGAACCGGTTGGCGCGGCGGTGATGCGGCCTTCGCAAGCGCCTTCGAAAAAAAACGGCGCGTTATCGGCGAGTGTGCAAAGCGCCAGGACGCAGCGGAAACGGGCGGTCCGTTTTTCCGGCGGGACGCCGTCCAGCAGGCGAAGGAGTTTGGCGATGTTGGCGGAATCCGGGGAATTGGACGCGGCGGCGCTCCCGGAGGCAAACCGCGCGGAGTGGACTCCCGGGGCGCCGTTGAGGACATCGACTTCCAAACCGGAATCATCGGCGAGAACGTAAGAATCCGCGGCGACTAGATTGCGGGGCAGCCAGCGCGCCAGCGATTGGGTTTTCTTTGCGGCGTTGCCCTCGAATGTATCGGCATCCTCGACAACGGCAGGGGCGGCGGGAAAATCCGCCACTGTGCGAAAGGAAAAATTTTCGCCCAGGATCTGCCGGATTTCGACGGTCTTGTGAGCATTGCCAGTGGCAATGACGAGAGTTCTCACGGAACGGGAGTAATATAGAACGGGTCGGACTGGCCGTCTGTATCCAGTATAAATCCTGAGCCGCCTATCGAGGGGTTGTTGAAAGAGCCTCTGATCGAGAGCGTCACTTTGTGAGCAGGATTGTAAATGGTTCCTGTGATGCCACCGGCTGCGCCGAGGGTGATTGTCAACCTGTCCGGGGCGCTGGCGGCGGGGACTAATTTGCCCAATTTTACGGTGAGCAAATTGGTCAGGGGCGTCGTGACGGTGCCGCCGCTGAAAACGACGTTATATTGAGAGCCATTTGGCGGCGCGACGTAATTGGTGCCGGTTGAAGAAGACACGAGGGTGAAAGCCTTGGCAAAATAGGTTCCAGTGTTTTTGGATTTGAGCCAATAGAGCACGCCGGTCGATCCGGCGGTGTTGGTGGCTGACCCGATGACATTGGTTTCCCAACCGATGAGCATCCCACCACCGCTATAGAGAGGAGCGTAAACGGGCCAGATGCCGTTTTTGGAAACGCCGGTGGTGCGCGAAAAGGTCGAATTGTCGGCCAAGGTTCCGCCGAGCGTCAACGTTCCGCCGGGGGCGATTGAAAGGGTTGCGTAACCGTCATTTGTCGGGCCGGAGCCGGTTTGATTGGTGATCGTGGCAAAATTGAGGATGTATTTGCCAGCCACGGTGTTGGTGGGGAGTTTTGTGGCCGCGCGATACAGGGTAACAGGAGAGAAAGTTCCGAGCCAAAAAACCCAACCGGTCGCGGTGTCGGTGCCATTGGTCAAATCAAAAGCTATGTCGAAATAAACCAACGGACCGGAAGTTCCATCGAATCCGTAGCCTTCGAGGATTCCTGTGTTTCCCGACGGGGGGAGTTGGAAGGGCAGGCTAAAGGTGCGAAGAGGGAATTGCAGCGATCCGCTCATCATGCCCGAGGAAGACAGCGTCACCGAGAAGTAGCCGGCGAGGTCAGTGGTGACGTTTGTAGCGAAGGGAGTATTGTTTGTGGGAAGGAAGATCCCGTAGTAATTCCCCGCAATGTTGGGATACATATTTATCTTGAATGTCTCAGAGGCCATCGTGTGCCTGCCCGATGAATCGGACGCCACGGCAACGACAGAATAAGTTCCGGGGCTTAAGGAGAGGGGAACGGACCAGTTCGTGCCGGTAATGAGAGCGCCTTGCGGGAGGTTGACCGCGGCCGCGTTTGAAAAAATCTGGTAGGTGATTTGGGGATTGGCGACGGAGGCGGCGATTTTGCCCGTCAACGTAAAATTATTTGTGGTCAACTGGGAGTTGGCGACGGGATAAGTGATCGAAAGGGCATTGGGCAACGCATTGGAAACGAATATTGCTGTGATCGCCATTCCGCTTGTCATGGTGAAACTGATCGCAGCGTTGCGAGATATGGACAAGCCCTCGGTCCAGGCGAAAAAGAAGTCGCCTTTTTTTGGGGTGGCGGTGATTGAATAGGAGGAGCCTTGAACCAGATATTGGTTGTTGGTGAGCGAAGTAGTTCCTGGGCCGTCGATCGTGACCGATAA